>NZ_CP102096.1:1237134-1546417 GCF_024582835.1 Vibrio japonicus
TAGCTCAACTATTTGATCCAGTCGCACTATAATACCTCACCTAACAAAGATGAGGTATTCATGCGTTTAGATAAATATTTGTGTGATGCACTGGGTGCGACACGTAAAGAAGCTACAAAAATCCTTAAAAGTGGTGAAGTGACCGTCAACGATGCAGTTCAGAAAAGTGGTTCATGTAAAGTTAGTGACGAGTGCGTTGTTGAATGGCAGGGGAGAGAAATCCAAAAGCCTGGGCCTCGTTATATCATGCTTTTCAAACCGGATGGATTTGTGTGCTCGCATGAAGATGGATTTAACCATACGGCGTTTGTTTTGCTTGATGAAGTGAAAATGGAAGATCTTCATTTTGCAGGTCGACTAGACGTTGATACCACAGGCCTTGTGTTGATCACCGATGATGGCAAATGGTCACATCGTATTACTTCTCCAAAGCATAAATGCGAGAAAACGTACCGAGTGTGGTTAGCGGACCCGATTGGAGCGGATTACATCGAGAAATTTGCTCAGGGGATTGAACTTCGCAATGAGAAACAAGCAACGTTACCAGCGACACTCGAAATTGTTGATGCAGACGAAAAAGAAGTGCTGCTGACGATTACAGAAGGTAAGTATCATCAAGTAAAACGTATGTTTGCTGCTTTGGGTAACAAAGTAGAACACCTACACCGTGAGCGTATTGGTCATATCCTACTCGATGAAGCGCTTGAACCGGGTGAATACCGCTATTTGACTCAGGAAGAAATTGACTCTGTTTGGAAATAATACGAGCCTCAGGAAATACTTTATTTCCAAATAGGAACTAGTCTTTTTTTGTCAATTGACGGAATATAGGTCAATTCAAGGCACGTGGAACCGTGTCTTTCTGTTTCTGTTTGGTTGCAGCAAGGAAGCTGCAAGTCTAACGCAACCGAGTAGGAGACCTATGTCTAGTTCTGCAATGGAGCAAGCGAAAGCCCCGCAAATCAATTTTCTTCTTTTTCTCGTTTTGGGTGCAATTGGTGCGTTAACACCTTTAGCCATCGATATGTATTTGCCAGCAATGCCGACTATTGCCCGTGATTTGGGCGTTGCTGAAGGCGCTGTGCAAATTACCTTAACAGCGTACACCGCTGGTTTTGCGATCGGGCAATTAATACATGGACCATTGGCAGACAGCTTTGGTCGTCGACCAGTGCTTATTCTGGGCGTTCTGTTTTTTGGCATTGCTTCAATTGTCAGTGCAACGACAACGGGGATAGAAGCCCTGACTTGGGTTCGTACCGCACAAGGTTTTGCGGGCGCTGCGGCTGCGGTCATCATCCAAGCGGTCGTAAGAGATATGTTTGACCGCGAAGACTTCGCACGCGCAATGTCTTTTGTGACGCTCGTTATTACCATTGCACCGCTTGTTGCGCCCATGATTGGCGGTCATGTTGCCGTCTGGTTTGGTTGGCGAGCTATTTTCTGGATTCTTGCCGTTTTTTCTATTGTGGTTATTTTGTTGGTTCTTTGGAAAATCCCAGAAACCTTGACCGCAGATAAAAAGCAGCCGCTTAGATTTCGCACGACGATACGTAATTACGTCCGATTGTGCGCAAACCCCGTTGCAATGGGATTAATTCTGTCGGGTGCGTTCTCGTTCTCGGGCATGTTCGCTTTTTTAACCGCGGGTTCGTTTGTCTATATTGATATTTATGGCGTGAGACCTGACCAATTTGGGTATCTGTTTGGCCTAAACATTGTCGCTATGATCATCATGACGAGTATCAATGGCCGATTGGTGAAAAAAGTCGGATCGCATGCGATGTTAAGATTTGGTCTAACTGTACAATTGATCGCCGGTCTGGGGTTGTTTGTTACTTGGCTTCTTGACCTTGGCCTGTGGGGAACGGTACCTTTCGTGGTTATGTTTATCGGAACCTTGTCAACAATAGGAAGCAACTCGATGGGATTGCTACTTAGTGGCTACCCAACGATGGCGGGCACAGCGTCATCATTAGCGGGGACGTTACGTTTCGGCATAGGTTCTATAATTGGTGCTGTGGTTGCCATGCTACCGGGTGGTGCAACTTGGCCAATGATTACGGTGATGTCGGCATGTTCCGTGTTGTCTGCCGCATTTTACTGGAAGTTTGGAAGAAAGGCGTAATGTCTGAATACACAATAGAAATACAAAAGCTCGTTAATGCTGCTTTAGAAGAACTCGCAGCAGAACACAAATCTGGTAAGCAAGTAAATGCGCCAGTCGCGAATAATCACTACTTGGTTCGTTGGGTAACACGAGCTTTAAAATCTCAGCGATTTCCTCGCTGTGTCGGTGAGGATTTGACTCGCTGGCAAAAAGCAGGACGTTCAAAAGGGAATGATGCAGGGCTAATGTTTACGTTTGAGCGTATTAGCAAGTTCTATGGCGAGTTTTTCCCTGCCGACAAAGAAGACCGTGTGATCAAAGATAGCGATGTCGAAGCGTTTCTTGATTTAATGGAACTAGAAGGCTGGGAAGTCTCGACATCAGAAGAACTCGTTGATTGCGGGAAGGTGCAGATTTTTACAGAAGGTCAAAACTCACTCGCGCTTTGTGCAAATCAGTGTGAAAGCTGTTTTGACGGCGAAGAGTTGGTCAAACCTATGAGTTGGTTTGTACGCGGGCATCATGCTCAATTCATCGAAAAAGCGTCAGCGGCTGGCTTTATGGTACACAAGGTGACCGATTACAAATCGAACGTGAAGTATCACGGTGAATACCTTGTTTATCCGTGCAACCGAGGTCAACACTTGGCGGAAATTCCGCTTAGCTTCCAGATCTAACAATCTTTAAGAGCTTCCACTACGGAAGCTCTTTTGCTTTTCTCACGATCGATTTAACCATGCCTTTGAAAATGAATAGGTGTGCAGGCATCATCGCAAACCAATAGAGTAGGCCGCGTAGCCCTTGTGGATGCCACCATGCTGTCACGTTTAGCCTTCGTTTTTCACCAAGATCATCGATAGTAAACTCTAATCGGCCAAGTCCAGGGCCTTTCATTCCAAACAGCAGTGAGATAAAACGGTGGTCCTCACATCGAATCACTTTCCAAGAGTCAATATTGTCGCCCACTTTAAGTTCCGGCCCCGCAGGTGAACGGCGTATTGGCTTACCTCCGCCAAAAAATATATCGAGCCACTCTCTCGTTCGCCAAAGAATATTGGCAAAGAAATACCCCTCCTGTGGGCTACCGATCTTCTTAACGATTTGCCAAAGCTGTTCAGCCGTGCAGTCGGTCAAAATGCGCGCACCGGTTTGTTTGGGATAATAGCCATATCCTGGTTGCCAACGTTTTAAAGCAGCGGGGTCGAACCCCCAGACTTCACTTCTGACGAACGTCCCTTCCGCAGCGATACTGGCAGACACCATTTCCTCAAACGAGATGAGTGGTTGGGGATATTTTTTCCTTATTGCCGCTGAGTTCGCGATGTAATCGTGTTCGAGTCCAGAGAGTAAAGCTGCGCCGATACTGGATGGAACAGACGTAACAACGCCAAGCCAATAGGAAGCGAGTTTAGGGGTAAGTAGGGGCGTGGACCATAAAGTAATGGGCTTTTTCGTCACCTTACTGATCACTTTGAATTGCTCACGATAGCTTAGGGTATCTGGCCCACCGACTTCATAGAGCGTGTTTTCTGTCGGCGTTTCGCTTGCTAAGGCTAGAAGGTAATGGTTCAAGTTCTCCAGCGCGATGGGGTTGGCTTTTGAATCTACCCATTTGGGCGCGATTAAAATTGGCATGTTGTAGACGAAATCGCGCATGATCTCGAATGCGGCAGACCCTGCACCTATGATGACGCCGGCTCTGAGTTCCGTCACAGGTACACCTGAGCGTTGTAGAATTTCCCCTGTCATTTTACGGGCCATCAAGTGTTCAGAGTTTCCGGTTTGTGGTTGGAGCGCACTAAGAAAAATGACATGTTTGACCGAGCTTCCTTTGAGTGCATTACTAAAGTTCTCTGCCAGTGATATCTCATAGTCGAGAAAGTCATGCCCGTGCGCCATGCCGTGAACAAGGAAATAAATCAGATCAAAATGTGGTATAAGGTCTGATGTTGCTTGTTCATCCCCAAGGTCTAAATAAGTGATTTTGAGATTCGGATGAGGCATCACTCGAGCATTAAGATAATCAATCTGTCGTGCTGCAGCGGTAACTTGGTAGCCTTTTTCGCAAAGTTGGAACAGTAGCTGAGAACCTACGTAGCCAGAAGCCCCCAAAACCAGCACTCTTTTCATTTGGTTATCCTGTTTATTATGTAGTTTCAATATGAAACTGAACGTATAATGTTCATTCGTATTGTTCTTTTATCGGACCGTTGTTGCGTGAGGTATGTCGTTCGCTATGGTTTCTCAAATCTTATATCACACCAGAGGTGATTTTTTTCGCCGTTTGATGGCAATCGCGATGCCCATCACTCTGCAAAGTATCATGTTTTCTAGCCGAAGCCTGGTCGATGTTCTTATGCTTGGGCAATTGGGTGAAGCTGAAATCGCAGCAGTGGGCGTGGCGGCAAGGGCGACATTTGTCACCACGATCATGCTGGTTGGCGTAACAACGGGTGGTGCGCTTTTAACCGCGCAGTATTGGGGAGCGGCGAATAAGCAAGGCGTGCGTGAAAGTACCGCATTGACTTGGCTAGTCGCGATGATTTTTGCGGCGATTACTGCGTTGCTGTTTATCTTGTTCCCAACTCAAATTATGTCTCTCGCCACATCGTCAGAAACGGTCATTCAGCTTGGCGCGGAATATTTGGTCATCACCTCAGTGACTATGTTTGCCGTCGCCTGCGTCGCGAGTATGTCCGTGGGTTTACGAGCCATGCATAAACCCGGCATCAGCACATTTTTTAGTGGGATTGGTATTGTGTCGAATATCTTTCTCAACTGGGTCCTTATTTTCGGTCACTTTGGTTTTCCAGCATTAGGGATTAAAGGCGCTGCGCTTGCGACTGTATTGAGTGGAGCAATCGAAGTCTTTACCTTGTTCGGCTATTTGTATTTGAAACAGCACTTGCTGGCGTTCCACTTACAAGATCTTCGCGCAGTCATTGAGTGGCAACGTATCGTCCGTTTTTTAAAGTTGTCTCTGCCGACCACGTTCAATTTCTTGGCTTGGGCGGGAGGTTTGTTTGCTTATCACGCCATTATGGGACAGTCTGGTGTACAAGGTTTGGCTGCGCTTTCGGTCATGACGCCTGTGGAGTCGATTTCCTTGGCCTTGCTGATTGGGATGTCAAATGCTGCTGCCGTACTGGTCGGAAACCAGATTGGCGCAAAAAACTATGAAGCAGTCTATTTTCAGGCGATTGGTGTCACCGTACTCAGTTTAGTGGTTGGGATCGTGGTTTCTGTCGTTCTCTATATCACACAAGGGCTTGTGCTGGACGCGTTCAGTGCCTTAACTGACGAGACTCGGGTGTTGGCTGAGAAATTCATGCTGGTGTTGTGCGCCGCAATTATTCTCCGTTCGGTGCCAATGATGACGATCGTTGGGGTTCTGCGAGCTGGTGGAGATGTAAAGTTCTGCCTTTATCAAGACCTCATTGCACAGTGGATGATTGGTATTCCTCTGGCTGCGTTTGCCGCTATTGTACTCGGGTGGAAACCGGAATGGATTTATTTGCTATTTTTGACCGAAGAGGCCATTAAGTGGGCAGGCTCTTTGTATCGTATGAATACACGTAAATGGATTAGAAATTTGATCGAAAATTAGACGTAAAACGGCAAGTTAAAGCATTTTGATGCATATCTTGTGATCTAGTATCCAAAATACTTTCTACTGCGAGCGATTTGGTGTAGATTCACAGTCCGAATTTTTACGTTTGCGAGAGTATTGATGCTTCAACTGAAAGACCTTTGTAAAGGCTACTTAGATGGCGGAGAGTTCCACCCAGTTTTACAAGGTGCTGAGTTGACGTTAAAGCAAGGTGAGCAAGTCGCTCTCATGGGAGAAAGTGGCTCGGGTAAGAGTACTTTGCTTAATTTGATAGCAGGGCTAGATACTGTAGATTCCGGAGAAGTCGGCTTTCCTAACTTCGCAATGAGCCAAGTACCTCAAAGCAAACGTACCGCGTATCGTCGCAACAACATTGGTTTGGTTTTTCAGCAATTCAATTTACTCCCAACTCTCAATATTGCCGATAACATCCGATTTTGTCGTCAGTTAAAAGGCTTGCCTGAAGATCAGGGATTGTGGCGACAAATTTTGTCTGCATTGGATTTGATGCCGCTGTTGGGCCGTTACCCTGAAGAAGTGTCTGGTGGTCAGCAACAACGTGCGGCAATTGCTCGTGCTCTTTACATGGAACCAAAGATTCTGCTTGCAGATGAACCGACCGGAAGTTTGGATGAGCGAAATGCGGAAGCAGTGATGAGATTGTTAACGACGCTTTCCAGACAACTAGACTGCACACTGTTATTAGTCACACACAGCCAGCGTGTTGCAGAGCACATGGAACGCAAGATTCGTCTCCAAGGAGGGCAGCTACATGTTATGGCCCGTAGTTAAAGCGCTACTCGGTCATTACAAGCGTTACCCTTTTCAAATTGTCTTAGTGTGGCTTGGCTTGACTCTTGGCGTCTCATTACTTGTTGGCGTCAGCTCTATCAATGATCATGCCCTTAAAAGTTATGAGAATGGTGAAAAGCTATTTTCTAATCCTCTCCCATACCGTATCCGACCAAAACACGCGACGAGCAAAATTCCACAGGGCTTTTACGTTCAGTTGCGCCGAGATGGCTTCCAACATTGTGCGCCGTTCGAAAACTTAACCATTCATACCGCAAACGGCTCCGATCTCACCCTTGTGGGTATCGACCCCGTTGCCATGTTGAATTTTCAACCCAACGTCGCTTTACACAACGAGCCATCTCTGAAGTTGATGCAGCCACCATTTCCAATATTAGTCAGTATGGATCTCGCCAACCATATGAAATGGCAAGACGGGGATTATTTGCGTCTAGATAACGGCAGTGAGCTTGGACCTATCGCCATTGATAAAGACCAGAGGCTAAATGGTACACGTATTGTTGCTGATTTTGCGTTGCTGCGTATGCTTGAGCGAAGCTCAGGGCTGGCTTATATCGCTTGTGGCAATATGCCAAAAGAGAAGCTGGATAAACTGAAATCCATTTTGCCTGCGGGGATGGAACTCAGCCGCAGTTCGCGCCAAGAGCTGGAGTCTCTTACACAAGCCTTTCACATCAACTTGAATGCGATGGGGATGCTCGCGTTTCTTGTTGGTCTATTTATTTTCTACCAAGCCATGTCTTTGTCTTTGGTACAACGTCAACTGATTGTGGGCATTTTGAGGCAAATGGGCGTATCTGGCTGGCAATTAATGCAAGCTCTTATGCTAGAGCTGTTAATTCTTGTTTCGCTTAGCTGGGTATGTGGAAACGTATTTGGCTTGTTCCTTGCCAATCAGTTGATGCCTGCGGTATCTGCCAGCTTAAGCGATTTGTACGATGCGAACGTCGGGCTTGAAGTGCATTGGAGCTTGAGCGCAAGCATTTACAGCTTAGTGTTGGCTTTACTTGGTGCGGTTATCGCCTGTGCGTGGCCTTTAGTTCGGTTACTGCGTGCGCAGCCAATACGCTTATCCACTCGTCTTTCTTTAGTTCGTTTTGCAGGCACAGAGTTTGCTATGCAGGCTTTGATTGCCTGTGCGCTTGCCGTTGCAGGGACAGCTATTTACCAAGCACCGAAAACACAAGAATCTGGTTTTGCCATTATTGCACTCATGTTGCTGGGTGTAGCGCTGTTTACGCCATTTTTGATTTGGAAAGTCTTCAATGGTTTATCTTACTCCCTTCGCTGGGTGAAAGTGCGCTGGTTCTTCGCAGATGCGGCAGCAAGCATGAGCTACCGTGGTGTCGCAACCATGGGCTTTATGCTGGCAATGGCGGCGAACATTGGCATTGAAACAATGGTCGGCAGTTTCAGAGACACAACCGACAAGTGGTTGAGTCAAAGGCTTGCTGCGGATCTGTATATTTATCCCAATAATAGTGCGGCAGGAAGAGTCAACGCTTGGCTGACTGAACAACCAGAGGTGGAAGTGGTGCTTTGGCGTTGGGAAAAAGAGGTGAGCACAGCCAGTGGTGCATTGCAGGTTGTAAGTACCGGAGAGTCTGAACGTGAACTGGATTCCCTAACCGTTAAATTGGGCGTGCCTAATTATTGGTATCACATGCATCACTCTAAGGGGGTGATGGTGAGTGAATCAATGGCACTAAAGCTTGGGATTCGCCCGGGGGATGATATATCTGTACCAGCACTAGGAAGTGGCTGGCAGGTTGTGGGTGTTTATTACGATTACGGAAACCCGTATAACCAGATTATGCTCTCGCACCGCAATTGGTTGTATGCCTATGCTGGAAGCGGAAATGTCGCACTGGGCGCGGTGATTAATGAAGGCGTTAACCCAATAGGTTTGAAACGTCGACTTGAATCCGTATTCCGTATCGATTCAGAGCGTATCTTTGATAACAATCATATTCATCAACAAGCGCTAAGAGTGTTTGATAGGACGTTTTCGATTGCCGATACGCTTGGAAACATTACTTTAGTTATTGCAGTATTTGGTATTTTCTTTGCCACTATCGCGGGGGAAATTTCTCGGCAAAAACATATATCGTTACTTCGCTGCGTAGGTATGTCGGGCAAAGAGCTTATTTTGATGGGTAGTTTGCAACTGTTTGTTTTTGGAGCCATATCGATTCTTATTGCTATTCCGCTAGGGCTTGTTTTAGCTACGTTGGTCGTTGATATCATTATTAAGCAGTCATTCGGGTGGACGTTGGAACTGCAGCTCATTCCTTTTGAATATTTACAAACCATCACTTTGGCGATGATTTCACTCATGCTAGCAGGTGCAATACCTGTCTATAGGATGGTGAGAAATACGCCAATGAAATCACTACGAGATTCGTTGTAAATGCGTAAGTTGAATAAGAGAATAGTTGGGATTTCGTTCCTGACAGTGGTGTGTATTATTGCTGCACTGGTGTATGTGATTCAACGTGATGAGAAGACGCCTACTATTGCAACGGCGGATATAAACGAAGTGAGCTCGATGCTGACGTCACACGCCGATGAAGTGTTCGAACCTGTGCTGCCTGATGTTGCTGTAAAATTGCCACAAGACTTTTCATTTCATGATCATTTTCAGCACGAATGGTGGCATTTTTTTGCAAATGTCGTGGACGACAATGGCGAAGAATATGGGGTGCAGTGGAGTTATTTCCGCATCGCAGAAAGTGACAACGCGGGCTCTGGCTGGTTGAATCCCCAAATCTATGTATCTCATGTTGTGGTTTCGAACAAACACGATGTCTGGAAAGAGCAACGTATAGCGCGTGGCGGTATCGGTCAAGCAGGTCTGGTGAACAAGCCGTTTCGTGTGTGGATTGATAACTGGTACTGGCGATCGCTGGGTGCGACGCCATTCCCAGGGCAGTTGGTAGCGTCGACAGACAACTTTGATATAGACCTGATTTCTTCAGCGATTGGCCCCTATGTTTTGCCCGGGGAGTATGGTTACCAGAAGAAGCATGATTTACTTCCTGTTGCCTCATACAATCTTACCGCCCCATTTGTTCGTGTGAAAGGGACGTTGAAGCTCGGAAACGACAAATCGGTTCGGGTAGAAGGGAATGCTTGGCTGAGTAAAGAGTGGGGAAGCGGTCTAATGGCTGAGGGGCAGAAAGGTTGGGATTGGTTCGTCTTAAGACTGAATGATGAAGCAACCTTGTCAGTGAGTCGTTACCGCCAAGATAAACAACTGCCTTATGTGTTTGGTACGCTGTCTACTAACGATGGTAAAGTTGTTCCTATTACCTCTCAGGAGCTGATACTTAAACCTTTACAGCCTAATCATCGAATAGGTGGAAAAGAGATCCCTACACAGTGGTTAATCCAAATTCCCAAGCACAAAATAAGTTTGACTGCACAAGCAATCAATTCTGATCTTTTTCTACCATTTGTCATTCCGTATTGGGAAGGCCCAATAAAAGCTTGGGGAACTCACAATGCGACAGGCTTTATGCAGTTAACAGGTTATTAACCTAGTTCGCGCGAATAATGTACTTTAAGAGCAGCTACTTTGAGCAAAAGTGGCTGTTTTTGTATATCTGTAAGGTAACTTATCCGGGTTGCCTATAATTTAGTAAGGAAATTAGATAGGATTAACCTAATTAACATCGGAAATACCGAAGTCAGAACTCTAAAGAAGCGATTTTTCCTTCGGTTTTGTTGTCGATACACTCGTCAGTATTCTTTGTTAATCGTTTATTAACATAATAAATATAGGGACGATATCATGAGTGATATAATTCGCGATTTTTTCAAAATGGAATCTGCTGGTGGCATTTTGCTCGTAATAGCAGCTGCTATCGCGATGACAATTGCTAACACATCATTAAACGATGTTTATCAAAGTGGTTTGCACACTTACGTTTTTGGAATGTCAATTTCACATTGGATCAATGATGGTCTAATGGCTGTCTTCTTTCTATTAATTGGTCTTGAAGTAAAACGAGAGCTTCTAGAAGGCGCGCTAAAATCTAAAGAAACCGCAGTATTTCCAGCGATTGCTGCCGTCGGTGGTATGTTAGCTCCGGCATTGATTTACGTAATGTTTAACATTGGCAACGCAGAGGCGATTCAAGGTTGGGCGATTCCAGCGGCCACTGATATTGCGTTTGCGTTGGGTATCATGGCGCTGCTTGGTAAGCGAGTTCCAGTTAGCCTGAAGGTATTCTTACTTGCTTTAGCAATCATTGATGACTTAGGCGTTGTGGTCATTATTGCGCTTTTCTACACAGGCGACTTGTCAACAACAGCACTGGCGATCGGTTTTGCTATGACGGCCGCATTGTTTATGTTGAACTCTAAGCACGTAACCAAGCTGACCCCTTACATGATTGTTGGCTTTATATTGTGGGTTGCGGTATTGAAGTCGGGAGTACATGCGACACTTGCAGGTGTGGTTATCGGCTTTGCTATCCCACTTAAAGGTAATAGTGGCGAACGCTCTCCATTAAAACATATGGAACATGCCTTACATCCATATGTCGCGTTTGGTATTTTGCCTTTGTTTGCATTCGCCAATGCAGGTATTTCTTTGGAAGGGGTGTCAGTAGAAGGATTAACTTCGATGCTGCCTCTAGGTATCGCGCTTGGTCTTTTGGTTGGTAAGCCTTTGGGTATTTTCTCGTTCAGCTGGGCGGCAGTGAAACTTGGCGTGGCGAAATTACCAGAAGGTATTAACTTCAAGCATATTTTTGCTGTGTCAGTGTTGTGTGGTATCGGCTTTACGATGTCTATATTCATCTCTTCACTGGCGTTTGGTCCGGTCAACGCTCAGTTTGATACGTACGCTCGCTTAGGTATCTTGATGGGCTCAACAACAGCCGCGATATTAGGATATATTTTGCTAAGTTTGTCTTTGCCAGCAAAAAAAGCGGCCTCAGCAAATGAGAGCAAAGAAGTGAAGTCATCCAACTAATCACTTTAATACACACAGCGCCCCTTCATTGAGAAGGGGCGTTTTTGTTTTCATCGTCCTGTATAAAGTCAAATAGGCTGTAGCTTTAAAAATGATGAGAAGGAAACGCCATCATAATTCACCATTGTTCAAATGATAGAATTATCAATTTTCGTTAGGACTTTTTTGTCATCTGGTGGATTCTCACTCGACGGAACACTAGCATTTATAAAATGCACAATTGCGCTTAATTGATGTTTAGAAACTGATCGGTGTTTTGAAATACGACGCAATCGAATGGCATCTTGAGCGAAAACTAGGACGTATGATTATGAGTAGCCTTGCGACACTATTAGCTCTAGCAAACACGACTGTGGTTATTGATATCAATGGACAGATTAGGGAGTTATTGCCAGGAGAAGTCCCAGGTCCAGGAGAGGTCATCGTTGTTTTGGGGCATGGGGCGACAGCCGTAACGGATTTTAAAGCGGAACTGGTTGGAAGTGATGGCACAACAACAAATATCAGTCTAGATGATGAAATCGCCAGTGTTTTACACAAGATAGAGCAAGGTGGCGATCCTACGAAACATGAAGAGCTAGCAACAGCAGCAGGTGAAGAAATGGGTGAAATCCCAGCGGCTGAAACATCAAATTTACAATCTCACGGTCTTTCGGAAACACAAAGTTTGATGCTGCTCGATCTGATTAAGCAGCATATGCTCTCGGATGGCTCCTCAGACAATTCGAATGATATGAATGACGGGGATATTGGTGAGCCTAAGGCCTTTAATTATGACACTGATCAAGAACAAAGTGATGATTATGCCGATTTGTTTAAGAGGCTGGATGATTTCATTGATAACGCTGATGATATTAAGAGCGCGCAGGTTACTTACGACTTGCTCGATCTGAGTGACATTCTTCAATTAGAGCAAAGCGCGTCTATTGATGTGTTACTCGCTCAAATAGAGGTAAGCGCTCAAAGTAGCCAGGTGGATATAGCGGCAAATGTAAATGGCGATATGCAAGCGGTAATATCACCCGTTATCATCGACTCATATGTTGAATTGGGTTTGGACAGTACGATTGCCAACGAGCTAGATGTTCTTGCGCAAGTACTGAAAATCGATGCAGCGTAAAATACAAATAAAAAGAGATAAGCTTATGACTGGCTTTCAAGCCAGTCTTTTTTTACGCGGTAACCAAAGAGGCCTATTTAGATTCGTGTTACTTATAAAGAAAATAGTTGCAAGCGGTTTTTGATTTGTGATACTTTCGCGCGCAATCTCGGAAGCAACTCGCAAGCTATAATTCTGGGGGAGACGCGTGACGTCATTCGGGCTGAGTGAACATCACGTAGGGTAGGTATCGATAAGGCCTTTTATCGATAGACGGGATACTGTTGTCGCAGTGCGGCAAGTGAATGGGAAACCCAACATTGAACTCAACAAACACACACACATTAATCAGCTTAGTTCTTCCTGAATGCCCTGTTTTACAAGACAGTTGCATTACTGAACCTTGATTTGTTTGCTTACCATGTAATCCATCTGTTTGATGGAGCATTTTGTCGTGCTCGTTTTTTACTAAAGCGTGGAACGACCTGCACACCTTCTGATAGGGCTTGCTGCCTAGAGGAAGGACTTTACTACGTTTCAAGGGATTAAATCATGAGCACAGCCTTTGAAGTCGATAACAATGCTATCGCGACCCCATTTTCTACTCAAATTCCAGTAGTGGAAGGTATTTACGATCTTACTCCAGACCAAGTTCTTCTGGATCAAGAGCAACACGAATCTGCAGTGCGCTCTTACCCGCGTCGTCTACCTATCGCTATTAAACAAGCCTATGGTGCGCTGGTTGAAGATACCCGCGGCCAGTTGTTTTTAGATTGCCTTGCAGGTGCAGGAACGTTAGCTCTGGGTTACAACCATCCTGAGATCAACCAAGCACTAAAAGATCAACTAGACTCAGGCTTACCTTATCAAACGCTTGATATTGCGACTGAAGCGAAGACAAACTTTATTAAAGCAGTTAAGGGCTTTCTGCCTCAGAAGCTAGCTGACGATTGCGTAATACAGTTTTGTGGCCCGTCTGGTGCAGATGCGGTCGAAGCTGCAATTAAGCTAGCTAAGCAAACCACTGGTCGTAACACCATGTTTGCATTCCGTGGTGCATACCATGGTATGACGAACGGTACAATGGGCATGATGGGTAACCTAGGCACTAAAGCGCGTCGTACTGGCCTAATGTCAGACGTACACTTCATGCCATTCCCGTATAACCTACGCTGTCCGTTCGGCCTTGGTGGTGATGAAGGCGCGAAAGCGAGTATTCGCTACATCGAGCGCCTTCTAAACGATGATGAAGCTGGCATTATGAAACCTGCTGCAATTGTTGTTGAACCAGTACAAGGTGAAGGCGGTGTTATCCCAGCACCTGCTTTCTGGCTACGTGAACTTCGTCGTATCTGTGACGAGCACGGTATCCTATTGATCTTTGATGAGATTCAATGTGGTGTAGGTAAAACTGGTTACAACTTCGCGTTTGAAGAAGCGGGTATTGTGCCAGATGTATTATGTCTGTCTAAAGCGATCGGCGGCGGTATGCCAATGTCGTTGCTAGTGATTAACAAGCAACACGATACTTGGAAACCAGGCGAGCACACTGGTACCTTCCGTGGTAACCAACTTGCAATGGTATCAGGTGCAAAAGCACTTGAGATTATCCAGCGTGACAATCTGGTAGAGCATGCCAACATTGCGGGTCAATACCTACGTCATGGCTTAGAAGCGATGCAAAAACGCGTCGACTGCATTGCAGAAGTTCGTGGTAAAGGCTTAATGCTAGGTGTTGAAATTCGCAAGCCGGGTAGTGAGCTAAATAAATTTGGTGAGCCAGTTTCTGATGGCGCGCTTACGCTAAGAATTCAACGTGCTGCACTAGAACGTGGCCTAATGGTAGAAAAGGGCGGTCGAGATGGTTCGGTAGTTCGTTTCTTGCCGCCTCTGATCATCTCTTTCGAGCAAATCGACTTCGCCCTACGTGTGCTAGAAGAAGCAATCTTAGTCGCTGGTGGTAACAAAGTTGACGCCGAGCAAGCTAACGAAAACTGGAAGAAGCATTTCATTCATACCGGTGAAATGGGTAGTGCAGAATTTGCTAAGGTGATGAATCACACGACGGCTGCGATGAAGTCAGTATTCGAGCAAGTGAACGCACCGTATTCTGGTCTAGAGCCTAAATTGCTTGAGAACGCGATTAACGCGGTTGACCTAGACAACAAGAATGCGTCACTGATCGATGTCATTGGTGAGACAGCAGACTTAGTTGCGAAAAACTCAATCTTTGTTCAGCACCCAGACTGCATTGCACACCTTCACACGCCACCGCTGATGCCAGCAGTAGCGGCTGAATCTATGATTGCGGCATTAAACCAATCTATGGATTCTTGGGACCAAGCGTCGTCTGCGACTTACGTAGAACAGAAAGTAGTGGATTGGCTATGTGGTAAATACGAGCTAGGCGAGAAGTCAGACGGTATTTTCACAAGTGGTGGTACGCAAAGCAACCAAATGGGCTTAATGCTGGCTCGTGATTGGATTGCTGATAAGCTAAGCGGCCACTCTATCCAAAAATTGGGTCTTCCTGATTACGCAGATAAGTTACGTATCGTATGTTCGAAGAAATCGCACTTCACGGTACAAAAATCCGCGTCTTGGATGGGGCTTGGTGAAAAAGCAATTCTTGCCGTTGACGCAAATGCTGACGGTACAATGGATGTGAGTAAGCTTGAGTCTGTACTTGAGCAAGCGAAATCCGAAGGGTTAATTCCGTTTGCTATCGTAGGTACTGCGGGCACAACCGATCACGGTGCGATCGACGATCTTGATTTCATCGCGGATATGGCTCAAAAACACAACATGTGGATGCACGTTGATGGCGCTTACGGTGGTGCATTGATTCTAAGCAGCCACAAAAATCGCTTGAAAGGTATTGAGCGTGCCGAATCGGTCAGTGTGGATTTCCACAAGCTGTTCTATCAAACAATCAGCTGTGGTGCGCTATTGGTGAATGACAAAGCGAACTTCAAGTTCCTGCTTCATCATGCAGACTACCTAAACCGTGAGCACGATGAGCTACCAAACTTGGTTGATAAATCTATCGCGACTACCAAACGTTTTGACGCTCTAAAAGTATTCATGACCATGCAAAACGTTGGCCCTAACACGCTAGGTGAGATGTACGATCATCTACTGAGTCAAACGCAACAAGTGGCGAATCTTGTGCGTAACAGTGACGAATTTGAATTGTTGGCCGAGCCAGCGCTTTCAACAGTTCTGTTCCGAGCAGCGAATAGCGACGCAGTGGATTTAGACGAACTTAACAAAACTCTAAGACTAGAAGCGTTGGTTCGTGGCGTTGCAGTACTTGGAGAAACGGTAGTGGACGGCAAATCTGCGCTGAAATTCACTATCCTAAACCCTTGTTTGAAGATTTCGGATTTCGAAACTTTACTTAATAAAATCAAAACTCTAGCAGTTGAGCTAGTTAAATAAAGGTAACGAAAAACTATGGCAATTCTACAGATTGGTGCAGGCGGCGTTGGTTGGGTTGTTGCACATAAAGCAGCACAAAACAATGACGTTCTGGGTGATATTACAATCGCATCACGTACCGTAGGTAAGTGTGAGAAAATCATCGAGTCTATTCAGAAGAAAAACAATCTGAAAGACTCAACTAAGAAACTAGAAGCTCGAGCAGTAAATGCTGACGACGTAGATTCATTGGTTGCTCTTATTAAAGAAGTACAGCCTGACCTAGTGATCAACGCGGGTCCTCCTTGGGTAAACATGCCAATCATGGAAGCATGTTACCAAGCGAAAGTGTCTTACTTAGACACATCAGTAGCGGTTGACTTGTGTTCTGAAGGCCAGCAAGTACCAGAAGCGTACGACTGGCAGTGGGGCTACCGTGAGAAGTTCGAAGAAGCGGGCATCACTGGTATCCTAGGTGCAGGTTTCGATCCGGGCGTCGTTTCGGTATTTGCTGCATACGCAGTAAAACACCTGTTCGATGAAATCGACACGATCGACGTAATGGACGTAAACGCAGGTGATCACGGTAAGAAGTTTGCAACTAACTTTGACCCAGAAACCAACATGCTAGAGATCCAAGGCGATTCTTTCTACTGGGAAAATGGCGAGTGGAAACAAGTACCTTGTCACTCACGTATGCTTGAGTTCGAATTCCCGAACTGTGGTTCGCACAAAGTGTACTCAATGGCACACGACGAAGTTCGTTCAATGAAAGAATTCATCCCTGCAAAACGCATTGAATTCTGGATGGGCTTTGGCGATCGTTACCTGAATTACTTCAACGTAATGCGTGATATCGGTCTACTAAGCCCAGACCCGCTAACGCTGCACGATGGCACAGTAGTACAGCCTCTACATGTATTGAAAGCACTACTACCAGACCCAACGTCTCTAGCGCCGGGTTACACTGGTCTAACGTGTATCGGTACTTGGGTTCAAGGTAAGAAAGACGGTAAAGAACGTAGCGTGTTCATCTACAACAATGCTGACCATGAAGTGGCATACGAAGATGTAGAGCACCAAGCGATCTCTTACACTACGGGTGTACCAGCGATCACTGCAGCACTACAGTTCTTCCGTGGCAAGTGGGCAGACAAAGGCGTGTTCAACATGGAACAGCTAGACCCAGATCCGTTCCTAGAAACAATGCCAGAAATCGGTCTAGATTGGCATGTTCAAGAGTTGGAACCTGCTCAAGGCCTACCAGTTATCCACGAGCTTAAAAAATAAGTCGTTAAGCCAAGACTTATCTTGAATTAACTAACTCTAAGCCGATGCAACCGCGTCGGCTTTGTTCGATTTTATAGTGCCTTCGTTTAGGCGAGGGGACTCAAGGTACTAACATGCAACACAATGAACTAAAAACTCCGTACTTCATGATTAATGAAGACAAGCTGATTGCGAACCTAGAGAAAGCGAAACAGCTCAAAGAAATTTCAGGCGTGAAGCTTGTACTTGCACTGAAATGTTTCTCAACTTGGGGTGTGTTTGACATCATCAAGCCTTACCTAGACGGCACAACCAGCTCTGGTCCGTTCGAAGTAAAATTAGGTCACGAAACGTTTGGTGGTGAAACGCACGCATACAGTGTGGGCTACAGCGAAGACGATGTACGTGAAGTGGCAGACATCTGCGATAAGATGATCTTTAACTCACAATCTCAGCTTGCGGCTTACCGCCACATCGTGGAAGGTAAAGCGTCGGTTGGTCTGCGTTTGAACCCAGGCGTAAGCTACGCGGGTCAAGACTTGGCTAACCCTGCACGTAAATTCTCTCGCCTTGGTGTACAAGCGGATCACATCAAACCTGAAGTTTTCGAAGGCATTGATGGTGTGATGTTCCACATGAACTGTGAGAACAAAGACGTCGATGCGTTCATCGGTCTACTGGATGCGATTTCAGAGCAGTTTGGCGAATACCTAAACAAGCTGGATTGGGTGAGCATGGGCGGCGGTGTGTTCTTCACGTGGCCGGGTTACGATATTGAGAAGCTAGGTCTAGCGCTAAAAGCATTCGCTGAGAAACACGGCGTACAAATGTACTTAGAACCGGGTGAAGCGATCATTACTAAAACCACTGATTTAGTGGTGACTGTGGTTGATATCGTTGAGAACGTAAAGAAAACAGCAATTGTCGACTCTGCAACCGAAGCGCACCGCTTAGATACGTTGATTTACAACGAGCCAGCATCGATTCTTGAAGCATCAGAAAATGGTGAACACGAATATGTTATTGGTTCATGTTCATGTCTTGCTGGTGACCAGTTCTGTGTGGCGAACTTTGAACAGCCGTTAGAAATTGGTCAGCGTCTGCATATTCTCGACAGCGCTGGCTACACCATGGTGAAACTAAACTGGTTCAACGGTTTACGCATGCCTTCAGTTTATTGTGAGCGTTCAAGTGGCGAAATTCAGAAGCTGAACGAGTTTGATTATTCAGACTTCAAACGCTCACTATCACAGTGGTCTGTGAAGTAACGTTTTCACGCGTTTAAAAATGACAAAGAGCAGCAATTAAGCTGCTCTTTTTTATTGATGATTGATATCAAAGTATTAGGCTTCCACCATTACTTTTGTATCTTCACTTAGTGATTCCAGTTCATTGGCAATATCATCAATGTCCACTTCGGAAGGCAGTCTAATCGCCATGTTGGCGGTAAATAGGCTGGAGCTTACGCCTCCACCACCTGCGATAAAGACACGCTGGCAATCCATATCCAGAATGCTGACGCCTTGCCCATCTAAGATATGGGTAATTTCATTGACAATGCCGGCTCTATCATTCGAATCTAATCGAATCTGGTAGATAGTATCAGCGTTAGTATGAAGCGCTTGGGAATCAACGATCTGAACAATCAACCCTTGTTGATCTTGAAACGCATTTTTCACCACGTCTGCATTTTTAGATGGCACGTCAACTTTGATAACCGCCGCGACTTGATCTTCTATAAAGTTCACTTTACTGATCAACCACTTCCCACCGTTTTCGTGAGTGATGGCAGCGAGCTGTTTTATAGTAGTGGGTGACGCTTTACCGACAAAGTTAACTATGAATGTTGTATTCACGCTCAGGCTCCTGAAAAGGGAAGGTTACTGACACTACAAAGTGTAGAGCAGTGTTTAAAATAAGGCATGATAGAGTTCAAGGTTTTGAGCTAATCATTTGTTCGCTATACAGTTCTTATACTCTGCGCACAAAATGGAGATGTAGTGGCGTTGGGTTTGTAAGTAATTTGTGTGATAGCGTTTTAAACGCCTAGAATCTGATGATAATTTCCGCACCGTAGAAATAGTCGTCATAGTGAGCGCCTGAACGTAGGGCAAAGTTTGCTGCATCACGGTTATTGAACCACGGTGTGCTACTGTAGTGCAGCTCTGCATTTCCTCCCCAAATGTCACTGACCCAGCCATGGATATGCCCCACTGGATTTAAGAAAAACAAGGTGACGTCTCCCAAACTCGCCGAACCCATAACTTGGCCACCTGACGCGATGATATCTTGTTCCGCCTCTAACATCAGCTCACCTACAACCGCGCCAAAGATTGGAGTGATGAAAAGATCTTGCCAAGAAGGGGCTTCTGCGAACGCTTCAAGACCGTATTCCCAAAACAACGTAGAAACACCTGCGGAATACAGAAACGAACCAAATTCGTTATATCCAGCATGACGCGCAACGGTATAGTAAACCCCACCAAAATAAGGGTGCATGACGTAATTTAAGAAAGGATCATCGCGATCCCACTCAGGGCCAGCACGTACGTTGTCTTTCCATTTAGAGACAAGATTGCTTAGGTTTCGGTCTTCATCATCCCAGTTTGTGACAGATTCAGGAAGGAGTGTCATCAGTCCAATAGTGGCAACCCCAAGTCCGACAATTGTGTACGTTTGCTCTTTAAGATAACCGGAGTCTCGCTCATTTGGGACGATTAAGTACTTTGGTAGAGGGGGCTCTTCAAGATTAGAGGTGATCTCTGCCAAGCCTAAGTTGGTTGAGTAGGTAAGAGGATACAAATCATAATGTGGATATAATACGTGACTCTGGGCTTGCTCAAACGAGTAGGACAACTCAATATGTTGGACTGAGTGAGTCGGACTGGCATTCGTCAGTGCTGAGTAAAGTAAAGCGGTAAGGCCAGCCTTTAACACGGAGTGCTCCAAAGAGTTGAGACTAATCGGGGTTGTGATTAGTAATTATAGTTAGATGAACGAAGACAAGATGTTAGATGCACAGTATGCTCTGAAATTGACTCCGACCCAGCAAACAAAATTAAACTAACACGTTTATATAACGTGAGATGAATAAGGACAAACTATGTTGAAAATTGCAATGTTAAGCACAGGAGAAGAGGTCCTGCATGGAGACATTGTAGATACAAATGCAGCCTGGTTGGCTCAGTTGTTCTTCGAGAATGGATATTCATTAATTAAGCGTTCAACAGTGGGCGATGAAAAGTCCTCCTTGGTTGAAGAACTGGTTATGCTCAGTTTCAATAATGATGTTGTCATCGTTAATGGTGGGTTAGGTCCGACCAGTGACGATTTGAGTGCAGAAGCGGCCGCCATTGCTGCTGACACGGATCTTGTTGAGTGTACAGAGTGGGTAGAGCGCTTACGTGCATTTTTTGCTGATCGCGGCGTTGTTATGCCAGAAAGCAATTTGAAGCAAGCAATGCTGCCTAGAGGTTCAACCATGATTGATAACCCGGTAGGTACTGCGTGTGGGTTTAAGGTTGAGCTCAACGATTGCGCTTTGTATTTTACTCCCGGTGTTCCCAGTGAGTTTAAACGGATGATAGAAAGTGAAATCTTGCCAGATTTGCAAAAAAACTATCCCACTCAAACTGGTATGGAGTGCAGTAAATTGCATACATTGGGGACCTCTGAGTCGGCACTTTCTGACAAATTGGATAAAGTTGAGCTTCCAGAAGGGTACTTCCTCGGTTATCGCTCCTACATTCCGTATATCGAGGTAAAACTATTCGGCCCTAAGAGTGATGTCGACCGACGAGTTAAGTTATTGCAATTGATTTATAAATTGATTGAAGAGCATGTAGTGAGTGTCGATGAGTCAATGCAGCAGCATGTGGCACACTTGATGATAGATAAAAAGCTCTCTATCTCCATGGCTGAGCAGTCCACACATGGTAATTTGGCGCGATGGCTTCATTTTGACGAAAATGCCGCACAATACTGTGGCCACGGATGGGTGCTAGGCGGGCAAGTTACCGTTGGCCAAGACGAAGGCGATGCTCTGGCCTCAGCATTTGCACTTGCTGCCGCCACAAAAGAGAAGTGTGGAACAGATGTATCGATAGTGACTGGTACCATTAACGACAACACGTTTTCAATAGCGATTGCGAGTAAAGAAGGAGAGTGGGGTCAGACTTTAACGCTAAATAGAAAGTACTCCCGCGAGGAGAAGGTGTTAGTGATCACCACTATTGCGGCGGATATGCTAAGGCGTTATTTGTCTCGTCAGCCTATGTTTCCAAGCTACAGTGCGCTCAAACGAGTAAAAGATATGTTTGTGCCTCAAAGTGCCATTCAATGCTGACAGCGGTTGTTAAAGGGTGTTACTCATTGATTCAATTTGTCCTGGTACGATGAGTGTGTAACTGGTTGAATAAAAGGCATATTTAATACTTGCTCAAAATTCGGCTGCTAAGAACGAAATGTTATAAATGTTAAGCTATTGATATTTAATGTATTTTATCTTTCTTCTCTGAAGAAGACAGAAAATTTAACATTTCGGGTTTAGACTTATAAATCGTCTAAGTTTGTACTCGGAGAGATTGATATGTTTCATCACTCAAAAATTTTGGTGTGGTATCAGATCGCTGGCCAAAAGATCATTTTAGGGGAGGCGGTGAGCAGCCAGCATTTGGATGCGGTATCTATGTGGTTGACAGCTCCTGAAGAAACAGACCAGGCAGGTGAATTAGGTTATCGTTTATCTTTGTTCGATGATGACGGAAGACAGATTGCCAATAAAGCCGTTTCAATGTTGACAGCAGATACTTTGCTTTCAGGGAATAGTAAGACGAGTGAAACACGATATTAAAAAACCCGGTATTGAATACCGGGCTTTTATGGACAACTTGTAAAAAGTCTTGACGACAAAACGTTATTACTAACTAACGTTAAGCACGCTTCTCTTTTATAGCATAATTGACATCTTCGAGTTGCACATCCGATTTCGCTTTGGATATGCAGGGGAGGATTTCATCTGCTTGTGTATACGCCATAGCAAAACCAACGTACTCCACTTCACCTGAAATTAGCTTGCAGCGACAAGCGCCACAGTGGCCATCTCGGCAGTTGTATTCAGGCTCAATACCAGCTTTCTCCATTGTTTCCAAAATCGTATTGGAAGGGTTGGACTGAATTGTTGAGGTACCGTTGATTTTGATACTGGGCATTACAGTTCGAAGTCCTTAAAGTCATCTACGCGAACATCACTGTCAATTTGACCAACAAGGTAAGATGAAATCTCAGCTTCTTGAGGTGCAACCTGAACATTGTCTGAAGACAACCACGCGTTAATCCAAGGAATTGGGTTCGACGTTGCGTTTGGATATGCCGCACTTAAACCAACCGCTTGCATACGGATGTTGGTAATATACTCAACGTATTGACACAGAATGTCTTTGTTCAGACCAATCATTGAACCATCTTTGAATAGGTATTCCGCCCACTCTTTTTCTTGTTCAGCCGCTGCTTTGAACAGATCGAAACACTCTTGTTTACACTCTTCTGCGATTTGCATGAACGAGAAATCGTCTTGGCCATTACGCAGCAGGTTGATCATGTGCTGGGTACCTGTCAGGTGAAGTGCTTCATCACGCGCAATAAGCTTGATGATCTTTGCATTACCTTCCATCAATTCGCGCTCTGCAAAGGCAAAAGAACACGCAAAACTTACGTAGAAACGAATGGCTTCTAGTGCGTTAACAGACATAAGACATAGGTACAGCTGTTTCTTCAGCGCTTGAAGTGAAACGGTCACTTCTTCACCATTGATCTGGTGCTTACCTTCACCGTAACGGTGGTAGTCGTTGGTCAGTTTGATCAGGTCATCGTAGTAGTGAGAAATATCTTCTGCACGTTTAAGGATGTGCTCGTTCTCAACGATGTCGTCAAATACGATACCAGGATCGTTAACGATATTACGGATAATATGAGTGTAAGAGCGAGAGTGAATCGTTTCTGAGAACGACCATGTTTCAATCCAAGTTTCTACTTCTGGAAGAGAAACAAGGGGTAGCAGTGCCACGTTAGGACTGCGACCCTGAATAGAATCAAGCAGAGTTTGATATTTCAGGTTAGAGATAAAAATATGCTTTTCGTGATCTGGCAGTTTGTTGTAGTCGATACGGTCACTAGATACGTCAACTTCTTCTGGACGCCAGAAAAATGAAAGCTGCTTTTCAATCAGCTTTTCAAAGATTTCGAATTTTTGTTGGTCGTAACGAGCAACGTTTACTGACTGACCCAAGAACATTGGCTCTTTTAGTTGGTCGTTCTTGTTTCTGTTAAAAGTACTGTAAGCCATAGTGCCTCAATTCCTTTTAAGCCCCTCAAAGGTGAGGGGCTAATAATTTGTTAAACCTGATTAACCCTATTTAAGTGTGGGTTATGGATTAAATCTTACAACCGCCGCCTGCACAATCATCATCTTGTGGCTGCACTGCATCTTTTTGGTCGTCTTTCGCGCCATCGCGGGTGTTATGGTAGTAAAGCGTCTTCACACCAAACTTGTAAGCAGTAAGCAGGTCTTGCATCAACTTCTTCATTGGAACCTTGCCACTTTCGAAACGGCTAGGGTCGTAGTTGGTGTTGGCTGAAATTGCTTGGTCTACGAATTTCTGCATGATACCAACAAGATGAATGTAACCGTCGTTTGACCCAATGTTCCAAAGCAACTCGTAGTTGTCTTTCAGGTTAACGAAATCAGGTACAACTTGCTTCAGGATGCCATCTTTAGACGCTTTCACCGATACGTAACCACGTGGTGGTTCAATACCGTTAGTTGCGTTCGAAATCTGTGAAGAGGTTTCTGAAGGCATCAGCGCGGTTAGCGTTGAGTTACGTAAACCGTGCTCCATGATTTCTTCACGTAGAGCATCCCAATCATAGTGAAGTTCTTCGTTGCAAATCAGATCAACATCTTTCTTGTAAGTGTCGATAGGTAGAAGACCTTTCGCGTAGTTTGTCTCGTGGAACGAAGGACACTTACCTTGTTCTTTTGCAAGCGCTACCGATGCTTTTAGCAAGTAGTATTGCATCGCTTCAAACGTGCGGTGTGTTAGACCATTCGCGCTTCCGTCAGAGTATTTCACACCATTCTTCGCTAGGTAGTACGCGTAGTTAATCACGCCAACACCCAGTGTACGACGGTTCATTGTTGACTTGTATGCAGCTGGAAGAGGGTAGTCTTGGTAATCAAGTAGTGCGTCTAGTGCACGAACTACAAGGTCAGACAGCTCTTCGAAATCGTCCAGTGATTTAATCGCACCCAGGTTAAATGCTGATAGCGTACAAAGCGCGATCTCACCTGAATCATCTTCAACGTTAGTCAAAGGTTTAGTTGGAAGGGCGATTTCCAAACATAGGTTTGACTGACGAACTGGTGCAACTTTAGAGTCGAACGGGCTGTGAGTATTACAGTGGTCAACGTTCTGGATGTAAATACGACCTGTCGATGCACGTTCTTGCATTAACAGAGAGAACATCTCGATCGCTTTTACCGTCTCTTTTTTCACTGATGGATCGTTTTCGTACTTAACGTACAAACGTTCGAACTCATCCTGATCTTCGAAGAACGCATCGTATAGGCCTGGTACGTCTGAAGGCGAGAACAACGTAATATTTCCACCTTCAACCAAACGTTGGTACATCAGACGGTTTAACTGAACACCGTAGTCCATATGGCGAACACGGTTTTCTTCAACACCACGGTTGTTTTTCAGAACCATCAGCGCTTGTGATTCACCGTGCCAAAGTGGGTAGAATACGGTCGCTGCACCACCACGAACACCACCTTGAGAGCAACATTTCACTGCTGTCTGGAAGTATTTGTAGAATGGAATACAACCTGTATGGAATGCTTCGCCACCACGGATTTCAGAACCCAATGCACGAATGCGACCAGCGTTAATGCCGATACCCGCACGTTGAGATACGTAACGCACAATAGAGCTTGCCGTTGCGTTAATAGAATCTAGGCTATCGCCACACTCTATCAGTACACATGAACTGAATTGACGCGTAGGCGTACGTACACCAGACATAATTGGTGTAGGTAGGGAAATTTTGAATGTCGATGTCGCATCATAGAAACGCTTGATGTAATCAAGACGAGAATCTTTTGGATACTTAGCAAACAGACATGCAGCAACCAGAATATAGAGAAACTGAGCACTTTCGTAGATTTGACCCGTTACGCGGTTCTGAACGAAGTATTTACCTTCAAGCTGTTTTACCGCAGCGTACGAGAAATCAAGGTCACGCTTGTGATCAAGGTAGGCGTCTAGCTCATCCAGTTCCGACTTTGAGTAGTCTTCAAGAATGTGCTGATCGTATTTGCCTTTCTCAATCAAGTCCGTTACGTGATCGAATAGCGCTGGTGGCTCATACTGTCCGTAAGCTTTCTTACGCAGGTGGAAGACAGCTAGACGTGCCGCTAGGTATTGGTAATCCGGAGTCTCTTCAGAGATTAAATCTGCCGCTGATTTGATGATAGTTTCATGAATATCAGTGGTCGTAATACCTTCGTAAAACTGGATGTGAGCGCGTAGTTCTACCTGAGATACCGATACGTTATCCAGACCTTCAGCGGCCCACGTAATGACTCGGTGGATCTTTTCTAGATCAATACTTTCTTTGCGGCCATCACGTTTAGTGACAGTTAGTTGTTGGTTCATTCTGCTTAATTTCCCTAGAAAAACTGATAAAAGCCGTATTTATGTGTAATTCTTGTAAAAGTTGTACTGGCTTTGTGATCAAACTCTATCTATATATTGTAGTTCAAACACAACATATAGGGGTGCATCTGAGTGCGGGTTACAAGATAGTGCTATTGGTGGTTGTTTTCAAGTTACAGATCTTGGGATGACTTGTGGATAACTATAAATTTAAAAAAATCTGTAAGTAGTCACTAACCGATGAAATTAGAGCCCACAAGATTGTATAAAATTACCAGTTGAAGATCGGTTTCGAAGTAACCTCTGATAAAAAAAAATCCCTTGATCTTTGGTAAAAAATAAGTCCGATTTACCAATCGATTAAATTGGGAACAGTGGCACAAAAAACGCCTAAAAATGCACTAAAAAAGGCGGGTTTCTTGTGCTACCGCCTTAAAAACAACCGCACCATAAAAATGGATAAACGTGATTAAAATCTTTGTGTGTGCACAATGTAATTCACGTCAACATTGGTTCCCAACTTATAGGTATCTGTCAAAGGGTTATAATGCAAACCCGTGATGCCCATTTCTGTTAGATCCGTTTGATCGATCATTTTGATCAGTTCTGAAGGGCGAATAAATTTGTCGTGGTCGTGAGTACCTTCTGGAACAATGCGCAGCAGTTTTTCCGCACCTACGATCGCAAAAAGGTATGACTTCATGTTGCGGTTAAGTGTAGAGAAGAACACATGACCCTCTGGCTTTACTAAGGCTGCACATGAACGAATAACAGAAAGGGGATCAGGCACATGTTCTAGCATTTCCATACATGTCACTACGTCATACTTACCCGAGTTTTCTTTTGCATGGTCTTCGATGGTACTTTGGATATAAGTCAGCTTGGTGCCAGTTTCAAGGGCATGTAAACGTGCCACTTCTAATGGTTCCTTACCCATATCAAGGCCAGTGACCGTTGCGCCTTCCTTAGCCATGCTTTCCGCTAAAATGCCGCCACCACAGCCAACATCAAGAACAGTCTTTCCAAACAAGCCATTTGCTTTGTCTAGGACATAGTTCAAGCGCAATGGGTTAATTTGGTGAAGAGGCTTAAACTCACCTTCTAGGTCCCACCAGCGCGAGGCCATTTCCTCAAACTTTTTAATTTCTTTTGGATCGACGTTTTGTGATTGGGTCATAACTACTCTGTATGCTAAAGCTTCCTTATAAGATAAGCCGCATTATACCCCCTATTGGTGACGAGCGCATAGAGTAGGCCAATTTTATCTAGTTTTGGCTAAAATGTAGCCTCTAATCAGAAACATAAATCCAGAGTGTTCAATTTCTCAGCATTTGATTCACAACCGAGCTCACAACCTGATAAAAGGCGAGGGAAAGTAATGCCGAAGAGTGGATTTGTGTGTTATATTTTTGAACCTTAAACGTATTGTACATACGATCAAAAAATAGAGGGATAATGGCTCTATGAGCGATCTAGCTAAAGAGATCACGCCCGTAAACATTGAAGATGAGCTTAGAGGTTCATACCTCGACTACGCGATGTCCGTAATCGTTGGTCGTGCTCTTCCAGATGTGCGTGATGGCCTAAAGCCAGTACACCGCCGCGTACTATTCGCGATGAATGTACTGGGCAATGACTGGAATAAACCATACAAAAAATCTGCCCGTGTTGTTGGCGACGTAATCGGTAAATATCACCCACACGGTGATAGCGCTGTGTACGACACTATCGTACGTATGGCTCAGCCGTTCTCACTACGTTACATGCTCGTTGATGGGCAAGGTAACTTCGGCTCCATTGATGGTGACTCAGCAGCAGCAATGCGTTATACCGAAGTTCGTATGGCGAAAATCGCCCACGAGCTTCTAGCTGATCTAGACAAAGAAACTGTAGATTACGTACCTAACTACGATGGTACAGAGCAAATCCCAGCAGTTCTTCCGACAAAAATTCCTAACCTATTGGTAAACGGTGCATCTGGTATCGCAGTAGGTATGGCAACCAACATCCCGCCACATAACCTTGGCGAAGTGATCGATGGCTGTCTTGCGTACATCAATAATGAAGCAATCACTATTGATGAACTAATGGATTACATCCCTGGTCCAGATTTCCCAACTGCGGCGCTTATCAGCGGTCGTAAAGGCATCGTAGACGCGTACAAAACAGGTCGCGGTAAGATCTACATGCGTTCAAAAGCGGAAATCGAAACAGAGAAGAACGGTAAAGAAACAATCATCGTTACCGAAATTCCTTACCAGGTGAACAAAGCTCGTTTGATCGAAAAGATCGCAGAGCTTGTAAAAGATAAGAAAGTAGAAGGCATCAGTGCTCTACGCGACGAGTCAGACAAAGATGGTATGCGTATTGTTATTGAATGTAAGCGTGACGCAGTAGGCGAAGTGGTTCTAAACAACCTTTACGCTCAAACTCAGCTACAAACGACTTTCGGCATCAACATGGTCGCGCTGAACAACGGTCAGCCACAGCTATTCAACCTGAAAGATATGTTGAAGTGCTTTGTGGATCACCGTCGTGAAGTGGTGACTCGTCGTACTATTTACGAATTGCGTAAAGCTCGTGAACGCGCGCACATCCTTGAAGGTCTTGCACTTGCACTTGCTAACATTGATGAAATCATCGATCTAATTCGTAAAGCACCGACACCAGCAGAAGCGAAAGCGGGTCTTGTTGCTCGTGGTTGGGATCTAGGTAACGTAGCAGCAATGCTAGAACGCGCAGGTACTGACGCAGCTCGCCCTGAATGGCTAGAGCCGCAATACGGCATCCGCGATGGTCAGTACTTCCTGACTGAGCAACAAGCGCAAGCAATTCTAGATCTACGTCTACACAAACTGACTGGTCTAGAACACGAGAAGATTCTTGCTGAATACAAAGAGCTTCTAGAAGAAATCGCAGAGCTGATGCACATTCTTGCAAGCACAGAACGCTTGATGGAAGTGATCCGCGAAGAGCTAGAAATGGTTCGCGATGCATTTGGTGATGTTCGTCGTACGGAAATCACAGCAGCTAGCCATGACATCGATATGGAAGAGCTGATCGCTCGTGAAGATGTAGTGGTTACACTTTCTCACGAAGGCTACGTGAAGTACCAAATCCTAAGTGACTACGAAGCTCAGCGTCGTGGTGGTAAAGGTAAGAGTGCAACTCGAATGAAGGATGAAGACTACATTGAGCGTCTTCTAGTGGCGAATACCCACGACAACATTCTTTGTTTCTCTACTCGCGGTAAGACTTACCGTCTGAAAGTTTACCAATTGCCACTAGCGAGCCGTACTGCTCGTGGTAAACCAATCGTGAATATTCTTCCACTGGAAGAAGGCGAACGTATCACTGCAATCCTACCAGTTGATGAATTCTCTCCAGAGAAATTCATTTTCATGGCAACAGGTGATGGTACCGTTAAGAAGACATCTCTTGACCAATTCGCTAACGTACGTTCAAACGGTTTAATCGCAGTTAACCTACGTGATGACGACTCTCTAATTGGTGTTGATATTACTAACGGTGACAGCGACATCATGCTGTTCTCGAAGGCGGGTAAAGTTGTTCGCTTTAGCGAAGACAAAGTACGCGCCATGGGCCGCACGGCGTCAGGTGTTCGTGGTATGAAACTAGCGGATAACGATCAGGTGGTATCTCTGATAGTTCCTTCTAATGAAGGAGACATCCTAACGGTAACGCAAAATGGTTACGGTAAGCGTACTGAGCTAGCAGAATACCCAACGAAAGGTCGTGCAACTCAGGGCGTTGTGTCTATCAAGGTTTCTGAGCGTAATGGTCCAGTTGTTGGAGCAGTACAAGTTGAGGAAGGCGACGAGATGATGATGATCACCGACGCTGGTACTCTTGTACGTACACGCGTTGCAGAAGTTAGCCAAGTAGGTCGAAATACCCAAGGTGTGACTCTTATCCGTACAGCAGAAGATGAGTCAGTGGTTGGACTACAGCGTATTGACGAAGTTGACGAAGCAGATTTACCAGAAGGTGAAGACGCAGAAGCAACAGAAGCAGGCGCAGAGCAGCAAGTATCTGAAGCACCAAAAGCGGATGATTCCGCAGCAGAAGACAACGACGCTTAATTTATAAGCGGAGACTCTAATTTAAAAACCGGGCATTGCGCTCGGTTTTTTTGTTTTTAAGCTGTGGAAAGCAATATTGAGATAATTTGATGACCTAAATCTAATAATAATTGCTACCCTCCCGTTTTGTATTGAATCAATAACGATTATGATATTGAATCATACGGGAAAGCAATAATTAGAAAGGCCCCTACAATCTTATGGAAAATAGTATTAAGTCAGTTCATCATCGAAATGCCTTTCTTATTGCTCTAAGGTGTGCATTTCTGTTTTCCGTTGCTTCTATCTCTTATACGTTGATAAACGAACATCAACATTTGAACGAGCTGTATATTCTATTTCCTATTAGCATTTTAATGGCCTATTTCGCTCGTCGCCATCAAACAAAAGTTGTTTGCTCTCTATTCTCTTTATTCGTTGTTTTTGCCGGTTCCATAGCCGACCCACTGAGTATTGATACAGTCGAAGAAAGCTTCATTTTATTACCGCTTTGCTACATATTCATTTTTCCAGGGTCGTTATGGCCGATTGCTGTTGGCCTTGCGCTTGTTTGCAGCTATTTGATTGATTACTCATCTATAGCCCATGACGAATTCTTGGAAGATGCTATTGAAGTGATTTTTATCACGACGTTTGCAACAGTCATGACGTACTTCCAACAAAAATCGATAAAACAAGTTCAGCTTTATAAAAAAGCGAGCCTTACGGATTATTTGACAAAGCTATCCAATCGACAGTCGTTTTTTCAGCAGATAAGAGATTTAGAAGCGAACCAACATACAGACTATGCCCTTATTCAAATTGGGTTAAAAAGGCTTAAAGCTGCCAATGACAACTTAGGTCACGGATATGGAGATGAGTTATTGCGTAAGTTTGCAATCCTTATCCGAAAGGCCGTTGGTGAACACGGTAGGGTATTTCGCCTTGGCGGTAATGAGCTGGCAATTTTGGTTGAGTTCGATGTTGGTGATAATTACAAAGTCGAGCAAATTATTGCTGCATTGGAAAGCCGAAACGATACCGTATGTAACATATACAACACCTGCTATACGCTACGTTACAACGGAGGTGTAGCGACGTTAAGTCAGGCTGAGAACAATAAGCGCGTATGGTGTAAAAATGTCGATGCCGCTGAATCAAAAGCTAAGTTAAACGATGAAGGTAAGATCCAATGGTATGATGATGGCTTAATGGAGGAGACGATTCGTCACCAAAAAATTGAATCTGAGCTAAAAGCGGCGATTCCTAACAACCAATTATTTCTCGTTTACCAGCCTAAAATCGATGTTGAAAGTAACCAAATTATCGGCGCTGAAGTGCTACTTCGTTGGGAGCATCCGGAGCTTGGATTGGTATCCCCGCTAGAGTTTATCAGTGTTGCAGAAAAGACAGCCCAAATCATACCGATCGGACGTTGGGTGATAGAGCAGGCGATTAAACAAGCCAAAGTGTGGCAAGGTCAGGGGCACGACTTATGCGTTGCCGTTAATGTGTCAACGGTGCAGTTTACGCATGACGACATTTATCAATGTATATCTGAAAATCTAGCAAAGCATGATTTAGCCGCTAAGTACCTTCAGGTAGAAATAACTGAAACTTCGATGATGGACAAACGATCGAAAGTAGCGGAAACCTGTAAGCAGTTGCAGCAACTGGGAGTGAGTGTAGCTATCGATGATTTTGGGATCGAGTATTCTTCTTTGAATTACTTAAAACATTTGCCGATAGATACAATTAAAATTGATAAATCGTTTATAGATGACTGTGTCACTGATGAAATCGATCACATGATAGTGCGTACTATTATTCAAATTGGTCATAATTTAAACAAGCAAGTCGTTGCCGAAGGCGTTGAAACTGACCAACAGCTTGAATTACTTCGACGTGAAGAATGTACTCAATTCCAAGGTTATTTGTATTCCAAACCAGTTCTTCCTGAACAATTTACGCGCTTACTTGAGTCGAATTCGCAAGCAACAATAGAACCTGAAGGTATTCCGCATCGATTTGGTATATCGGCTGGTTAATTTTTCTCCATTTCATAACAGTAAATAACTTTGATATTCACTCCAAAAAGTATTTATTCAGGATCTTAAGCAGGCTGAAATGTCGTGCATAGCAAGCCTTTACAATATAGAATTCGGCACACTTCTCATTTCATCAATCACTCTAGATACTAACAATGCAATTTTCACTCAAACAAAAATTGATTGGGGCGAGTTTATTAGCGGTAGTGCTAATGGCGAGTGCCTTGACATGGCTTTCTGCGAGCCAGCTTTTAGACCAAACCCGACAGGGTGTTCAAACTCGCGCCGCGAGTCTAGCAACAACAGCTTCGGCTGGCATTTCTGACTGGATGGTTATTCGCAAAGACATCGCAAAAGCGTTTAATGGTTACAGTGAAGAAGCGAATGTGGTGCCTTACTTACAGCAAGCTCGAAAAGCGGGTGGGTTCGACGATATCTTTTTAGGTACGCCAGAAGGCGGTATGTATCGTTCTCATCCTGAGCGCAACCGTGCCGACTACGATCCTCGCGTTCGTCCATGGTACAAAGACGCAAATGCAGCCGGTACGCAAATCATTACGACGGCTTACAAAGATGCCATTACGAATGCCCTATTGGTGACTATCGCGGAACCCATTCGTCGTGGTGGTCAATTCGTTGGGGTAGTCGGTGCGGATGTACTCATTGACCAATTGATTGATGACGTTATTAATCTTGATGTTGGCGAAAATGCTTACGCAATGTTGATTGATGCTCAAAATGGCACATTTTTAGCACACCCGAACAAGAATCTGTTGTTGAAACCAGTGACGACATTGTCAGAAAGTATGACGATGCATGCCATCGAGAAAGTGGCGAATGAAGGCGTCGTTAAAACTATTCAACGCGATAATAAAGACAAAATCTATTTCTTTAAGAAAGTGCCGGGTACACAGTGGTATTTTGCAACTGAAATGGATCGTGAAACCGAGGAAGCAGCGTATAGCCAGCTACTGTTTGAGCTTATTGTTACCGCTGCCGTGATTACATTCGGTGTTGTTCTTGTTGTTTCATGGTTGGTGAGTTTCTTATTCCGTGATCTTTCGCGCGTATCAAGAGCACTGGAAGAAATCGCTTCAGGTGAAGGGGATTTAACACAGCGCTTAGAACCTCGTAGTAATGATGAAGTAGGCCAATTGGCAGAAAACTTCAATAAATTCGTTGCGAATATGCATTCAATGGTGTCTAAGCTTAGCTTGGTGTCTGCATCTTTGTCTGAGCAGTCAAAACAGACAGCGCAGCATGCGGAAGAGCGAAGCACTCGTATTCGCCACCAGCAAGACGAAATCAATATGGTTGCAACGGCAATTAATGAGATGGCTGCGGCAACACAAGAAATTGCAGGTAACGCAGATCATACCGCGCAAAATTCAACGGAAGCGGTTACCGCTTGTGTGCATGGTGGTCAGCAAGTTGTACAAACTCAAAGCTCAATTCAAAATCTTGCACAAGAAGTACAGGTAGCGACCGACGTTATTCAAGAGCTTGAAGCGCACGGAAATAGTATTACGACGATTTTGTCGACTATCCAAGATATCGCGGAACAAACCAACCTATTGGCACTGAATGCGGCGATTGAAGCGGCGCGTGCTGGTGAGCAAGGTCGTGGTTTCGCTGTGGTGGCTGACGAAGTTCGCGTTCTTAGCCAACGCACCCATGCTTCTACTCAGGAAATTCAGCAAATGATTGAAACCTTGCAGGGTACAACCTCTAAAGCAGTTAGCATCATGGGTGACAGCCGACAGCTTGCGGACACGAGTGTCGTAGATGCGGACTCTGCAGCAGTCAGCCTGACTCAGATCCAAACTGCAGTTGAACGTATCAGTGATATGGCCACTCAGATTGCTTCTGCTGCAGAAGAGCAAGCATCGGTAACATCAGAAATTACCCGCAACACAGTAGGTATACGAGATGTGTCTAATGATCTAGCAGATGAAGCCCACGATGCGGCGGCTCAAGCTGCGCAGCTCTCTGAATTGTCACGTGAGCTAGAAAACGAGATTCAACGTTTTAAGCTATAGACTGTTTTAAGCGGTAGACGTTTTAAGCTGCAGATATAGAAACGAAAAAACGCCCGGTTGTCATACCGGGCGTTTTATTTAAGAACACGTTATGAAAGGGGGACTGGTTTAGTCAATCAGCCCATACTGAGCACTTAAGATATCAATGATTTCTTGTTTTGGATTAGCGCTTAAGTGAATAGGTTTCCCTGTGATTTTTTCAGCGATGCCTGTGTATGTTCTTGATATATCCATTAGTGATTCAAGTGGAAGCGTATTATCTCGTGCCAGCGCTTCACGTTCAGGCATGCGTTCTTTGTTTAAAAGAATATCTGGATCAGGGAAGTAGTTCAGCAAGAACTGACGGAAACCTTCTTTCGAGTTTTCAACGATGTTTCCAGCTTGGTATTCTTTCTCATCCCAAATGCGAGAAGAGTCTGGCGTGCCAACTTCATCCATGTAAATCAGCTTTTCATTACCCGCTGCATCGGTTACGTAACCAAATTCAAATTTAGTGTCGACAAAGATTTGACCTACATTTGAAAGCGCTTCGCTAATGACACCAAAGCCTTCGCGTAATAGCTTTTCATACTGAGCTATGTCTTCTCCCTTAGAGAAGTTGAACGCGGCAAAGTTATCTTCGATATTTTTACGTGTGATGTTTACATCATCCGCTTCTGGAACGCCGGGAATCCCTTGTAAAATGCCCTTCGTTGATGGGGTCATAAGAAGATCAGGAAGTGCTTTATCTTTCTCTAAACCTTCAGGAAGCTCGATTCCGCAAAATTCGCGTTCACCTTTTTCGTATGCACGCCACATAGAGCCTGTGATGTATTTGCGACAAATCGCTTCAATCATTATTGGCTTTGCTTTTTGAACGATCCAAACCAGTGGGTGAGGGATATCAAGGATATGGCTATCAGCTAAGCCATTGTCTTTGAATAGCTTAAACCAATGGTTAGAAATGGCATTGAGCGCAGCACCTTTGCCTGGAACGCCTTTTAACCCTTCTTCACCATGCCAGATGCAGTCGAAGGCAGAGATTCGGTCACTGATTACCATGATAGCCAAAGGTGCATCAGGGGCAACATCGTAACCTTTTTCTTCTATCAGACGTTTGCTATCTTCTTCTGTCAGCCAATACACAGAGCGTACTTTTCCACTGTGAACGGGCTTGTTAGTACGAATTGGAAGATCATCATTTACGGCAAGAACTTGATCAGCGAGACTCATTTAGACATTCCTATCTTTGTCAAAAATGGGCGAAAGCCACTATCGAGGCATTCGATTTGTTGAGCATGATACCAGAACTATTTTGTGCTGCCACAGAAAAAGCAAACGTTTGCTTAATTTTTAAAAAATATAAAAATGCCTCTCGAATAGAGAGGCGAATAGACAGTGTCATTGCCAAGCTTATTAGTGATACTTATGTGTACTGCCCTCGACAAAAAATACTTCACATTGATATTGGCGACCTAAGCTTCGTAGTAAAACCTGATCAATATTCGTAATGTCGTTAGAAGCCACCACAGCACTGGCGTTACCAGATTTAATCGCTTTAATGACGATTTCTAGTTCAGAAAGTGTTTGTGACGGTTTCATTTGAATGATTTTGGTGCAGCTTACTTTGTATGAAGAGAACTGATCGAAGTCAGGACGTGGACACTCAGCCGTAAATAAGATCCATTGCTCCTGATTAGACAAGCCCGCTAAGCGAGTTAGAACTGAGTCATCAATGCTCATTGGGCGGGTAGGTTGTGCGAGAACATTGAATTTTGATACTGAACGAATGTGTGGTTGCTGCTGAATCATAATACTGTCCTTTCATACATGCTGTATGTGTATACAGTAGTTTAATTGAATATACTGATCAAGTGATTTTGTATGTGAACTAGTCGGTGAGTAAACTGGGTTAGCTTTTGGTTTGAAATTAAGTTACTGAAAACTAATGGTATTTTACAAATAGTGTTTGATGAAGTTAGATGGGACGAAATGAGGAATTGTGAGACAAAGCATGTTCGTATAAACAGTGCTATACAGTATTTGGTCGATGCAGTGCTGTATGAAGTTGACCGAGAATTTTTAGCCACCCAGGCAGGTGGCGTCTAAATTGTTACAAGAATCTGTCTGGATAATCGCTAAAAATAGCATCTAGGGCTGCTAAGTGCTTAAGCCGATTAGGGTTGTTGACTGTATAGCACCAAACCTGAAAACCTTCAGAGTGTAATGACTCTATGTGCTTTTTTCTGGTCCAAACATGATTTAAGTTACAGCTATAGGCAGACACTTCATGCAGCAGTTTCTTCACCTGGGAGGTGAGTCGTTCGCTTAACACGCCCAAACGATATTCGGGCAAGGTGCGGTGTAACTCTCGAATCACGTCTGGGCTAAAACTTGATAATAGAATGGATTCACTTTCTATATTCAGAGTGCTTAGGTTTTGTTTCAGTGTTTCGCAGACGTCATGCACATTTTGTTTGTCCAATTTAATCTCTAAATTCAGCTTAAGTTGGTGTTTTTGGGCGAGCATCAAGAGTTCTTCTAACGTCATAATCGTCTCTCCTTGGAATTTAGCAGAGAACCAACCACCAAAATCGAATTCGCGAAGTTCATTTAATGTGAATGAATCAATACGACCAACGCCATTACTGCACCTGTCTATCGTATGATCGTGGCAAACGACCAAATGGTTGTCTTTCGTTGGTTGAATATCGACTTCTACCCACTCCAACCCCAGCTCAATTGCGGCCATTATGCTGGCCTTGGTATTTTCAGGGAATTGACCTGCAATTCCGCGGTGTCCCACAATAATCATCGATGCGATAACCTAATAAAATCGAATAAAAACAGATTACTCTTAATGTTAAATGACAGGTAGAAATTTCTTGGAGTTGACTTGATAAATCTGACACTATCGAGATTCACAAATAATAACAATTAAGTTAAGAGAAGTTGTTTTGAACGCTGAACATAAGTCTGCTTGGATACTGGTTTTGACGACGGCTTTGGCCGCATTAGGTTGGATTTTTTCCAAAGAGACAATTCAAGGGCTGCCACCATTTGGTTTTGTTGGCTTGAGATTTTTGCTTGCTTCTCTATTCCTGCTCCCTTTGAGTTATAAAAAATTCAGGGAATTAACGTTGCACTTGCTTCTACAAGCAATAGGCGGTGGAACAATACTGGCGGCAGCGCTTCTGGTCTGGGTGTACGCGATTTCTGTCAGCGAAACTCTAGGAGAAGGTGCCTTTATCGTCAGTCTTTCAATGATTATCGTGCCCATCTTCGCATGGGCGTTATTTAAAGATAAACCTAAGCGTGCGTTTTGGATTTCTACGCCAATCGCCATCGTTGGGCTTGCCATGCTCTCTTTAGCCGGACAATGGCAAAGCTCTGGTGCTCATATCTGGTTTTTATTTAACGCATGCTTGCTCGCACTTCACTTCAACGTAAACAGTAAACTTGCGCATAAGATGCCAATCTTATTGCTGACCTGTATTCAGCTATTTGTCACAGGGATTATTGCGCTGTGTGCATCGGCTCTATTTGAAGAACTCCCTGACAATGTAGAAACATCGATTTGGGGATGGTTTGCGCTTAGTACGTTATTAGCAACCAGTCTGCGCTATGTGATGCAAACACTAGGTCAAAAAGGAAGTAATTCTGCAAATGCTGCTTTGATTATGTTATTGGAGCCGATATGGACAGTCATTCTTAGTATCATTTGGTACGGAGAGGAATTATCAAGAAACAAACTACTTGGCTGTAGCCTTATTCTCTTTGCCCTAATTTTCTATCGTACAGATGGTCGATTATTTAAAGTGAAGCAGTAAGTTACACCAACTCTCATTTAATCAGCTGCTAAAATTTAATGAGTGGAGGTGGGATCAGCATCGGTTTAGCTCACTTTCTGATTATCTGCATAAGGATAAGGCAATGAAGGTAGGCGTAATTGGAGCTGGTGCGGTGGGAGTTGAGATATGTAACTATCTGCTCACGTTGGGTAGCGTTGGTGAATTGGTATTGCTGGACCAAAACCTAGAGCGTGCAGAGGGGGAAGTATTTGATTTTCGACACACGACTGCGCTTACCTTCACTAAGAATACACAAATAACCCCAACAGACGATTATTTGAATTTGATTGGGGCTGACATTGTTGTGATCACTGCTGGCAAGCAACTTACACTCGGTCAGACAAGAATCGAACTCGCAGAGTTAAACAGTAAAATTGGTGTTGGTATCGCTAAAGAGTTAGAACGCGTGGCATCGACAGCAATATTGATCGTTGTGACCAATCCTTGTGACACTGTCACTCATTTCATTGTGAAAAATACTTCGTTCCCACGCTCTAGAGTGATCAGTAGTGGCTGTGTTATTGATACCGCTCGACTTATGACCATCGTTGCCAGCAGGGTGAATCTCGATCCAAAAAACATCTTTGGTTACGTATTAGGTGAGCACGGTTGTAACTGTTTTGCTCCTAAAAGCCTTATCTCTATTGCTGGCCAGCCAGCGGATTACTATTGTGATACGCATAAACTTGGCCTTATTTGTTCGGATGAACTACTGGAATCAGTCAAGCAATCCGGATATGAGATCTTTAAACGTAAACAGAATACAACGCACGGTATCGCAGCAAGTGTATTCAGGATTATTCAGGCAATCATGATCAATGAGCGCTCAGTGCTTCCAGTCGCAACGTTATTAGATGGTCAATACGGATTGAAAGATGTGGTTTTGAGTTTACCGACAGTGATAGGAAAAAGTGGCGCAGAACAAACCCTCAGCCATCCATTTACAGAGGAAGAGGCCGATACGCTTGCTTTGATTGCGAAAAATGTCAGAACGGTAACCGAGCAGATTGCACTAAAAACAGGGCTAAAAATGTGATGGTCAAGTGTGAGTTCACGAATTAGAGCACCTGCTCTTTCTCGTTTGTTTGATATGTTGCTACATTGTTCATGTTATTACTTTGTTAAATGGGTGGTGATAATGAAGCTCCATAAAATAGATGGCTATATACAGAAAATGTATCTTGCGGAGTACCCAGATAAGCTTCTTCTGTTAGACGGAGCCAGCAGGGCAGATATCCCTTATTTGAAGCACTTTATTACCCATACACTAAATCGGCCCTTTAGTGCGTTGTCTGCTGTTGTCGTTACTCATATGCATCCTGACCATGCAGGTGCTGCTCACAAACTACGTAAACTGACTGGTTGTAAGATCGTTTCCGCCAATAAACGTGACCACTGGTATCGGGGAATGAATGGCGTGCTGATGCACCTCGCAGATATCGCGCTTGCAAAGTGGGTGGCCAGCCGATTGAAAAAACCGAATCGCATCCTTTGGTATTCACGAAAATTAAAGCCAGACGTCAAACTCAGTGACGGCGAGAGCATCCCGATGTTTGATGATTGGGTGGTCTACGAAGTGCCGGGTCATACTGACAGAGACTTAGCGCTTTACCATTCAGAACAAGATATTCTTTATGCTGCAGATTTGATTGTGGAAGTGAAGAGTAAACTCATTTCGCCATTCCCGGTTTTTTACCCTGATCAATACAAGGCATCTGTAGCGCGTATTTTTGGGATGCAACCTAAAACCTTGCTGATTGCACATGGCGGAGAAGTCTCACTGGATGAGCAAGCTTACCAATACATTATTGATACCGCACCTCGCACTCCTGCGACACACTGGAATGCAACGAAAGTGAAGTTAAAAAGTTTACTTGGAGCGATTTGGCAGTTTGGATTCGCCGATAAAAAATGAAAACAGTATCATTCGAGCGAGTTGTGGTCACAAACTCGCAAAGGAAAAAGAGGGAAGCGTGACTTCCACTCTTAGACTTGGAGTGCAATCTCTATCTTAGCTCTAAGCAAGCAAATTCTGCGCGCCAAAACAACGATTTAGATAGCTCCATATTTGCCAACACCTCTTTACCTGAAAGTTGAGGATAGGCATGCATTACTTTTGCGTCTTCATCTCGGTCGGGTTTTGCGTAAGCCCTAACGTGAGTGAAAGTCCCTGACAAGTTCCTCGACAGCATAGATTTAGAAAGGCAGATGCCAAAAATATCCCTTTCCATTATTAGAAGCCCCCCTTATTCAGACAACGACGCATGATTAAAATAGTTGTATTTAGTCGTTAGCCTTTGACGTTGAACATTTCCACTTGTGCTCAATTAATATACTAGACGATGTATTGCAGTGTGCAAAAATTGGACAACAAAACACTTGATCAAAATCAATGTTTTATGGAATTGACCTAACTCTTGCAAATGGGCATGGATTGTAAAATCTAGCTACAAAATAATTGTACAATTTAACGATATAAACACCTCATTCACACTTCAGGCTAAGTATGCTCGTGACTTGCCTGAGACAGTGTTAGCCTGTGCCGGAAATGAGGAGAAAGTATGAAATGGAGTAGTATCAGCTTTCGAAAAAGAATGCTGATTATCATGACTTTATCTGGGCTTATCGAGCTACTGTTGCTTGTCGCTGCCGGGTTTATGTATGTTAAGCACGAACAAGAACAAGAGATAGGACAAAAGGCGCTGGGTGTCGCCTCGTTTTTAGCTAAATCTCCTTATGTTATCGACATGATCCAATCGGGAGCCACCCCAGAGTATCAACAGCGATACCGCAGTTTGACAGAACTTATCGGTGCCGCGTTTATTGTTATTGGCAATAAAGATGGAGTACGCCTTGTACACCCTGTCGATGAACGAATTGGGCGACCAATGAAAGGTGGTGATAACGATCGCGCGCTATTGGAAGGTGAAGCGTATATCTCCATTGCCAAAGGCTCACTCGGTTATTCGGTACGTGGTAAATCGGCTGTATTTGATTCAAACGGCGATATTATCGGTGTTGTTTCTGTTGGCTACCTCATCGACAGACTGGAAGACAGAATTGAACCCTTCTTGGTTTATTTAACGCTTATGGCACTTCTTGTTGTTGCTGCGAATGCGATCGTTTCCAGCTATGCTTCACGCCGATTTCAACGGGCTATTTTAGGGTTTGAACCAGAAGAAATAGGTCGTTTATACGTAGAGCTTGATGTCACCTTAGAAACGTTAAAAGAAGGGATACTAAGCATTGATGGGGAAGGCCGCCTTCGTTCCATTAATCGCAGTGCGTGTCAAATTCTAGGGCTAAATAAAAATGAGTGTTTGAATCAACCTCTAAACCAAATACTGCCCGAAAGTGATTTAAACGTTGTTCTTAAAACGGCGAGAACCGATACCGATATCAATCTGTATCTCAATCAGAAGCGTCTTATCGCAAACCGAAGCCCGATCATAGTCGATGGTAAAGTTGTCGGGGCGGTTTCAAGTTTCCGCCTCAAGGACGATTTAACCGAGCTAACAGAGCAATTGGCAAAGACGAAAGAATACGCCGATATGCTTCGTTCTCAAACTCATGAACATCGTAACAAACTCAATACGATTAGCGGCATGGTACAAATGGGTGAGTTGGATGCGGTTCAGCAGCTCATAGGACAGGAAACGGCTCATTATCAAACGTTGATCGAATTTCTTCGCGAGACGATAAAAGAACCTTTAATCGCGGGCATGCTATTGGGTAAAACTGAGCGAGCTCGTGAATTGGGACTGAAGCTCGTCGTAGAAGAAGGGTCGCGCCTTGAGCCACTGTCTGATCGAATTAATGCAGAAGATGTTGTGACGATTCTAGGTAACCTAATTGATAATGCGTTTGACGCCACACAAGAAGCCATCGCGAATGATAACAACTTCTCGCCTACGCGCAGAGCCATTCAAGTTTCCATCAGTGATTTTGGAAATGAGGTGATTCTGGAAGTAGAAGATCAAGGATGCGGGCTTCCTAAGGACATGAGTGTTTCGTCACTCGTCAAACGAGGTGTGTCGAGTAAAGATAACAAGACGCGTGGAGTGGGTTTGTATTTAGTGAGTGAACTCGCATTACGTTATCAAGGTGAATTAGAAATGGCGAATAATCAGGAAAATGGAGCCAGAATGACCGTTTATCTACCCAAGGAAGATTTGGCATGACGCATAAAACGAAAGTTATGATTGTAGAAGATGATATTGCGATAGCTCAGCTTCACCAAAAATACCTTGAACAGATTGAAGGCTATGACGTTATCGGAATAGCAACAAATAAGCTAGAAGCGCAGTTACAACTGGATATACTCAAACCTGAGCTGATGCTTTTAGATGTCCATCTACCTGATGGCTCTGGGTTGGAAATACTGCAAGGTTTGCGTACCAAGAACATTAGCTGTGACATCATATTAATTACCGCCGCGCGAGATGTAGATACCTTACAAACCGCGATGAGAGGGGGCGTAGTCGATTATTTATTAAAGCCGGTGATGTTTCCTCGGTTAGAGACTGCGTTAAAAAAATACATCGCGCAGAAACAACAACTCAATCATGTTGATGATTTAGACCAGTCCCTGGTTGATAAAATGCTTCAATCATCAGCCGCCTCGGAGCCTTCAAGAAATCGTCTGCCGAAAGGGATAGATGGTGTAACACTGGATAAAATCAAAGCCCTTTTTGTAGGAAAAGAAAGCTTAACGGCAGACGAAGCAGGGGAGAAAATTGGTGCAAGTCGTACAACGGCAAGGCGCTATCTAGAGTTTTTGATTAGTACGGGAGAGCTAGAAGCGGATCTCAAATATGGAACGGTTGGTAGACCTGAGCGAAGTTATAAAAAAGCTTTGGTTAAATAAGGGTATAAAAGTCAGAAAACTATTAGCGTGTCCATCTTGTCACTGTATAAAATAGAGTGTTTCGTTGTGCGTTGGCTGAGTGAGTAGAAATGGAAAGTGTTTTTATTGTTGTTGGATTGCTTGTGATATTTTTTTTAGTGATCCAAAAACGTTACTTGAAGCAAGAAGAACTCAAAGACAGTATATATAAGAAAAAAGGTCCTCTTCTTTCAATGCAAGAGTCTGCCTTTTTTAATGCTTTAGTCTCCGCTGTGGGTCAACACGGGGTTGTCCTGGCGAAAGTGAGCATGGCAAATGTCATTTCTCCACTCGAAACTGAGAAAAAGCGTTGGTTTATTGCCAATAATCGTATCGCTAAAAGTTACTTTGATTTTGTGGTGTGTGATCCAAGAACGCTAGAAGTGCGGGTAGTGATAGAGTTTGATAATGGAAAACCACTTGATAAAGGCAAGATTGAGCGTCAAAAGTTACTGATGCACGTGTGCAAATCGGCTTCTATTCCTCTTATCGGTACAAGCATCAAACACAGTTATCAAGTGAGTCGATTGAGACGTTTACTGGCGGCCCATATTGATCTTATTGAGCCTGACAAAGAAGTGCGTTTTTGCAAACGTTGCGGTAGCCCTATGGTGATCAAAATTGCCAGTTTGGGAGAGCACAAAGGGCGACGATTCTTCACTTGCAGTCGACAGCCGCAATGTACCTACACAGAAAATTATAACGTTGTCTTTGCGGAAGAAGAGCTCACAAACGACTAAGGCGAAACCTGATATTAGGCTTGATAACCAATGCAAGCTCGTCGCTAAGCGGCGGCAACCGAATTCTGATTACACACCATAATTTGGTTCCTGCCGTTCTTTTTCGCTTTATACAGTTCTTTATCCGCTTGTTTGAGCACGCTTTCTAAATTGTCATAATGATCACATTGATAAATCCCAATGCTTGTTGTGAGTGAAATAGGGCAGTCGCGATCATTAAAGCTGTACTTTTCAATACATTCCCTGATTTGTTCTGCTTTCCTGGTCGCTAGGTGTGCGTCAGTATTGTGCAGAGCAATACAAAACTCTTCACCACCAATACGGTAGACAAGGTGTTCATCACTTAATGAGTCAATCAGCGCAGCCGTTTGAATCAGCACTTTGTCACCGATGTCATGCCCGTGAAGATCATTCACTTGTTTAAAGTAATCGAGATCGAGAACAAGGAGTGAAAGTGGAAGTTTCTCACTTTCGCGTCTGTACCGATCAAAGTTATGAACAAGCGCATGGCGATTATATACACCCGTCAAGGCATCTCGGCAGGCCAATTGACCGAGAGAGGCTTCAGAGGACTTTCTTTTCACCTCAAGAATGTGTGATGCCAACCAAACAGCCGCATAGGCAAGCATAAAATTAAGATTCAGAGCGATGAAGCTATCTGAATTGATACCTAACGCTTTTTCAATGACTAAGCTGAACTGACCCAAAAAACCGATGCTGGTGGCAAAAAAACCATTTCGTTTACCAAGGATGAGATAAAAAAGTACTGGGTAAAGAAAGCTCCAAAACAAAAGCCCTTTTTCGATTGGATACGCAGCGGTTGTTACGTATAGCACGCCAATTGAAACATAAACGTAGATGGCTGATAAGGCAGTGGGTATCTGGTTGTAATAACTTCGATACGCGATAAACATGGAAAAACAACCAAACACAAAGTTCACCAACACTAGGTGAAGGTGTGACGTCATGGCGAGGCTGAAGGTAGCTGCTAGTAATGATATAACAGACAGTAACATACTGAACCAGAACAACACCGTACTACGGAGTACTCTTGATGGATTAAAAATGTCTAGTTCCATGAAGTATGTCCAACTGGTCACTATGCTGTAGTTTGAATATCACACAATAGTATGCCTTTTTTGTCTGGAATCAAGATTCAAACTGAATCAGGATCACATTTATGGCTGTGTTTTTTATCGTTCGGATTGAATATTGAGCAACTTCATAATTTAAGTTTATGAAACCAAATGCTTAGTGTTTGTTTGTGGAGAAAATAGATAATTTTAAAGGTATTAGGCGAAAGTTTAATTTTGGAATAAGTATCACTTACAAAAATGAAGATATACGCTGATGTATCATAGGATTATGCATTTCATTGGGATAAACCACTCTGTTTAGAAGGGATAAAACCACTCCCTTTCTTGGTATAGAGGAAGTGGTTTTAATAAAGAAACAATCTCTTTACGCTTTAAATTGCTTCATTAATCTATCCAAGCCTTCCAAGCGGTCGACCAAATTTTGAATTCTGATTACTGAAGTACGAGATATTTCAGAGGTGTCGTCCGCCAATGTTTTCGTGTTTGTCACGTTTCGATTTATCTCTTGAGTAACGTTGGCTTGCTGCTCAACCGCGGCGGCAATTTGAATACTGCTGTCTGTCACAAGGTTTAGTTTCTCTGAAATCGTGTTTAAGACGTTACCAGTCTGTGCTGCTCTTTCCTTACAGCCATCAGAAATGTCGATGCCTTGCGCCATCGCTCCAACAGCGTTCTCGGCTGTTGACTGTAGCTGACGAATCATGGTGTGGATTTCACTAGCAGAAGATCCCGTTTTGGATGCGAGATTTCTGACTTCATCTGCGACGACAGCAAACCCTCTACCGGCTTCGCCCGCACGGGCAGCTTCAATCGCGGCGTTCAAGGCCAGCAAGTTGGTTTGCTCAGAGATAGCAGTAATCACTTCCAAAATGCTGTCAATTTGTTGAGTGTCTTTTGATAGCTGATTAATGATCGTCTGAGCGTGAGCGAGTGTCTCAGCCATTAAGTTCACTTCATCGATTGTGGAGTGAATGCTATCTAAGCCTTTCGTTGACTCTTCTCCTGCTTGCTCAGCAAGTTTAGACGCGGCAGAGGCGGCATCAGCGACTTCGTTAATAGAGTGAGTCAATTCTTCCACTGCGGCAGCAACTTGATCCGTTTCATGGCACTGCTGATCAAGGCTTCTTCCAATCTGTTCACACGTCTTTAACTCTTCCTCTGACGCGGCATGGATATCTTTTGTTGTATCGCTTGCTCTGCCTGTCACCGCGCGTATTTGCGCCTTTCTCATTATTAGCGCTAATTCAATTTGAGAGAAATCGTCAAAATGATTGGTGTAAGGGTGCTCCATAAGAGTGTTGGTATACGCTTCACTTGCCAGATCTCTGATGACGGTAAATCGCTTAAATTGAAAAAAAGAACATGCAATGGAAAGCAAGCTAACAGCAATAAGCGCGATATTAAAAGGGGAAGGGGCTTGTATTGTCGCTAATGCAGCAAGAAGCAACATTATAGACGACAAAGTGATAGCCACTGTATGAAACTTCATTCTAATACGTGACGTTTTTTGGCCGTTGTTGAGTGCTTCATATAGCTTTTCTGCACGTTCTATTTGTTCAGGCTCTGCCCGAGAACGAACCGATTGATACTCGATAATATTTCCACTCGCGTCTTTAATCGGCGTTGCAAATGCGGACACCCAATAGTGTTTTCCGTCTTTACAGCGGTTTTTCACTAGCCCCATCCAACTTTGGCCAGATTTTAGGTATGTCCATAGTTGTTTAAAAGCACTCTTTGGCATGTCAGGGTGGCGGACCATGTTGTGGGGTTGGCCTACGAGTTCATCGTAGCTGTAGCCAGCAATGTCACAAAATACGTCATTGGCGTAGGTGATATCGCTTTGCGGATTTGTGGTCGAAATTAAGTCGGCGCTAGCGGAAAAATCTTTATTCAAATGCTTGTCTTTCATTATTGTTAATTCTCACTGCAGTTGTAGTTCTCTAAATTCCTTGAACTTTATTTTGTGCCTCGGATAAGCATATATAAGCATATGTTTTATTAATGTGATACCGCAGACAATATTTATCGTAGTGGTTGTGTCGTTATACAAAAATGACACAAATCAAATCAACCTTATTACTGGGAGATTAGTTAATTTAATTTGAAAATATTCAGGGTTTTGTGAAAAACATATATTACACTTTCATTAAAGTGAGATAATGGTTGCACTATAAGCCCTACTTTATGTGTTGATTTATAAAGGCTTTATTAGACCTTGCTTGGTCTGCTCGTATATCATACGGGCGTCATAAAATAGAATATGTTTCTTATAGGAACATTCATGAGATAAATGTGAAATGATGGAAAAAGTTGCCATATATGTAGATGTTCAAAACATCTATTACACAACGCGAGAAAAATACAAATCGAACTTCGATTACAATCAGTTTTGGTATGTCGCTACTGAGGGAAAGGAAATAGTAGAAGCGAACGCTTATGCAATTGCATCGAATGATCCTAAACAGCGTCAGTTTCATCATATTCTGCGCGGAATAGGCTTTAAAGTTCATTTGAAGCCTTTTATACAGCGTCAGGACGGCAGTGCAAAAGGGGATTGGGATGTCGGTATCGCTCTCGATGTCTATGAAGCTGCATCTAAAGTGGATCGAGTAATACTACTGTCCGGAGATGGGGATTTTGAGATTTTGGTGACTCGTATCCAAGAACGGTTTGGTACGAAAGTAGATGTATTCGCCGTACCTGGCCTTACCGCACAGTCACTGATTGACGTGTGCGATAAGTTTGTACCTATTGAAGAAGATCTACTTCTCAGGCGTATCTAATTGTTCAGGTGAAGCCACTGTTACATCAGTGTTTTGCTCTTGTTCATTTTGAGCTTCTAGCTTCGCTCGTTCTGCTTTAGAGATGTAGCGAGGCTTGTTGCTTTTGTGCAGTTTAGCATTGTGCTTTTTCTGCTTGGCTTTCAAAATCTGATTGATTTTTTTCTTACGGTTCATGTGTGTCGTCTGGATTCGGCCGTTAGGGGAGGCGCATATTATCAAATTAATACATTAATGACACCATGAAGCAGAACTTAGGTCACCTCACCACAAATTCTTATCGCTTCGCTAGTCGAGGTAGAGACAAAAGTCGAATCCATCCTCTCTCAAGCAAGCAAGAAAAAGAACTGCGTTCCAAAATGATAACTCTACCGTAAAATGCCCAATACGCTACCCATGCTCGGTGGCTTTTGTTTTATGCTTACATGGTTATTGATATATAACTCAAATATAGCGTCATGAGATGGCATCATTTCGTTAGCCGCTTAGTAATACGTTAAGCGCGGTTGAAAGCCTGTTAAGGAGTACTGTGATTATGTATTTTATTACCAATAAAAGGGTTCTAGACACAGGGGGTGGTAAACTCGTTTTTGAGGCGTCTAATGAGTTAAGCCAAAGTCTCAGGTATTGCAAAATGCTTGATGATCACCATTTTGAAGAAATCGGCAGTCTCGCATTCATGAGTGAAGTGATGAACTCTGTAGAATCCGAAATTATGTTTTTTATTCATGGATTCAGTAATCAACCGTATGAACACGTTTTCCCCCGTGCAAAGCAAATACACGACCAGTTGTCAGATGCTTCCCTTAGTCAAATCAAAGTCGTCCCTATCATTTGGCCATGTGACGACGACTTTGGAATTATCAAAGACTATTGGGACGATCAAGAGTCCGCAGAGAGCTCAGGTCAATATTTAAGTCGTGCTATCTCTAAGCTGGTAAGTTGGCAAGACTCGAATTTAGATAAACCATGTATGAAAAGAATGCATGTATTAGCACATTCGATGGGTGCGAGAGTCTTAATGAAATGCTTATCCCATTGGGCTAAAAAATTTGGTGGTGGTGGGGTTCCGTATTTGTTTAAGAATGTCTTTTTAATGGCGTCGGATATTCCTAATCATGCTTTACAACCTGACGAAGAGGGCATTCATATTGCTCGTTCCGCTCAGCGGGTTATCTGCTACTACGCCAATGATGACTTTTCGATGCCAGCGAGCAAAATCGCGAATACGAGAAACGCGGTATTTAGTCGTCGAATTGGACACACAGGCCCAGAAGATCAAAGCAAAACCCCACTCAATGTATACTCTGTTAACTGTGATGCGTTCAACAACACCTTTGACACCCCCAAAGGTCATACTTATTTCCTCGATAAAAATTCAGTAAAAAGCCCTGCATTTCAGCATATTGTGCAAGTGCTCAAAACCAGAACCCCTAATCTTGGGAGCCGGAATGTTGAGCTATAGTTGTGAGTGTTGTGGATATTAGCAAGGGCGAGGAGCATTAAATGCCAACAAACACCTTTCAAATACGCTAATTTTCAATTAGATTAGTAACCAATAGTCGGGGAGCAAGAACATTTATCTGTTTTTGCTGAGATCGTAATGAGACCCGTTGAACCTGATTCAGTTAGTACTGACGTAGGGAACTATTTGTACTTTACACTTAAGCTCGATCTTGCAAGGGTAGTGTTCTACCCTGATCCTGTCTCTGTTGCCAATATCTCCAATGGTGATGTGCTCGTAAAGTCGGTTCTCCTGCGTCTTTTTGACAGATGGAGCGACCATGACAACCAGTACAGATTCACATCCTTTTCCTATTAATACACCTATTGTACTTACGATCGCAGGCTCTGATAGTGGCGGTGGAGCGGGCATTCAAGCCGATATTAAAGCGATGTCGGCAACCGGCAGTTATGCGTGCTCTGTTATTACAGCAATTACATCTCAAAATACTTTGGGCGTTTCGGCAATATTTCCCATCCCGCGAGACCATGTGGAGAGTCAACTTGATGCCGTATTCACAGACCTCAATATCGTGGCCGTAAAAGTTGGAATGCTTGCTGATTCCACTATTATTCAAGTTGTTGCGAGTAAGATAAAGCAATACCAACCTAAATTTCTTGTTGTCGATCCAGTGATGGTTGCTACGAGTGGCGACCTTCTTCTTGAGCATTCGGCGATTAGCACGCTGAAGACAGAACTGATTCCTCTGGCTGATATCATTACCCCCAACTTACCTGAAGGAGCCGCGCTGACGGGTAGCTCCACACCTGAAACGGAACAAGAGATGTCTGCGATGGTCGATGAACTTCGCGCGCTTGGTGCTAAAGCGGTTTTACTCAAAGGTGGCCATTTAGAGAAAAATGAAAACAGTAACGACCTTCTAATACTCAATGAAACCACAACACTCATCAGTGCCAAGCGTTTCCCAACCAAGAATACGCACGGTACAGGGTGTACGCTTTCTTCTGCTATCGCGTCTTATTTAGCACAAGGGAATGATCTGATTGATGCAGTGAAGCTTGCTAAAACGTATATCACTCAAGCGATTACTCATGCCGATGAGTTAGAGGTTGGCAACGGGCATGGTCCGGTTCACCACTTCTTTGCTTGGAATCAAGCGGAAAAATCAGATGCGCAACAGTAAACAATATGTTGGCGCGGAGCTAAAAGGCATCTACCTGCGATACCAAGAGAGCGAATACGCTACGCTGTCTAATGTCAACATCAAGTTGGATGCGGCCAAATGGACAGTACTGCTTGGGCGAAGTGGCTGCGGCAAAACAACGTTACTGCGCTATTTAGCGGGTCTACTGGGTGAAAAAGTCATAACTAGAGGGGAGCTGAAGACGTCTGATGGCGCGTCTCTAGATGGTCGGGTCGCTTACATGGCGCAGCAAGATCTGTTACTGCCTTGGCTTAGTATTTTGGATAACGTCTGCTTAAGCTGCAAATTTACCAAAGGCTCTGTTGCAGGCGAGCAAAAGCAAAAAGCAAAGCAGCTTCTGGAATTGGTGGGACTTTCAGGTTACACAGCTGCGACTCCAAACCAGTTATCTGGTGGAATGCGGCAACGCGTCGCACTCGCAAGAACGCTGATGCAAGATAAGCCCGTTGTGCTGATGGATGAACCATTTTCGGCGCTAGATGCAGTGACTCGTCATAAGTTGCAAACCCTTTCATGTGAATTGCTCAGAGATAAAACGGTCGTGCTGATCACTCATGATCCGCAAGAAGCGGTGCGCTTAGCGGACAGGCTTTATGTCTTGCAAGGTACTCCCGCTGTTGCGGAGTCATTGACAGTGCCCACAACGCCTACGCCAAGAGTTCTCGATGTTCAATGTGCTCAATTGCAACAAGAGATTTTAGAGCAATTGGAGGTGGACTATGTCTAACATTACGACCACCATTGCATCGACTGTAAAGCAAGAAGGTTCGAAACAGAGATCCATTGCTCTTGTTGTCCGCATGACCATCAGCACTTTAGTTATCTTTGGCTTATGGCACTCAATCGTTGTGGTCTTTGACGTGCCAAGTTTTATCTTACCCGCGCCATTGGAAGTCTTATCAACCTTAGTTGAGCGATATGAAGTGTTACTCAAACACTCATGGGTTACAGCCCAAGAGATCTTGTTGGGTTTGGTGCTTGGTCTCCTAATGGGTACTTTCTTTGCTCTCCAGATGCTTTTATTTGAGCCGCTTAAGCGCTGGCTATTACCTATCTTAATCGCGAGTCAGGCGATTCCTGTTTTTGCTATTGCACCTATATTGATGCTTTGGCTTGGTTATGGCATGGCGTCTAAAGTTGTCATGGCTGCAATTATCATCTTTTTCCCTGTAACGACCTGTTGTTATGACGGTCTACGCAACACGCCAGCAGGTTACTTGGATCTTGCGAAAACGATGGGAGCAAACAAATGGCAAATACTGCGCCATATTCGACTACCTGCCGCCCTCCCAACATTAGCCTCTGGCGTCCGAGTCGCGGTGGTGATCGCACCGATCGGGGCCGTGGTCGGCGAATGGGTTGGTTCTAGTGCGGGGCTAGGGTATCTGATGTTGCAAGCCAACGCCCGAATGATTATCGATGAGATGTTCGCCGCGCTGTTTATCCTCGCAGCCCTTTCAGTCTCACTTTATTTCGTCACTGATCGACTTCTAAAGAAATTGATTCCGTGGGAAAGCCAATAGCGTTCAACCTGATTCATCTAAAAGGAAAATATTTTGAATAAAAACAAACGACTCACTATTGCCGCTGCTGTGATGGCAGTACTGACATCTGCTAACGTATCTGCCACTGAGAAACCGTTAACCTTGATGTTAGATTGGTTCGTCAATCCAAATCACGGTCCTATCATTATTGCGAAAGAGCGTGGCTATTTTGCGCAACAAGGTATTAAGGTTGAGATCCAAGAACCAGCCGATCCGAGCACACCAGCCAAATTAGTTGCGTCGGGTAAAGTCGATTTAGCTGTATCTTATCAACCGAGTCTGACTATGGATGTAGCGGCTGGCTTACCGCTAGTGCGAGCATCCACTCTCATTGCTACGCCACTTAATACACTAATGGTGCTCGATAACGGTAAAATTAAATCGTTGGCAGACCTGAAAGGTAAAAAGATTGGTATTGCTATCGCGGGGAATGAAGAGGCGACGATCGGTACGATGCTGGCGCAAGAGAGTGTCAAGTTCTCTGACGTTGAAACCATCAACATTGGTTGGGCGCTTTCGTCGTCTTTAGCTTCTGGCAAAGTGGATGCGATTTGGGGCGGTCTGCGTAATTTCGAAACTAACCAGCTTGAGCTAGAAGGTTACAAAGCACATGCGTTTTTCCCTGAAGAGCATGGCGTGCCTACTTATGATGAGCTCGTTTTTGTCGCCAATGCGAATAACTATGACAAACAAGCAATACAAGCTTTCAATAAGGCTTTGGAACAAGCGACAACCTATATTGTGAACCATCCACAAGCATCGTGGAACGAGTTCGCTTCTTACTCTCCAGATACACTCAACAATGAACTAAACAAGCGCGCATGGAGCGATACTCTGACTCGATTTGCCCTTCGTCCGTCCGCGGTTGACCTTAAGCGCTACGATGACTACGCCGAGTTTATGTATAACCAAGGCATCATAAAGTCTCAGCCCAAAGCGGCCAATTACGTACCCGACTTCAATTAACCGTGGTTATAAGGATCAGTCATGAATTACCGTGATTTAATCAACGCTTGTCAGGAAGATTGGCAGCATTATGTTGAGCATGATTTCGTGCAACAACTAGCAAAAGGCACGCTCGTACAACCCTGTTTTCTGCATTATCTGAAACAAGATTTTCTGTTTCTAAAGCAATATGCTCGCGCTTATGCGTTAGCTATCTACAAGGCGAAGACCTTATCGGATATGCGACATGCTCTACCTAGTGTCCATGCACTGCTAGATTCAGAGATCGCACACCATGTGACCTACTGTGAAAACTGGGGTTTGACAGAGTTAGATCTTGAGAACGAACCGGAAGATTTCGGTACGGTGGCGTATACCCGTTACGTACTCGATGCGGGTATGGCAGGGGATCTCGTGGACTTATATGCCGCATTAGCGCCCTGTTCAATTGGTTATGCTGTGATTGGCAAAGCTTTATTAGGTCACTCCGATACCGTTCTGGAAGGCAATCCATATCGTAGTTGGATCGAGCTTTATGGCGGTGAAGAATTTCAGTCTGGCGTAGCCGCTGGGGCTGAGTACTTTAATCAGCTGCTTGAAGAAATTGATATTCATAGCGAGCGTGGTCAAAACCTTATCCATATCTTTAAAACCGCCACTCGTATGGAAATCGCATTTTGGCAGCAAGGGCTAAACGCACTGAGATAAAAAGGAACAATAATGCTGACTCAAACTATCATTCAACATCTCGATGCGGTACGTAAACAAAAGCCCTTGGTAGTAAATATTACGAACTACGTAGTGATGAATAACACCGCTAATGCATTGTTGGCAATCGGTGCTTCACCAATCATGGCGCATTCACAACAAGAGCTTGGCGAGATGATGTCGTTCTCGGGTGCGTTAGTCATAAACATTGGCACTCTTGACAGTGCTTGGACGCCACGAATGATCTATGCCGTCGAGCAAGCTAACGTTAATGGTAAGACCGTCGTACTCGATCCTGTTGGTTGTGGCGCAAGTCAACTACGGACGGAAACCTCTCGTGAAATTGCGCGCCTTGCTAAAAAACTGATTATTCGTGGAAACGCATCAGAGATCATCGCTTTAGCAGGTGAGCAAGCACAAAGCAAAGGTGTAGACGCACTAGACAGTAGCGATACAGCGTTGGGTGCGGCTCGAAGTTTGGTGTCTGAATATGGCGCGAGCGTGGTGATTTCAGGAGCAACCGATTATGTGGTTTTCAAAGAGCAAGTCGTAAAGCTCAATAATGGTCATGAAATGATGCCGTACGTAACTGGTATGGGGTGCACACTCACCGCTTTGACTGGCGCATTCGCCGCTGTTGGTGACGATACCGGACTCGCGGCAGCAGCCGTGCTGGGCGTAGTAGGGGAGATTGCAGCAGAAAAATCTCGTGGTCCAGGTAGCCTTCAAATGAACCTTCTGGATGAACTTTACCAACTCGACTCAAGCGTGCTAACAAAGCGTTTGAAACTCCAATAACCTAACTGCCAAGTAGCGCTCAGTCAGGGCGCTGCATCTTACAAGCGAGTGATTATGAACCTGTATAAACTTTATCTTGTGACCGATGATCAACAAGATTTGGCGACACTTAAGTCTGTGGTGAGACAAGCTGTTGCTGGTGGTGTCACTATGGTTCAAGTTCGAGAAAAGCATGGTGATGTGAGGGCTTTTATCGAACGAGCTCAGGCCGTAAAAGCGATTTTAGCGGGAACGGGTGTGCCGTTGATCATTAACGACCGCGTTGATGTTGCACTAGCCGTCGACGCTGATGGCGTGCATCTTGGTCAAACGGATATGCCAGCGACCATAGCACGTGAGCTAATTGGTCAAGAGAAAATCTTAGGTCTTTCTGTTGAGAATGAGCAGCAGCTGACTGAAGCGAACTCTTTACCTATCGACTACATCGGTTTAAGTGCAATCTTCGCTACTCCAACCAAAACGAATACACAAAAACATTGGGGTATCGAGGGGTTGAGAAACGCGATAAACCAAACACAGCTACCTATCGTCGGGATTGGAGGCATCAATGAGCAGAATATCCCGGAGCTAATAGCAACAGGTGTGGATGGAATCGCGATCGTCTCGGCGATTTGTCATGCGCAAAACCCAAAGCATGCCGCTGAAAAGTTAGTGGCTTTATGTGATAGCCGCTGAACATTAATCCCAATTGCCTATGAACTTTGGTAGGTATTATCTTCGCCTGTATTTACAACACATGGGAGTTCATCAAGAGTTAATTAAGTTTCGGCTTGGACATTGGGTTATAGGTGAAATCCCTTTGGAGATCTTATCATCTTTTTCGATGGCTGAGTCCATTAGTATGCTGCAACCTCTGCTAGATAACATGCTCAGTGAGAGCTTAAACTATAGAGTAACTCTAAGGTCAATGATCAAAACTAAAAATGCTGAGAACTTTCGGGTTAGACTGAGAGTCTTTCATCTACAAATGTAGATTTAACTAGCTTAAAAACTTTTTCAAGCTAGATGAGTTTGATCTATCTCCCATAATGAAATATATATTTCATTCAATTCATTTTATGAAAGTATATTTTCTTGTAGTATCCGTATTGCCAATTAAGAAACAATAAGTTTGTGTTCATGACCGCCTAAAGAGCACTCTGAATCCGTTGTTGTTGGATGAGGTTTAGGTATTTACTGGAACAGCTCAAAGCGTAGACAAAAAAGATGAATAAAAAAAAGACGGTAAAATATGTTATTTTTGATTGTGACGGGACTCTGATTGATAGTGAGCGATGGTGTATTCAGGCTCAGGTCGATACCCTTAAATCTGTGGGAGTTGAAGTGGAGTACGAGTGTCTCAAAAATCATTATCAAGGAATTAAAATCCATCACATTTTCAGCAGTTTGGTATCGAATAAGTTGCTGCTTTCTGACGGCGGTTTAGATCGGTTAATTGCTAGATACAGGATGAGATGCAACCAACTCTTTATTGATCATTTAACTCCGATAGAAGGCGTTAATAAGGTGTTGGATACACTGATCAGCAATCAAATTGAAGTCTGCATTGCGTCGAATGGCCCTCATGAAAAAATGAACACAACGTTACAGTTAACCGGGTTGCAGCATTATTTCGAGGGCAGGATCTTCAGCGCGTTTGATGCCAACAAATGGAAACCTGATCCTCTTTTTATTGAATATGTTATGGATAAAATGCAAGCCACTGCTGATGAATGTCTATTTGTCGACGATTCACTTGTAGGAGTTGCAGCGGGTGTAGGTGCTGGGGTGACGACCCTGTATTTTGCCCATGCCGATCCAGATAGTGAACCAGCTGAACGAAGCCATTTGTTACACAAGATACATCATCTTACCGATGTTCTTAAATTTGTGTGATCCAACGTAAATCGAGTTAGTTAGAAAGATCCATTCAATCTAAGTAGCTAGAGAAAACTCGTTTCACAACCAGATCTGTAATCATAACTAAGTCGGTGAGCCGCTCACTCAATAAGCATAAAAGCTCCTGAAACAACATCAGAACTACCAGTTTGAAAATCACTCATCTTTTGTGTAATTCCCGAACTTCTCGACAACACGTTTTTCTGACTGGGATTGTATTTGTTGCGATGGTTGATGGTTGCCTTTTTCATAAAGCACAGCTTATTCCAAGGAGGGAATATGATTGCAGCAACAAACGTGACAGACCTGCAAAGGGACATATACACAAAGTATGAAGACTTGAGTCAACGGTTACAGCAGGTTGCTAAGTATGTCATTGAAAAGCCGCAAAGTATCGCGTTTGACTCGGTGTCGGAGATTGCCCGTAATGCAGACGTTCCCCCGTCGACGCTGACTCGATTTGCGCACGCATTTCATTATCGTGGATTCAATGATATCAAGAAAGTGTTTTGTCTTAATTTAGCTGAACAGACGGAGAGTTACACCGGCTATGCCCGGAGTTGTGTGGGTTTAGAGGATAATCAGAATATTGAGACGCCAGCGAATATTCTTGCTCTGTTAGCTAAGGCGAACATCAACTCACTTGAAGACTTAAACGTGCAAATTGAACACGACACACTCCAAGTAGCGGTTACGTTGCTTAATGAGGCGAATAATATATATGTGGTTGGCTTCGGACACAGCTTTAGTATGGCATCGTATCTTGTCTACGCACTGAGACGCCTTGACCGCCGAGTGTTTCTTGTTGATGGTCTGGGAGCAATTTATCTGCAGCAAATGCAGACGATACACAGAGGCGATGTGGTCGTCATCATCAGTAGTGAACCTTACTCTGACGAATCGGTAATGGTCAGTGAAGTCGTTGAAGAAAAAGGTGTAAAGAAGATAGCGATTACTGACAGCCAGGTAAGCCCTATCGCAACCAATAGCGATGCCTGTTTTGTGATTAAAGAGTCGCAGTTAGCAAAGTATCGGACTTTATCCGCAACCCAATGTTTGGTTCAGTCGCTTGTGGTTGCACTTATTTACAATACAAATGAAGAGACGCAGGTCGACGCTCTGGATATTTAATAGGGTGTAGCTGGTTTTCCACAAATGTAGAGGCGGTAATGACTTCAAATAAAAAAGCGGAATTGTATCTGTTTTCTGCCACCATATTAGCGGGTTTGGGGTGGTTATTTTCTAAGCAGGCTGTTGCGGAGTTACCACCACTCGCGTTTATTGGATTTCGGTTTGTTTGCGCCGCTGTGATTATCGCGCCATTCGGCATGAAGCAGCTGGTTCGTGGCGAGCGCCAGCAGTTTTTCACCGCGGGATGGATAGGGCTGCTGCAAGGTTTGTCTTTATCTTTATGGATTTATGCCGTCTCAGTCAGTGACGAACTGGGCGTGGGCGCATTTATCATGAGCCTTTCTATGCTATTTGTACCTATTTGGGGGTGGATGCTGTTTAAACAGCGACCAACACGCCCTTTTTGGGCTTCTCTTCCATTCGTCAGCGCGGGACTGTATTTTCTATCCCTCTCGGGGAGTTTCTCAATGTCTACGGGTGAGTTGTTCTTTTTTATTTCGGCGGCTTTTGTGGCGTTACATTTCATTTGTAATAGCCATCACTCTCAAACTATTCCCGTGCTTTACCTCACTTGTGTTCAGTTCTTTACCGGTGGCTTATTGGCAATTCTTTTTTCTGCCTGTATAGAATCTTGGCCAACCTCAATCAGCATGAGTACGTTGGGGTGGTTTGTTGCCAGCGTTATTCCGGCGACATGTCTGCGCTTCTTCATTCAAATAAAAGGGCAAAGTGGCACAAATGCAACGAACGCTGCTCTGTTGATGACATTAGAGCCTTTATGGACCGTGTTGATCAGCGTTGTTTGGTTAAATGAAGTGATGTCGACCAATAAAATTCTGGGTATCGTACTTATTTTAACCGCGTTGATGGTTTATCGATGCTGGGACTTAGTACGAGTGAAGGTGAAGAGGCTGCGTGCTTTTTAAAACAATGTGCTTTTTAAAAACAATCAGCGCCCGTGTGATTGGGCGTATCTCAATACGCCCAGAATTTGCGAGCGGACTATGCAGCTGAATTGTTTTCGCTTTCCTGAAAGGCCAGTGAAACCGCTAACGTTTGGGCTAGGCATAGTGACGCCACCTGAGAACGGAATGCATCTACTTTGCCTTCTTTCACGACAAAGCAGACATCACTAAAGGCTGCAAGTGGGCTGATCTGGCTGTCGGTAAGAATGATCTGCTTTGTGCCTGTGTTTGCTAACGCATCACTCACATCAGTGGTATCTTGCGCGTATGGATAGAAACTGATCGCTACTACTACGTCGTTCTCGCGAATCATGTTGATTTGCTCTTTGAACATGCCACCAAGCCCATCAATAAGAAACGCACGTTTGTTAAGGTGACGGAATGCGTACGTTAAGTAAGAAGAGATACTGAATGAGCGTCCAAGGCCAATGACGTAAATATTGTCTGCTTCAGAGAGCAGTTTTACCGCCTTGTTAAGGCTGTCTTCGTCGATTTGAGTCGACAGTTGTTGTATTGCACTGGTATTGGCGCGTGCAAAAGCTTGCAGAATATCAATAGGGCGCTCTGGTGGCTCTTCGTTGGCATCCATGCTTTTTGAAAGTTTCACTCGGTCAGTGTAGCTAGATGTCTCTTCAAGTAAGTTTGTACGAAATAGTTGTTTCATTTCGTTAAAGCCACTGTAGCCGAAAGCGCTGGCAAAACGAATCAATGTCGATGGCGGAACATCAGCTTGTTCAGCAATAACAGAAACAGTTTCAAATGCGACACTGCTTTTATTATCAAGTACATAAGCTGCAACTTGTTGAAGACGTTTACTTAAATCACCGTAGCGATTCCTGATTTGGTCTTGCAATTCACTTAGTGTGGTTGGTGCTGACATTATGTTCTCCATAGATTCATTCTGTTACTTGCTTTAAGTGTTTCATTTTAGCTTAAAAATGAAATCGTTCATATAGCTGTCATATCTGACAAATTCGATCTATTTCTCATTTACCTCTAACGAATCAATTCAAATCATCTTCGGTGCTAGTTGATAGTTTTTAGATAAGTTTCTTCATGACACAAACCTTGTTGGCATCCATTTACTGTCAGATGAATTTTCATTTCCTCTAAATCAATAAATGAAACATTAATTTCATTTTATTTTAAGATGAAATACAATGCAATTCTATATACCAAGCAGGAAGCACTAGCTGAGCATGGAGTGCGGGCCCCTGCTTTTTCTCTAACAACTTGCTTCTTTCTATACGGCTAGGGCTTTAGCGATATAGGAGAGTCATTACGTTTTCATGGAGTTTAGAATGGATCTCTTAGGCATTATTCTGTCATTGATACTACTTATTGTGATGATTTATCGCGGTTTTTCAGTATTGGTTGTTTCACCATTAATGGCAATGTTTGCGGTTAGTTTCAGTGATGATATGCCGGTACTGACCGCTTGGACGGGCCCTCTGATGGAGGGAAGTGCGCACTTTGTTCAAGCTTACTATCCGGTCTTTCTGGTTGGGGCGATATTTGGCGTGGTAATGAACGCTTCTGGCGCTGCGAAAACCGTTGCTAACTCTATCTCTGCTTATATGGGAGAGTCTCGAGCGTGTTTGGCTGTGATTTTCGCTTCTTTCTTACTGGTTTACGGCGGCGTAGCGGTATACGTTGTTATCTTTGCTGCTTTTCCTGTGGCGCAAAACTTGTTTGCAATGGCTAATTTGCCGAGACGTTTTATTCCTGCCGCTATTCTTGCTGGTGCCATGCCTGCTTACGTGGCACCAGGCTCGGCTCAGTTCTCTAATACCATTCCAATTCCGGTGTTAGGTACGACGATTTATGCCGCGATTATTCCTGGCATTATTGCTGTCGTGATATGGGTGTTGATTGCAAACTTGTATTTAAACCGAGCCATTGCCAAAGCGAAGAGCAATGGGGAAGGGTACCCATTTGAAAGTGAGCAGACAGAGAGCGCCGATCCACCGGGTGTGTTTACATCATTTTTTCCGATCATCATGGTTATCGTTGGTAACTTTTTGCTTACTCAGTATTTCTCTCGCCCAGAGGTCATTGAGTATTACGCTCCTTATGGTGGCGTTAAAGGAATTTGGCCAATCACCATTTCAATTAGTGCTTCTTTAGTGGTCAGTATTTATATGATGCGCCGTTATTTGCAATCGACATTACACACGTTGTCGAAAGGAGCGGTAGACTCCTTGCTGGCAATCTTCAATACGGCGGTTCAGGTTGGCTACGGTAATGTTATCCAGAGTTTGTCAGCATTCGCTCTGATAAAAGGGTTTCTACTTGCAATACCTGGGACGAAGCTACTAACTATTACTGTCACTTCGGCTTTGTTAGCTGGTGTGGTGGGATCAGTATCGGGTGGAACTGGGATCATAATGGAAGTCTTTGGTGATGATTTTTTGCGTCTGGCGGCTGAACATCAGATTGATCACGGCTTGATCCACCGTTTAGTACTGTTTGGATGCAGCCTGCTTGATACGCTGCCACACTCAGGGTTGGTCATTACGGTACTGGCGGTTTCTCAGTGCTCTTACCGAGAAAGTTATATGCCAGTGTTTATGGCTACGTGCGCAGCACCCGCAGCATCGGTTGTCGCCATCATTATACTGGGCTTGATGGGCGTGAGTTAATTGTCTTTATTTCTCGCCGATACTATAAAAGGGAGCCGCCAACTGGCTCCCTTTGTCATTTCGTTTTGTAATAAGAGTTATCGGGGGCGAAAGAACAGTTTAGCTTATCCCTTCAAGGAGCAATTTTGTTCCGGATAAGAGTAAGAAGCCGTAACACAGTTGGTAGATAGTCTGCTGAGGGACTTTATCCAGCAACCACACCCCCATTTTTACGCCTAATGGTGCCAATGGCATGAGAACCAAAGAAGTCAGTAAGTTGGTGCTGTCGAAGGTGCCAAGCAAAGTAAATGGCACCAGTTTAAATAGATTGATAATGGCAAACAGGACGGCCATCGTTGCGATTAATGTGGTTTTTTCGAGCCGTAGCGGGAGCAGGTAAAGACTGGCAGGGCCGCCCCCGGCATGAATGGCGGTACTGGAAAAGCCGCATAAGGTACTCCAGAACCAGGCTGAAAACGTTCCTCTGGGTTTTGGTTGCTTTCGCTGAAACAAGTGCATAAAGAAGAACAGTACCGATAACAGTCCGACAATCAGCTTTACGCTAGACTCTGTCATACTTCCTAAATACAACGCTGCCAGAGCTACTCCGAGGGCCGATGCAGGCAACATGCGTTTTATCACCTGAGTATCTGCAAAATGGCGGTGGTGCTTAACAGCAAAGAAATCCATAACACATAATATCGGCAGCAGTATCGCAGCGGCTTGGGTTGGTGAGATGGTCCAAGCCATCAGTGGTACTGAAATGACACCTAAGGCGCCACCGAGTCCCCCTTTACCGATTCCGTAGATGAGGACTGCGGGTATGGATACGATATAAAACCATGGGTCTGTGATGATCATTTCTTCGCTCCATGTAAAAAGCGCCCAGATGGGCGCTTTGGGGTTGCTAAGAACAGGTACTTAAGCCCAACAGAAAAAGCTGTCATACCTATCTTCTAGCGTTTTTATTGCGAATTAACCACGCTGACGCCAAAGTGCAATCAGGTTGTGGTAGTTCTGCTTGATATTTTCGATCAGCGTTTCATCGTTAATGCTATTCGCCAACCATTGACGTGATGGCTCACCGAACAGAGTGCGGCCAACCGCGAAGCCTTTAACAATCTCTTTGCCCGCAGTTGCATCAAAGCCTTTTTGTAGCTCTTCCTGAGGTGCATCTAGGCCTAAGATGACTACGCCACGGCAGAATGCATCGTGTTCAGTTACTACTGAACTGACCGTGTCCCAGCTATCGGCTTCAAGAGCAGGCAGTTTCCACCAGTCTGGTTTGATACCCAGGTCGTAAAAACGCTCTAGAGCTTGAATGTAAAGTCTGTCTTCTTTCTTCACGCCAGCAGGCAGGATGACTTCCAATAGCAACTCATGACCAGATTTACAACATGCCTGGTAGACTTCTTGAACCAGTTCTTCTTGCTCTGTACGGATATCTAGCTCGTCTTCAGGGCTGTAAAACACTAGGCACTTCACCACGTGCTCAAGAGGCCAGTCAATTAATTGTGAACCGATGTTACCGTGCTCTAAGCGCAGTGGGCGTGAACCCGGTAACTCGATAGGACGGCCAATCCACCAACCTTGTCCTGTGACTTCATTCAGTACATCTTGTCCGAATGTGCTATCACACAGTAAACCTGCTTTACCCGCTAAGTTCGCTTCTTGTGCGACTTGTTGGCTTGCTTTAAAGATAAGTTTTTTCAGTGTCTTGATACGTGTAGTGTCTGTACCCGCTTCACGAGCCATGTCTTCAAATTGGATTCGGTGGTCAAATGCCATCACACATAACTCATCCCACTGAGGAGCTTTACGTGTCGTAACGCGGTGTAGGTGGTTGAGCTCTACATCCAGGTCAGGGCGTTTCACATCAGCAGCGCGAGTGATGTAATTATCAAGCTCTAACTTAGTTGGCATTGCCGGAGCACAGCCGTGACGAGAAACCACCAATGCACCACAGGCGTTAGCGTATGCACATGCTTTTTCCCAGCCTTCGTCGTTTAGGTAGCCGCGTAGCAAACCAGACATGAATGCGTCGCCAGCGCCCAGAACGTTAAGCACGTCAACGCGAACGCCATGAATAGTCAGACCGTCATCAAGATCGTTTGGCACTTCGTCGCTGTAAACAGAGCAACCCAGCGCACCACGTTTGCACACTAGCTCGGCATCAGAAACTTTACGTACTGCTTTTAGTGCGTCGATAGTGTTATCTGTACCACCACAAATATGGAACTCTTCTTCTGTGCCGACAATAACATCGAACAGACCGAGTACTTCTTGCAGTTCTTGAGTCACTTTGTCTGAAGCGATGTAACGAGTTTCGCCATCACCCAGTGAAGTCAGCCCCCAAAGTACTGGGCGGTAGTCGATGTCTAGCGCCGTTTTTACACCATTGCGACGAGCGTATTTCAATGCGGTAAGTACGGCTTCGCGCGTTTTTGGATTGGATAGGTGAGTACCAGTGATTGCCAGACAGCGAGCAGACGCGATGTACTCCTCAGTAAAGTCATCTTTGCTGATTGCCATGTCAGCACAGTTTTCGCGGCAGAAGATCAGAGGGAAAGTATCTTCGTCTTTGATGCCCAGAATAACCAGCCCCGTCAAACGCTCTTTGTCAGTGATCAAGTGACTAGTATCACAGCCAACACGCTCGAGTTCTTCACGTAGGAAACGGCCCATGTGCTCGTCACCAACGCGTGCAAGCATTGATGATTGCAATCCTTGTACGGCTGTGCCGTAAGCCACATTACCTGATGAGCCACCAAGGTACTTATTAAAAGATCCCATGTCTTCTAAACGAGCGCCGATCTGTTGACCGTAAAGATCAACCGCAATGCGGCCCATACAAATGACATCTAGCTTTTTCTCAATACTCACATTCTTCTCCTCAGAGCTTAAACTCTTACCGTCATCACTAGGATGTTTCCAATGCTAAAGTTTTTGTGTCTGCGTTAAGGCAATGCCCATATGCGTTTCACGTTTCAATAAAACCTTTATACGGAATGTTTGTTTCATTTTCAATTTAAAGTGGGATATTTGATTCGTTTTGTGATCAAGTCGGAAAATAAATTTCAAATGTTATAGAAAGTTGAAAAAATGGATTCGAGCAGCTGAAAGATAGGGTTTAAGCGCTGGTGGTTCGTTTCGAACAACGACAAATAAAAAAGCCCGTCTCAGGAGTCTCGCTGGACGGGCAAACCGCTCGATTAAACTTATTGTTAGTATTTATCCTGAACTCAGGGTGGGAAGTGAGTGAGACTTTATTTACCCCGAGCTCTGGATCGTTTAGTACTGACGCGCTTTTTTCAACTTCTCTACGTTTTCCTGAGCTTTAGCTGCAATCTCTGGTTTCGCAGCGACTTGAGCCGTACCACAGCGCCACCAGGACTCGTAGTCGTTTGTCATGGTTTTCGGTAGCACTTTTATATCAATCAGGGTTGATACGGTTTGCTGCTTAGCATCGGCCAATGCGGCGATGAGCTCCTCTTCAGTATGTACGCGGTAGGCTTTACAACCGTAACTCTCTGCATTTTTGGCAAAATCAACAGGCACTAATCCACCGCTCATCTTGCCTGTTTTCGGGTCTTTGAAACGGTTTTCGGTGCCAAAGCTGCCCATTTTATGGTTCATCTGCAAGTTATTGATACAGCCAAATGCCGCATTATCAAACAAGAGTACGTTGATTTTCACGCCTTCTTGAATTGATGTTTGTAGCTCTGAATGAAGCATCATGTAGGAACCGTCACCGACCATGGTGTAAACAGGTTGCTCTGGATTCGCAATTTTTGCACCAATCGAAGCGGCCACTTCGTAACCCATGCATGAATAGCCATACTCCATGTGGTAAGTGTCCGGACGTTTTGGTCGCCAAACACGCTGCAGATCGCCAGGGAGTGAACCGGCTGCACCGACAATAATGGCATCAGGTTCAAGATGTTCATCAAGCAAGCCTAGTACGCGAGTTTGGGCTAAGTCGGTATTAAGTGCTTCACGGTACTCCGCCAACTCATCATCAAAGTGCCCACCGATTTCCGGAACGAAACCTTCGCCTATTTGAACATTGAATAAGCGGGTTAGTTCTTTGTCCCAAGCTTGTTTAGCCGCTTTAATTTCGTCGCTGTAGCCACTTACGTAGCCAATTTTAGCTAACTTTTCACCGATTGCTTCGAGAGCGATATGGGCGTCAGCGACAACCGAAGTTGCATCTAATTTGCTTGCATCGAACTCAGAGACGTTGATGGTTAAGAAATCCACATCTGGGTTCTGGAATAGTGATTTTGAGCATGTGGTGAAATCGGTAAAGCGAGTACCCACACCAATTACTAAGTCTGTGTCACGCGCAATTCGGTTAGCCGCAAGACAACCAGTGGTACCTACGCCACCCAAGTTGAGTTCGTGGTCGTGGACAATCGCACTCTTACCCGCTTGAGTTTCACCGAAAGGAATATTGTGTCGCTCAGCAAACTGACGGAATGCATCGTGTGCTTCTGAATAACGTACGCCACCACCGCAAATAAGCATCGGCTTCTTCTTGCTCTTAATTAGAGCAACCGCGTCATCAATCATTGGGTTGGTTGCTGGACGACGTTCAATGCGGTGTACGCGTTTTTTGAAGAAATACTCTGGGAAGTCGTAAGCCTCACCCTGTACATCTTGTGGTAAACAAATCGTGACTGCGCCAGTGTCGGCAGGATCTGTCAATACACGCATCGCGTTAACCATCGCAGACATCAATTGCTCAGGGCGAGTAATGCGATCCCAGTAACGTGAAACGGGCTTGAAACAGTCGTTAGTGCTGATTGATGCATCGTGATATTGCTCAACCTGCTGTAGAACAGGATCTGGCTGACGAGTCGCGTAAGTATCTCCCGGTAAGAAAAGCACTGGGATGCGGTTCGCTGTTGCTGTCGCTGCTGCCGTTACCATGTTTGCTGCGCCAGGGCCGACAGAAGAGGTGACGGCATAGATCTTTTTACGCTTGTTCTGTTTTGCGTAACCCATCGCGATATGAGCCATACCTTGTTCGTTACAGCCCTGGTATACCTCAAGTGAGCCAGCGTCTTCTTCTAGTGCTTGTCCCAGACCGACAACATTGCCATGACCAAAGATGGTAAAGATGCCATGAATAAACTTGTGTTCTACTCCATCGAACTCAACATACTGTTGATTCATAAACTTAACCAGCGCTTGTGCGGTCGTCATTTTAATCGTGTTCATAACCACTTTACTCCAGATAATTTAGTCGACAGCAGGTGAGACGAAACTTGTGACCTGATGCCTTGCTAGCATATTAAATCTAATGATTTAGATATTATGGAACATTTATTTCATTGCAATGTTTTTCTGAAATGCTGTTAGTTTTTGTGATCCTGATTAGATTGTGGCGTGTTGATGCACTAAAAACAAAATAATGGTGTGATGGATGATACTTTTTGCAAAATTACGAAATTTTCATTTCATGAGATAAAGGAGGGTGAAAATTTACATTTGCCAACTTCTTGCCGTTAGCTCGTGTGAAAAATCGGCTTTTAATGAGATAGGTAGCGTATAGGCGTTGTGTACTTTTTCACGAGCAATTGGGTCGCTTGCACCATTCGCGTAGCTTGATGGTAGGTATTCTTTCAGCATCTTAAGCGCTTGTAGAGCCTGACCATCTGAGTATTCGTTCGCAAGGATGGATACGTAAGCTTCTAGTGCGTGAGTCACTGCATCGTAACCACCGAATGCGGTTAGAGACTTAGGCATGCTCATTACTAGGTTCGCATCGACGATAGCTATGTTTGAATGCCATTAAGCGTGTGAAAGTTCACGCGCGCCTCGTGCTGAGTTGCACAACTTTTTTACATTTACTTGTTCAATTTTTTCGCTCTAGCTGTTTGGATAAGATGATGTGCAATATAAGGGCACATCATCTTCAGGAGTATTATCCTCTGTTTTTCCAAAGTTGGATTATTTCGTGGTAGTTTGATTTTGTTTTATTAATAAATTCTTGGTTATTAATATCCCCAGACAACCATTCTTTAGATGCTTCACCAAATATAGTTCGGCCAACCATAAAACCTTTAATTAAATCGTGGCCAGATGCTTGATCAAAGCCTTTTTTAAGCTCTTCTACAGGCGCATCCAGACCAAGAATCACCACTCCGCGACAATATGGATCTTGCTCAATGATTAAGCTGTTCAATGTGACCCATGCTTCGCTTTGAAGCGCCGGTAATTTCCACCAATCTGGCTTGATTCCCAGAGAGTAGAAGCGGCTTACCGCTTCAATGTATAAGCGGTCTTCTTTCTCAACGCCGTCTGGCAGAATGACCTCAAGTAGCAGTTCATGTCCGGACTTAAGACAGGCTTGGTAAGCTTCTGCTATTGTATTTTCTTGCAGAGTTCGGATGCTTTCATCGTCTTCCGAGCTATAGAATACCAGGCATTTCACCACATGCTCTAAAGGCCAGTCGATCAATTGAGAGCCAATGTTGCCGTGTTCGAACTCTAGAGGACGCGAGCCAGGCATTTCGATTGGACGACCGATCCACCAATTGTCACCCGTCACGTCATTAAGCACATCCTGACCGAAGGTGCTATCACAAAGGAGTCCTGACTGACCCTTTAAACCGGCTTCTCTACTTACCTGACGACTCGCTTCGAGAATGAGTTTTTTCAGTGTTGGAATTTTTCCAACATCTGCACCGACTTCTTTCGCCATATCGACCAATTGGCTGCGATGATCGAACGCTAATATACATAACTCGTCCCATGCACCTGTCTTACGTGTCGTTACTCTGTGCAAGTGGTTAAGCTGAGGATCTAAATCAGGGCGCTTAACATCGTTAGCGCGAGTTAAATAGTTGTCTAACTCAACTTTGGTTGGCATTGCGGGAGCACAGCCATGACGAGATACCACAAGTGCGCCACAAGCGTTGGCATAAGTACACGCTTTTTCCCATCCTTCACCGTTGAGATAGCCACGAAGAAGACCAGACATGAATGCGTCACCAGCGCCAAGAACGTTCAATACATCCACACGCACACCGTGTACGGTAATGCCTTCATCCAGCGTTTCTGGGATCGCATCCGTGTAAACAGAACAACCAAGAGCACCGCGTTTACAAACCAATTCTGCGTCAGAAACCTTACGTACGGCTTTGAGTGCTTCAACGGTATCTGTTGAGCCACCACAAATATGGAACTCTTCTTCTGTTCCGACAATTACATCGAATAACCCCAAAACGTCTTGCAGTTCTTCGGTCACTTTATCTGATGCGATAAAACGGGTTTCACCATCGCCCAGTGAAGTTAGGCCCCACAGTACCGGACGATAATCAATATCAAGCGCGGTTTTAACCCCATTTCGGCGAGCATATTCAAGTGCAGTCAAAACGGCGTCGCGAGTTTTTGGGTTTGACAAGTGCGTACCAGTGATAGCGAGACAGCGCGCCGAGGCAATATACTCTTCCGTAAAATCCTCTTTGCTGATTGCCATGTCAGCGCAGTTTTCACGGTAAAAGATCAGTGGAAAGGTGTCTTCGTCTTTGATGCCTAAAATGACTAGGCCAGTAAGACGTTCTTTATCGGTAACAAGGTGGCTGGTGTCGCAACCCACTTTTTCCAGCTCGTCACGTAAGAAACGTCCCATATGTTCATCGCCAACGCGGGCAAGCATTGAAGATTTAAGGCCTTGAACGGCAGTTCCATAAGCAACGTTACCGGAAGAACCACCGAGATATTTGGCGAACGTGCCCATATCTTCTAAGCGAGAGCCGACTTGTTGTCCGTAAAGGTCAACAGCGATTCGTCCCATACAAATCAGGTCTAATTTCTTTTCAGTTTTCACTTTGAGCCTCTCACGGTATCGCGTTAAAAAACGAACTGCTTTAAATTTATGGAATTTTTATTCCATATTGTACGGATAGGTTGGAGTAGAGATTGGTTCACTACTTTCTGTCAGTTAGGGAAGGGGACCGAATGAGCGCTCGACACCCACTTACGCAAAAATGGAGTAACTTGTATGAGCTACTCCATTCGATGTAATTTCATTCAGCGTGTTTATTGTGCTTTGATAGCTTAGCACCTAAACATAGAGTAGCGGTTACTGGCTGATTGTTGCTTTCAAAGCGTCAATAGAGGTTTCAACACCTGCATCCACTGTCATGGTCAGGTCTTCCATCTCCAGTGAAACATCACCGTTGTAGCCCATCATATGACATACAGAGAAAAACTCTTTCCACCACTGAAGATCTTGACCACAACCTACTGCAACGTAGTTCCAGGTACGGTCTGCACTGTCTTCAACTGGACGTGGCTCTAGTAGGCCATCAATGTCAGCTAGACCACGTTCGATACGAGCATCTTTGCCGTGCAAGTGGTAGATACAGCCTTTTAATGCGCGAGCTGCTGCAATCGGGTCCGCACCAAGAATGATCATGTGAGATGGGTCAAGGTTGATGCCGATCATTGGGTCAACCGCGTTACGCAGTTTAAGCAGCGTTGACGCACTCCAAACCATAGTGCCAGGAAACTCTTCGATTGCGATTTGTTCTACACCACACTTCTTACAGTGTTCGACATATTCAGACCAAAACTTGATGGTGACTTCCCATTGGTACTCGTAAGCTGGCGCCATGAAATCGGGCCAAGACACCGTTGATGTGATCCAGTTTGGTGTTCTGTCCTCAGGAGAACCCGCAGGCAGACCAGCCATAGCTACAATTTTCTTCACGCCAAGTTTGCCAGCCAGTGTTGCACAGTCGTACATGCTCTTCGAGTATTGCTCGCCTGTTTCTGATGGCCAAAGCGGGTTACAAGATGTATTTAAAGCAGAAATACGCATGCCACGTTTTTCTAGCTCAGCTTGGAACTCCTGAAGTTTGGTTTCATCGCCTAGAAGCTCTTGAGTGTTCACATGCTTACGCGCGCCCCAGCCACCGGCTGTCATTTCTACGGCGTCAATACCCATTGACTTTACTTTATCTAACATCTCTGTGAATGAAAGATCTGCGTATACATCAGTACAAATTGCTAGTTGCATAGTATTAACCTCGATATTCTAAATTGATCACTTTTGATTCAAAAATTGGATAAATCTCTTAGCACCACATTGCAACCGGGTGCAAGGCTGGTTGTAATGTGTTGTTAACCAAAAACATTGATTAATCATACGATTAATGACACTTTGTATTATTCCGTGATTTTGTATAGTCACAGAGTCATGATTATATTAAAATCAATTTAAGTCCTATAAAAATAAACTGTCAATATAATTATTGAGCTAATGAAAGAAACTAAAAACAAAGTCACAAAAAATATTACTGCTCGTGATGTAGCAAAACTTGCAGGTGTATCTAAATGGACGGTTTCCCGAGCCTTTACGCAAGGGTCTTCAATTTCTGAGTCTAGTTTAACTAAAGTTCTAAAAGCAGCAGAAGAACTTGGATATAAGCCTAATTTGCTGGCAAGAAGTTTGGCAAAAAATAAAACCAATATGATTGCCATACTTATTTCAGAGTTAGGTTCCCCTAATGTATTGACTGTTTTTGATGAACTTACATCAAAACTACAAAATAAAGGGTTAATTCCAATAGTTCTCAATATTCATTCTAAAAAAGATTACAAGAACGCCCTTACTTTAGCTGGTCAGTTGCAAGTCGATGGTATCATATTCCTTGGCACCGACTTACCTCAAGAAATCGTTGAAAAAAACATTGAGCATATCCCTCTCATTACTCTGTATCGTCATTGTGATACGCCAAACGTTCACTCTGTCAGTACTGATGGCATAACGGCAGGTCAGCAAGTTGCCAATCTTTTTATCCAATTAGGTTATAAAGGAATGGCTTATATGTCGGGCCCAGAACAAAAATCAACAGGGCTGCTACGTTTTCAAGGTTTTAACAGTCGACTTTCTGAGTGTGATATACCACTCGAACACAGATTTAATATCAAACACTATGCCAGAGACCTTGCATTTAACTGTATTTCTGATTACATAAAAACGACCGATGTTGATCAAAGAGTTGACGCTATTTTTTGTGAAAATGATATCTTAGCCATTGGTGCTTTGGATGCATTACATCATCACAAAATTGATAACACTATTGCCATTGTAGGATTTGATGATATAGATCTAGCATCATCTCCTAAATATAATCTCACGACATTCAGGCAGGAATTAATACCTTTGGTTAGTAAATCTGTTGAACTACTTAATTCTGACATTAATAGTAACAACAAAATACTTATACCTGGAACGTTAATTACACGTCAATCACATCTTATAAATCGAAAATTATAGTGTTTTAATTTTACGGGACAAATAATATTGTCCCGTACCTGGATAATAGGTCGAGCTATTATTTTATCGGAGTAAGAATTCTTTTTCTAAACGCTCTCTTGCCGCTGGTGCTTGCACGTCCATCTTTTCTGGGAATCCAAAATAAGAGACACAAGCAATTGAATCACCACCAACTGCGAATTTCTTATTCGCAAATTCCATATCTCTTAGCGTTGAGAACATAGTATCGAAATCTACATCGCCTTCACCCATGGCTAAGTGCTGGTGGATAGCCACATCACTGCGCCCTTGATTGTTCAACCAAGGTGGGTTAGCGATATAACGACAATCCAATGTTTGGTTGAAGGTATCCGCAAACAATACATGAGAAAGATCGTCACCTGCATACTCCAACATTGAGCGAACGTCACCTTTGCCTTGATCATAGAAGAAACCGTGGGGCGCAGAGTATACGTACTTTAGATTGTCTGAACGGTAGGACTTAACTAGGTCACACGTTTCATTATTCAGTTCACAGAAATCCCATGGATGCGATTGAACTTCGACACGAATGCCTTCTCTTTCAAATAGAGGTAGTAATTCATCCATAGAGCGGAACCACATTCCGTTACAGATTTCTTGTTGGTTTGGATCGCCCGAAAGTTCTGTGTTGATTACTTCTACACCCATATTAACAGCGATTTCTACGATTTTTTTCCAGTTTGCTACTGCATGTTTACGTTGTTCTTCAGTAGGGCCCGACCAACGATAAACAACAATAAAAGAAGAGAGTTCAACACCAGCCTGACGTAGGGCAGTTTTGTATTCTCTTTCACACTCACGAGAAAATAGTGGGTGCTTGTAGAACGGGTTGATACGTGGATGAGGCGATTGCTCGATATACTTGTAACCCCAATCTGCAACTTTGTGCACCATATCCGGGATACTCATTTGTTTTGCTAGTACATCAACGTCGAATGCGATTTTCATAAAAACCTCCAAATAAAGTGTATATCAATCAACCTATTATTGATTTCACGTGTAATTATTAAGTCGTTATTAGTTAGTCTGGCAATTTGTCTCTCATCGATACATTCCTAAGTATGAGCGACAAATTGCCAGTGGGTTAATTGGACCTATTAAGCAGGTACGTCTACTTTTTTGGTCTGTTGGCCGTTCCAGTTAGTCATAACATGCTCTTCCATTCTCTCTAGTGCTACACCATTGGTTTCTGGTAGGTAGCGATTTACAAAGAAATAAGAAACAATCATGAAGAAAGCAAATACCCACATAGGGAATGCGCCACGGAACATCTCATTGAGAAGCGGGCTGTCATTCATTATCGGGAAGATAAGCCCAATCAGGAAGTTAGTTACCCAAAGACCACCGATAGCAAATGACATACCTAAGCCACGGTAGCGGTTAGGGAAGATTTCAGATACGACAATCCATGCACCTAAGCTCCATGAGAACGCAAAGCAAATCATGAACACCATCATGCCAAACAGTGTCCAGTAACCCATTTGGATAGCGGCTTCACCTTGCAGACCTGCAGATTGGTAAATGAAGTAAGACGTCAACAGAAGGCCGAACGTGGCACCCAATGAACCAATTTTTAGCAGTGGTTTGCGACCAATTTTGTCCATGAGCAGAGAACCTATTAAGGTACCCACTAGCTGAATCACACCGACCCAAATAGTCAAGAAGAGCGCGACCTGGCTGTTACCTGTTACTTTTTCAAGTACGACTGGTGCGAAGTACATCATTACGTTTACACCACTTGCCTGTTGGAAGATAACAATCATGGTTGCGATGAAAACGAAAACCCAAAAGCGGCGTTGTTTGTGAACTTGAAGTTTTTCAACTTGCTCTTTGTTCGCTGCTTCTTCGTGAATGGAGTTGTGAATCGCGTTAATCACCGTAGGCGCATAAGCAGGGTTGAAGATTTTACCTGTGACTTCTAACGCTTCTTTTTCACGTCCTACTAGGACTAACCAACGAGGCGACTCAGGGATGAAGAATGCTGCAAGCACAAATAGCGCACATGGGATAGCTTCAGAACCAATCATGATACGCCAGCCTACATCAACCAGCCATTCGTGAGTCATGCCTTGAGCGATTAAGAAGTTAACAACAAAGATAACCACTTGACCGAATACGATGGCAAAGTTTTGCGAACTTAACGCACGGCCACGGATTTTCTTTGGTGACACTTCTGACATGTACATTGGTGATACGGAAGATGCAATACCAACCGCTACTCCACCAATCATGCGATAAACGATGAACCAGAAGAACGAGTTAACAAGGGCTGCACCAATCGCTGAAATAGTAAATAAAATGGCGGATAAAATGAGGGCCTTTTTACGGCCGTATTTATCAGCGACCTTACCGGATAGGAACGCACCGATAATACAACCAATGGCAACGTTTGATACGGCCCAACCAACGCCGATCGAACTTAGTTCAAAGTAGGTGGTAATAGGGGTGATTGCACCAGAAATTACGGCGGTGTCATAACCTAGTAGCAGGCCACCCAGCGCTGCAACAGCACAGATGACGAGGATATAACGTAAATTATAACTTGTATCTACAGTTTGATTATTAGTGGACATGAATCCTCCTAAATTGATTTTGTTTGCTGTGTAGAGCAACAGAACTTCCTTGTTGCAACCGGGTGCAAATTCTTGCGCCCGTATACACTGTAGGTCTTACTCGATATAAATTGTTTAGATTTTGAATTTGTAACCTAATGATTTATAAGTCATTGATTAGTTGTAGAATTCAGGTTTTTCTGGAAGTTCGATTTTCTCAATGCCACCAGAGTATTTTGCTTTCACACAAGCGTCGATCGTTACTGATACGCAGTAGCCGTCCCATGACGTTGGGCCTGTTAATTGGCCTGCACGAGCGCCATCAATCCATTCTTGGAATTCAACGTCGAAGGCGTCAAAGAAGCGGTCTTTCCAATCCACAAAAATTTCTTGTTGTAGTGTCGCGTTGGTACGAATCACAGTTGTCGCAGGATCAGGAAGGGAAGCAACACCTTTCTCACCGGTAATCTGACATTGAATATCGTAGCCGTACTGACAGAATACGAAGCTCTGAACCGAGATATGAACACCAGATTTAGTACTTAGAATCATGATGTGTGGATCTTGTAACTCTGGATCAGAAGAGATTTGAGTTTTACGGGGAAGAATAACCTGTGCTGTCGCGTAGTCTTCATCCAATAGCCAGCGCAGGACGTCTGCTTCATGAACGAATGAGTCGGTAATCGCCATGTCACCGCTGAATCCTGGTGCTTCTGGCGCATGGTGCCAAGCATTTAGCGTTAACGGCTCACCAATGATCTTTTGATCAAGTACGGATTTGAGCTGGCGGTATGATTTGTCGTAACGACGCATGAAGCCAACCTGAACAAGGCGCTTACCGCAAGCCACTTCAGCATCGATGATACGGCGACAGCCTTCTTCAGTTACTGCTAATGGCTTTTCACACATTACGTATTTACCAGCTTCGATTGCTGCTAGTACAAACTCTTCGTGTGTTGGCCCCCAAGACGCAACAACAATTGCATCGACCATATCGGAATTGATTAGGTCAACACCATTATCAAAAACTTCTGCTTCAATATTTTCTTGAGTCAGCCAAGAGCGTACTTGGTCATTATTCACGTCAAATACCGCGGTCACATGAGCTCCAGTGAGATAGTTCACACGTTTGATGTGCTCTTTACCGATAGCACCAACACCAATTACACCTACTTTTAGATCAGTAATGTTTAAAGACATGATATTCATCCTTAATTATGTTTTTGTGTGGATAGTGAATTTTTTGTTCCACCATTCAGACTTTGATTATTGCATTAGTAAGTAACTTACTCATTTACCGATAATCTGGAGGCTAATATAGCATTCGCGTTGGCAAGCAAATGTGAAGTAGAACTTAAAATGGAATATTTATTTTGATTTTTATTATAGTCGAATGTTGTATTTCATCAAGTCGCTGACTTGAAAGTAGAGCGTATAGCTATATACAACGGTGTTTGCCGCACTTAAACAGAGTAATGGGGTAAGGGTATTTTCTTCAATAAACCGCTTGTTCAAAATGTGACCTTAAGCTGAAAGGAGAGTAAGAAAATTCTGATTGTACGGCGTCACAAATAGTCACTCAGTTGCTCAACAAGGCCTGTTTTCTGGACATGACGGGTTTTCGCAGTGAATTAATAGCAGCGAGAATTTTTTTATTGATTCTAAATAAAGGGTATATGGGACGCTGTTTACCTCTACCTATCGGTGGCCTACATTATACAGGTACGATGGATCAGACGACGACCAGAAGCTATTTGTTATCAGTCACTTGGTTGCCTTCAAGTTAGCTTTCGATATGAAAATTTCATTTCATAAAATGTGTTAATAGAGGCTGAGCATCATTTTGTGATCTATGTTCAGTTGTGAAGGGAAAAATCTTAAAGAAGACTCTACATAAGGGGATTAGCCGATCTTTATCATTGTTTTTGAAATCTTCATTTCATATTATGGATTAAATTGAAATTTAAAACCCGCTTGGGAAGTGCACATTAATACGCATAAGGAACAGTTGAATGTCTAATCTACTATCGAAATATCAAGCGTCTCCATCTGACGGTTGTACTCAAAACATTACCCCAGAAAATGCTAATTGGGGATATGTTGGATTTAAAGCTTATGAGTTAAAAGCAGGCGAAAGCCTTTCTCTGCCAGCTTCAGAAGTAGAGACTTGCCTGGTACTGGTTGCTGGTAAGGCAACTGTCGTGACGGACTCGGAAATATACGAGAATATTGGTGATCGCATGTGTCCATTCGAGCGCAAAAAACCTTATGCAGTTTATGTGACACCAAGTGATAACTGTGAAGTGAGGGCATTGACAGATATTGAGCTGGCAGTGTGTACCTCTCCAAGTAAAGGCACTTATCCTACTCGTTTGATAGCACCAGAAAATATCGATGCTGAAGCGAGAGGCGTTGGTAACAACAAGCGCTATGTTCACAACATTCTACCTGACTATGCCGAAGCAGACACATTGCTGGTTGTGGAAGTTTACACTGACGAAGGTTGTACAAGTTCATTCCCGAGCCACAAACACGACACGGCAAACGAGCCAAATGAGACTTATCTTGAAGAGACGTATTACCACCGACTAAACCCAGAGCAAGGGTTTGTTCTGCAACGTGTTTATACCGATGACCGCTCATTAGACGAGTGTATGGCTGCTTATAACAAAGATGTTGTGAAGGCACCGAAAGGGTATCACCCTGTTGCGACTATTGCGGGATACGACAGCTACTACCTCAATGTTATGGCCGGCCCTTCACGTAAGTGGTTATTTACTTGGGAAGAAGACCATAACTGGGTTAATGGCCCAGAGTATGCGGAAAAACATGGTTAATCTGTGTTGGAGCAGGGCGACTTTGTCTCGGGCTCCAACTGAATCACGAAGAATAAGTTCGCCCCAGAAGCCATGATTTTCATGGCTTCTTTGCTCTTATCAATAATAAAAATACCCACTAACGATGGCTGAGTGAACACCTGCTTAGCACTCCCTTTTACTTTTAGAAGAAGACTGTTATGGATACGACAACTCGAATCATACCTGCGAGTAAACATATCGCGTTAGTTGCGCATGATAACTGCAAGGCCCAACTCCTGAAGTGGGTTGGTGCAAAACAAGAGCAACTGAAACCTCACACACTTTATGCCACTGGTACTACGGGGCATATGCTCCAGAAGAATACCGACTTAACCATTATTAGCATGATTAGCGGTCCAATGGGCGGCGATCAGCAAATTGGAAGCCTCATATCTCAAGGGAGTCTGGATATGCTGATCTTCTTTTGGGACCCGCTAAACTCGGTTCCACATGATCCCGATGTTAAGGCGTTACTTCGTATTGCCAGTGTGTGGAATATTCCTGTTGCCACAAATCAAGCGACGGCGGATTTTTTGTTTGCATCTGAGTGTATGTCGGGAGAAGTGGAAATCGAAATCCCTGATTATGAAGAATATTTGAGTAACCGAACCTAGACTTTTCCTCAGACCCTGAATAAGAAAATCGGTTATAGGAAATTTTACATAGTTTGCTGCGCTTAACATGAAGACTTCTGTATAACTGGCCATCATGTACGTTCCGGCAGAAAACAGAGCAGCAACTAATGCCAAAATAGGTGCTAACCAAATGACTGACATGCCTCGGTACGCGAGCTACATCAACAAAACTAACGACAGCAATATGCCCAATATTCCAACGTCCACGGTAATCTCCAATATGCAATAACATTCCACCTCCAAAGTATGATTAAATTGAAATATTGATTTCATTACAAATAAAGTAAAAGATTGAGTTCATGTAGGAAAATCATCCAATGCATTGATCAAAGACAGTAAAATAATAGATAAAGTGTATTTAGCCTGTTCATCCCTCACATAAAATGAAAAATAAATTTCAATAAGTTTGTTTCGAATGGTACGTTTAAGGACAAGTATTTCATCTACTCTTAGACTTCACGATCAATGTAATGATTAAGGAAATAGAATGAGCGCACGAATCGTATTACCAAGGATTATGCATGTAGGCAAAGGGGCATCACTTCAGGCTTCGGACGTAATGGCGAGCGTAGGTGCATCTCGTCCGTTAATTGTCACCGATAAGATGATGGTTCAACTAGGTTATGTAGCAAAAGTTCAAGAGGTGCTCATTGCCCAGGGCATAGAGGCTTCCGTATTTTCTGATACGATTCCAGAGCCGACAGTAAGCTCAATCGAGGCCGGTGTAAAAATGGTGCGTGAAGGTGGATTTGACTCCATTATTGCTATTGGTGGAGGAAGCCCAATCGACAGTGCCAAAGCCATCTCAATTGTTGGTAAGTTTGGTGGGCAAGTAAGAGATTACAAATTCCCTCGTGATGTTAGTGAAGCAGGGCTTCCGATCATTGCCATTCCAACGACTGCAGGTACTGGCTCAGAGGTCACTCGCTTCACGGTGATTACAGACGATCTACATGACGAAAAAATGTTGTGTTCCGGTCTTGGATTTATGCCTATCGCTGCGCTGGTGGACTACGAACTAACTATGTCACTTCCTCCACGTGTCACTGCTGACTGTGGCCTGGATGCGCTGACTCACGCAATTGAAGCGTATGTTAGTCAAAAAGCGAACCAGTTCTCGGACACTCAAGCTCTGATCGCGATGGAAAAAATTGGTAAGAGTATTCGTCAGGCTTATCACAATCCAAAAGATGAGGCCGCTCGCTCTGATATGATGTTTGGCGCAACCTTGGCTGGAGTGGCATTCTCTAATGCATCAGTAGCATTAGTGCATGGTATGAGCCGACCGATTGGTGCGTTTTTCCATGTGCCTCATGGCCTATCAAACGCAATGTTGCTACCCGCTATCACCGAGTTTTCCATTCCAAGCGCTGAACAACGTTATGCGGAGTGTGCTCGCGCTATTGGTGTTGCCTCTCTCTCTGACACCAATGAGATTGCATGTAAGAAGTTAGTCAATGAACTGCGTGCACTAAATACAGAGCTATCCGTTCCTACACCGTCTCAATATGGTATTGATAAAGAACGCTTCTTTGATCTTCTATCCACCATGGCGCAACAAGCACTGGATTCTGGTTCACCAGGTAATAACCCTCGCGTTCCTTCTTTAGAAGAAACTATCGAGCTTTACAAAACGGTTTGGAACGAAGGCGAATAGAATAGTCCGTAGTCGACAATCGATTGCCAACTAAGTCTCACTATTTCAGATCATGTAACGCGCTCTTCCAAATGGCTTTCTAGTAGCTGAAGAGCGCGTCTTTCACCCTAAACCTGCTTACTCTTGCCTAACTTACACTCACTGCTTTACCACTCAAGTATTACTTCTCTTTACTCGTTGAGAGACGGTGCTTTCCTGCAGTTCTCTCCACTTATAAACAAACTTTTCGTTTCAAGCTCGCTCAATTACGTAATGTATTTTTCTTACAAGAAGGCATTCCGGCATATTTTGGGCTGAGCGCTTACATAGCCTGACATTTTCTAGCTGAAAAGAGCTTTGTTTTCGTTGTCTTGAACGCTTTGAAACATAGCCTCGGTAGGCTTTAAATTCAATTGTCCAATAAATTCAATTGATTATGCGCTGGTGTGGAAATGTTTGTTTTATTTGACTGTAATTTTAAAATACACATTGCATTTCGTGTGAGCTGGATCTATATTTACTCCTGTTGATGTAGGAAACTTACAAACATTTGGAGAATAAATTATGTACGCAGCTATCGCATATAATACTTACTACATGGTTAAAGACGCGCGCGAGAATCAAGCCGCTTCAGAAGTAGAAGCAGTGAAGACAGAGAAAAAGCGTTTTTCATTTATGGCATTTATCAAAAAAGCAGTACCAGTACCACAAGCAACCCAAACTTTATGAGGATAATGAAATGTACGGAGCAGTCGCTTACAACGCGTACTACATGGTAAAAGACGCGGAAGAAAACCCAGAAACAAATAGCATTAAGATGAAAGCGGACCAAAAGTCTTTAAAGCTTCTCTTCAATGAGTTTGTACAAAACAACATGCCGATGTTGACTAATAGTGACGGTAGTGAGTTTTATTTTCTGTTACTCCTGGTGACATCAGTTACAGTGCTACATATATAAAAGGCAATAAAAACAGCTAATTAAGTGGTTTTAAATCTAGAGGTACATGAAAAGCTTACTTCGCATTTTGTCAGCAGTTTAATAGATAAACAGGCAGTAATACTTCGCGGGAATAGTGGAAAGTTGAGTAGTCTACCCGACTAGGGTGTTAAGGCGAGTCTCAAAGCTGGTGGCACTATGACCAAAGGACAGCACAACAGTCAGGTGAACCAAAACGCCAATGTTAGTGTTGATGATGAACTTAAATTACCACCAGATAGAAGCAGCAGGGCAGAATAGTGGCACAGTCCGCTATGAAATACTGGATGTACTACGAGAAGAATCATAACGTATCTCACCCAAAACATGACTCGCCAGAGTTTATTCATTTCCAATTTAATCAAGGACGTTCCTGCTGTCAGTCATTGTGGCAAGCACCAACCACTCACATTGAATTAAACGTTCTGACTTCAGTGTACAGACTCCACGAATACAGCGTTTCAGTCGTTTGCTAACCCGCACCTAAGAAGTGTCCTTATTTCAAAATACTTTCCGTGATTCTTAAATATTACCCTTTACTCCCTTAGAGAAGCCAACGTAGTTGTAAAGGACTTGCTCTGTTTCTAGCTGACGTATGTTTCTTTTTGTGATCTGGCGTTTTAAAAGATAAAATTAATTTTTCATATATATTGAAAATGAAAAATTAATTTCATAGAATGATTTCGTTCGATAATGAAAAGCAAACCTGACATCAATAAACGAAGCTGAATTTGACGTTAGAAACCGCTTTTTAAAACAGAAATAGCCATAAGTACAACGCGAAACAAGTCGCTCAGTCAGTCTAAAATAGGAGTTGGTCATGGAGACTATTCATAACTATATCGGTGGAAGCATTCAGGAAAGCCAAAGCGGCAAATTTGCTCCAATTTTTAACCCAGCTACTGGTGAACAAATTCGCCAAGTCGTCCTTAGCTCAAAGAGTGAAACGGAACTGGCAATTGAATCTGCTGCTAAGGCATTTCCTGCATGGTCGAAAATGCCGCCATTAAAACGTGCTCGAATCCTATTTAAGTTCAAAGAGTTAATGGAAGCTAATATGGACAAGCTTGCCAAAACGATTTCTACTGAGCACGGAAAGGTTTACTCAGATGCAATGGGCGAGCTAACTCGAGGCCTGGAAGTGGTTGAGTTTGCTTGCGGCATTCCTCATCTTCAAAAGGGTGAGCATTCAGCTAACGTGGGTACTGGTGTTGATAGCCATTCACTGATGCAACCACTAGGCGTTTGTGCGGGCATTACTCCGTTTAACTTTCCTGCGATGGTTTCAATGTGGATGTTCCCTATTGCACTTGCGACTGGTAACACATTCGTTCTAAAACCGTCAGAAAAGGATCCAACAACTTCTTTGATTCTGGCTGAGCTACTTTCTGAAGCGGGCCTTCCTGACGGCGTGTTTAACGTAGTGAATGGCGATAAAGAGTCGGTAGATGTACTACTAACTGACCCACGTGTTCAAGCGGTCAGCTTTGTTGGCTCAACACCAATTGCGGAGTACATTTACTCAACGGCATCGGCACATGGTAAACGTTGCCAGGCTTTGGGCGGCGCTAAAAACCACTGTATCTTAATGCCAGATGCAGATTTGGATATGGCAACGAATGCGATTATCGGTGCGGCGTTTGGTGCGGCTGGCGAGCGTTGTATGGCTCTTTCCGTGGCAGTAGTCGTTGGTGACGAAACAGCGGATCACCTTATCGATAAACTACGTACTGGCGTTGATAAAATGACCATTGGCCCTGGTATTGTTGAGGGTAAAGAAAACGATATGGGCCCGGTAATTTCTCAAATTCACAAAGAGAAAATCATTGGTTACATCGACTCAGGTGTAGAGCAGGGGGCAGATCTGCTTATCGATGGTCGCTCTTTAAGTGTCGATGGTTTTGAAAATGGATATTTTGTGGGTCCAACGTTGTTCGACAATGTGTCACCAGAGATGACTATCTATAAAGAAGAGATTTTTGGCCCTGTGCTTGCGATTGTTCGTGTTCCGGATTTTGAAACGGCTATCCAACTGGTTAACCGCCATGAATATGGCAATGGTACGGCAATCTTCACTCGTGATGGTGAAACGGCTCGTCAGTTTAGTGAAAATGTCCAGGCTGGCATGGTAGGTATCAATATCCCAATCCCAGTACCAATGGCATTCCACAGTTTTGGTGGTTGGAAACGTTCTGTTTTCGGTCCATTAAATGTGCACGGTAATGATGGCGTTCGTTTCTACACAAGAATGAAAACAGTATCTAGCCGCTGGCCTGCAAGTGATGTTCGCTTGGAGCAACATTCAAGCGCATTTAATATGCCCACATTAGGCTAATCAAACTTTTTAACTATTTGGTAGGGGCCCTAATAGGTAAGCGCGTGGCAGAGCGCGCTACCTTTTTATTTTTTGCTGGCGAATAGCCAGCTTTTTTTTATAAAAAACACTCCTCAAATGGCTTTGATGCGTAATTCAATTACATTTAATCAGGAACTTACGATCTGATCGACTATATGCGTATGAGTTGGGTTTACTCTTATGCAGTAAGTTTTTAATCTTCTTGTGCACTGATACGGTCAGAGTTACTTTCCATGAAAGTCGATAAAAATAGCGACTCATATTTTTATCGACATTAAAAATTAGTCCTGATTTTGGCATTTGGCCACCGCTTTAGTCATTGGACAATTTTCGTTCGGTTACCTAAATGGACACCGGATGGTCACCGCGCACTTTTTGAGAGTTTTGTGATTTTTCGAGAATGAATAAATGAGAATGAAAATGCGATTTACATTTAGAAGTAATAGGGGAGCAGGGTATTTATTTTTGTTAAAAAGATAGATAGTTCAGATACAACAAAGCCAAGCTAAATGCTTGGCTTTGTTTTAAATTTGGTGGGTCCGGGCGAACTCGAATCGCCGACCCCTACCATGTCAAGGTAGTACTCTAACCAACTGAGCTACGGACCCAAATTTAGTGTTCTTATCCATAAGAAGGAATGGTGCGTCTGAGTGGACTCGAACCACCGACCCCTACCATGTCAAGGTAGTACTCTAACCAGCTGAGCTACAGACGCATTCCTTAAGAACGGGGAGGATATTACCGAGAGTTATTTGCTCGTGCAAGAGCAATTTACATGAATTTCATCTGTTTGGTTTATATCTGCTCTAAATGGTGCGCTTTTATTCAGTCTAATGCGGAAAATGTGCTTTAAATCACATGGCTACAGTGGGGGAATTGGTGATTTTCATTCTGTTTAGGGTAGTGAAGGTCGTCACGAATGCGAGAACACATACATAAATCATCCACAAAACAACTAGATCTAACTCGTATAGGTTGTGTTATAGCATTGCGCCTCTAAACGAATTAAAAGCACTATGGCAGGGAATGATACGAGCTGAGTTTAATATGCAATTTCACCTTTCTAAACTGTCCATCTTTATTGTTTCGGTTTTGTTCCCTGTGACGGATTTGGCGTACGCAGACACACATAGCATGCCAGTGACACTCGCTAAAAATTACAGTAATGACGTTGATGTTAAAGACTACTGGGTGAGTGAGAAACTGGATGGTATACGCGCAATTTGGAATGGAAAAAAGTTGCTCACCCGTAATGGTGTCGAGATTAAAGCCCCCTCATGGTTTACCCAGCCGCTCCCTGACTATCCTCTAGAAGGTGAACTTTGGGCGGGAAGAGGAAAATTTCATCTTGTTCAGCAGACGGTACTGGATCAAACTCCGATAGATAAAGCATGGAAACAGATTGATTTTATGCTGTTTGATATGCCGCAAGCCGCAGGGGATTACACAAAGCGATATTACAATATCGTCTATTTCACCAGAGTGGCGAAGTCAGATCACATTAAGTACATTGAGCATCTTCCCGTCGAAACCGAGCAAAGCCTTTACGACTATCTTGATCAAGTTGATGATAAAAAAGGCGAGGGTCTCATGCTACGCAAAATCACTAGCCGATATCAGGCTGGTCGTAGCAATGACCTGGTGAAATTAAAGAAATTCCAAGATGCCGAAGCATTAGTGATTGGATACAAAGGGGGCAAAGGGAAGTATCGCGGCCAGATGGGTGCGTTGCTGGTGCAGTTGGAATCTGGGCAGCAGTTCTACCTGGGTAGTGGCTTTAACGATCTTCAACGACAAGATCCACCAAAGATTGGCACAACCATTACTTTTCGTTACAACGGCTACACGCAAAACGGAGTGCCTAAATTTGCACGATTTATTCGTGAGCGCGTTAATTAATCTCTATCTGCTTGGGAGCGCTCCACATCGCGCAAACAACGATTTCCAATAGTCGACGTGGGCAGAAATCGATTGGCGAAATTGAGCATGGTAAGCCTGTATTGGGTAACGAAAGTTAGGGTGCGCAGATTGAGTAAAGCCAATCATGGGCTCGATGCGTAAATAGACGCTGTCTAATTTGGCTAAATACGCCTGAATGTCTTCGATAAATAGCTGCTGAAATACATTTCTTAAATACTTGAACTTGGTGGTATCGCGGGACTGTCCGCAAATAATCCTTTCATCGTACGTTTTAAGTTGTTGAGTAATCGTGTTGAGTTTAATGCTTGCATTGAGCATTGAATAACTGAGTTCACCTATTGCGGGTTCTTTTTCTAACACTTCTTGATAGGGTACAACACTGTTTAAGGTGTTAGTGAATGTCACTTCACTTGTCGTGTGCCAGGCGGCATCTATTTGGTTGATGGCTTGTAACAGGGTAGAACTGATGGATGCATTGTCTGCGTTTATCCATTCATAAGCGGTGAGCTGAGAACGCATGGCATCACTTGTGTACACTAAGTTGCTGAAATGCATGGGAAGTTGATTACGCTTTGTGGATGCAAGTTGAGTTAGCTGCGCTTTCAAAGCCGGTGAGAGCGCCTCATTTAATAGGCAGCGATCAATCCCATAAATGAGCTGTACCTGATAATCAAAGTTTCGAAATTGATCTTGCACTTTTCCTAGTACGGAATTCTTTTCTGCGATGAGATTGAACAGTTCGCACTTTCTCAACTCATAGCTGTCGAGTAAGCCAATCGTGACGAGAGGAATGTCGAAATTTAAATCTCGTTTCGTCGGTAAGAGAATATTGGTATTCGTGTTGAGCGGAAGGGGCTCGGCGTCTTGCACATTAGCAATTCGGTTTAGGTAGGTAGAAAATTTAGCGTCCACAGGATGAGTCGCCCAATCGCAACCGGAAATTAGAAAACTGAACAGTAAAATTAACGTCCTACGCATCTTCATCATCATTTGATAGCTAATGTAATAATCTTATGCACCGTAAAGAAAAAGGCCAGCAAACTGACCTTTTTGATTGGTTGGGATACTTTGTGTAGAGGCGAGCCTTATTTAGCGGCAAGTGTTAACTGGATATCATCCTCTTGTTTATGCATCCAGTGCAGTCGGATACCGAGCAGAAATGCTGCGGAGGACAAGCCGATAATAAATCCAATCCAAAATCCATGAGCGCCCATAGGTTCGACAATCCAATCTGTCATACCCAAGATGTAACCACTCGGAAGGCCCAAAATCCAGTACGCAACAAAGGTACGATTAAAAATGGCGGACATATCTTTGTAACCACGTAACGCGCCAGCGGCAACCACTTGTATGGCATCCGTTAGCTGGTACACCGCTGCCAAAAACAGCAGTTGTATCGCGATGTCGATGACGGCTCGGTTATCGGTATAGAGCAGTGCGACTTGTTCTCTAAATACAATGGTGAATAGCGCGGTAAAGCCGGCAAGAGCGACTGCCACGATAAGCCCAACGTGCGAGGCAATCTTAGCACCTTCGACATTTTGCTCCCCTAAACAGTGCCCTACACGGATACTCACTGCGGCACCAACACTCATCGGCAGCATGAAAACAAGCGAAGAGAAGTTAATCGCAACTTGGTGCGCAGCTACAATGAGGGGCCCTAAAGGCGCAACCATCAGAGCGACCACCGCAAACAGTGTCACTTCAAAAAATAGAGCAGCAGCAACAGGGAATCCTAACTTAAACAAGCGAACTAATGGCTTAAGTTGAGGTTTATGGAATTGACCAAATACATTGATTTTCGCCACGCGATCAGAGGTTAAGATGTACACCAGCAACATCAGGAACATGATCCAGTACACGATGGTGGTTGCGACGCCACATCCCACACCGCCTAGCGCTGGCGCTCCAAATTTTCCGTAGACGAAAATCCAGTTAAGTGGAATGTTAAGCAGCAGGCCAAAGAAGCCAATCACCATAGCGGGTTGAGTTAAAGACATACCATCTGTAAAGCTGCGCAGTGCCTGAAAGAGTAGAAAAGCAGGTACGGCCAGCATCACTGCGTACATATACCCGTTGGTCTTTTCTGCCATTAACGACTCAACCTCCATCAACTCCAAGATGTATTGAGTTTGGAAAAGCACAGCAATAATGGGAACAGAGATAAGCAATGCCATTGCGATGCCTTGTTGTATCTCAAAAGGGATCTTCTCTCGACGCCCAGAGCCATTCAGTTGGGCGACAACGGGAACCAAGGCCATCAGTAACCCGATACCAAAAAGAATCGAAGGCAACCAAATGCTGGACGCGATCGATACGGCAGCCATATCAACAGCACTGACACCACCAGCCATAACGGTGTCGACAAACCCCATCCCAGTTTGCGCTACAGATGCAATGAGCACGGGAGTAGCTAACTTAATGAGCTTGTTGGTTTCTTGTTTGTAACGATGCACGCATGAACTCCAAACGACGTGAAGGGCTCCTACTGACCTGAATCTAACGAGGGTAGAGGGATAGCCAATAGAGGAAATGAACAATTAATGTAAGCGATTGCTTTTGTATGGCATGATAAAGAAATCTTGATTTAAGCACCAACAAAAACTGACGGAATTTCTATGTTTACCGGAATTGTACAAGGCATGGCAGAGGTCGTAGCCATTGATAAGAAAGAAGCGTTTCAAACCCATACTATCAGACTGCCAGAGTCGATGAGTGCTGGATTAGAAATTGGTGCGTCTGTTTCTCATAATGGTTGCTGTTTGACGGTGACAAAAATAGCGGGTGAACACATTTCATTTGACCTGATGCAAGCGACGCTAAAATTGACAAACTTGGGTGCTTTGCAGATTGGCGATGTTGTTAATGTCGAGCGCGCTGCTAAGTTTGGTGATGAGATTGGTGGGCATAGCATGTCTGGCCATGTGAGTCTGGTTGCGACCATTTCAGACGTTATCGATACGCCAAACAATCGAACGATCTGGTTTGAACTACCTGAAGAGAGCATGAAGTACGTATTAGCCAAAGGTTATATTGGACTGGATGGCTGCTCTCTGACAATTGGTGAAGTCGAAGGCCGCCTTTTTTCTGTTCATTTGATCCCTGAAACACTGCAACGCACGCTGTTTGGAAAGCGAAAAGTGGGCGATAGGATAAACGTGGAATTTGATCCACAGACACAAGCTATAGTCGACACAGTCGAGCGAGTGCTTGCAGCAAAACACATATCTTAAAAGAGAGTGCTCTCGTAACCGGATGCTGGTTTAAAGCAGCATCCGGTATCCCTAGTTTGAGCGATTAAAGCTCAAAAAATCTGCTCATCATCCGCGTCAACTGACAGCTCTATTGTATCTAATTGTTCGTTCACCATCATATTGAAGTGGATGGCGTTACAGCATGCTGGACAATCTTCATAGAACTCTTGATTACCGTTTGAGGCATCCAGTGTGACGGCAATGGAATGACCACAGTGAGGGCAGGGTACGAATTTTTCCGTGTATTCTCGCATAATTCTCTACCTTCTCTTCTGATGAATTACTCCTCAGAGTCATAGAACATTTCCTTACTGTCATATTAATCATAAGTCTGAAATAAACGATTGGACAAAGAATTAATACAAATTCCGACTTTATTAGTACGACAATATCTTATTAATCAATACCTGAGACTGATCCAAATAGTGTCCACCAAACTGGTTATAGTGATTAAGCAAATGGTAAAGGTTGTAAATATCCTTTCGTTCAGTGTATTTGTAATCGAGAGGGAGAATGCTTTCATACCCTTGGTAAAATTCTGGCTGGAAGCCGCCAAACAACTCCGTCATAGCGATGTCACATTCGCGATCACCCCAGTAACAGGCAGGGTCAAAGCAGATTGGACCAAAAACAGATTGTGCCGCGTTTCCGTTCCATAAATCGCCATGTAAAAGAGAAGGGCGCGGTTGATGTCCTGCGAGGTGTTCATGGATTACTTCGATAAACTCGCTGATGTTAACAAGGTTGACTCCTTTCTCCTTGACTAATTGAAGTTGCCAACCAATTCTTTGTTCAGAGAAAAATCGTGCCCATTTTCGCTCCCATTTATTGGGTTGCAAAGTCTCACCAATATAGTTGTCTTGATCGAATCCGAACTCTTTTTGTTCTCCCCATTGATGTAACCGAGCCAACTGTTGACCAAACAAATAACTGTTTGAGTCGTCTTCAAGCGGTTTGGTTGGCAGGTAGTTGAGAACAATAAATGAATTGTTTTTGGACTGACCAGTAAAAATAAACTCAGGCACAGAGACCGTATTACTTTCACGTAGTATGCGGATGTTTTCTGCTTCGACTTCGAATTTAGGCAAAAATTCACGAGTGTTAATCTTAACAAAGTAGCGCTGTTCGCCGTCGGTTATCATGTAACATTCGTTAATATCACCCCCTGTTACTTTCGTCTTTTCGGTGATATCGAACGTGAACATAAGGGTCTCAGAAAGCTGTTGAGAAATGGCTTGCCACATACTTTTCCCCTGAACAATGAGCGGTATACACTAATTGTAGAAGAACAGCGGCGATGAAACTGACTCAGAGTGCAAAAAATTCAACGATTTAAAGAGAAGTTAAGACTGAGTTGATAAAATGTGAGGTGAATCGCGACTAAACTATTCTAATTACATAAGAATTCGAACCGTGTGTAAATGTGAGAATAGATTAGTAATTTGTCATTATTACATCTGTATCGAGGGTTTTGTCAGTAAATGACCTTGCATAAGTTGTTTAAAGCCTTTGATTTGACATAGTATTACCCTGTACTGTAACGACAACACAAGAATGGAGAGAAGCTGTGGTAGTAGAGACCGATGGGTATTTAGCTTTAATCGAACATTTAGCTTTTAATTTGGATATATTTACATCGGACAAGAGTGACACTGGATCAGAAAGTGTCGAAGATGTCGTTACCGATATGGTGGCCAGTAATATTATGGCCATTTTCGAGCAGAACCCAGACATGCACTCTAGCGTTAGATTTAAACTGCTAAAAGAAGCCGACTCTGTCGTTGAAGATCTGAGTGAGGTGCTAGCTGGAGTGTGGAGCAAGCCCGCGACAAACGAGCAAATTGCTTTTTTAGATGAGTATGTTGCGCTTTTGAAGAACTTATTTGATTCTGCTGTCGCACAGTCCTACTAACTCGACGGCAGATTACTTTCAGGTGGGGAAATCACCCGCCTGAAATGCCAGAATTTCGAAGCCCAGTAAGGGTTATCTAGCCTTGAGATCATCACGCCTTGAGATGTAGAAGCGTGCATGAATTGCTTATTGCCAATGTAGACTCCCACATGCCTCATGGTTCGCGTTGTTTTAAAAAACGCCAAGTCGCCCACTCTTATCTCTTTGTATTTTACCTGTTTGCCCATTTTTGATTGCATGTATGTTGTTCTAGGGAGCTCCATATCTAGGGCATCGCGATACGCTACCTGAACGAATGCAGAGCAATCAATGCCATTAAAACTGCTGCCTCCAAGCCTGTATGGCGCGCCTTCCCACGTTTTGTACACCTGCATCAATGACGCTTTTGTTGATAATTGAGGGGGAATCACTGCTGGTGGAACTTCGATCTGTTCGATTGGTGGAGCAGGTTCGTCAAATTGAGTTTCCGGACTCGAAGAACAGCCAAACAAAGCGGCCAGCATGATAGAAGCAGGAATCATACGCTTGAGTTTGTTAACGCTAATGTTTTGTTCTGTACGTGACTGTTTTGTAAGTAACTGTTCTTTTAGTGACATTGAACTGTAATATTTCCTAAATAGAATGACGGCTTTATAAACTTTTGTATGAAGTCTGCTGTTTAGAATGAAGAACAAAAATAATAAACCTTCTCTATCTCTTATCCAAACAATTAGTACCGTGTTTGTTACCATCACACTACTGGTAATTACACTTGCTGTCACTAGTATTAATGGTTTAGATAGGGTCGATACTCAATTTAGCAGTTTGTCGGATAAAGCTTTACCGCTAGCTATGACCAATGCAAAGCTCACTCAAACCATTCTAGAGCAAGTGAAGCAGTTAGGGTACGGTACACAGGTTGAATCCAGCGAAGAGTTAGAAGCGATCCGCGCTAAGATAGATCAACTCGTCGCAAAGACAAAGCAATCACGTAACCATGTTTTCGATATATCAGTAGGCTTTAACAACGCGCTTTCAGAGCAACAACAGCAAGAAATCAGCGCTAACATCTCAACGCTTTTCACGCTAACAGACAATATTCTGGATGTTCAGTCAAAACTACTGGTGATGCAACAGGGTATCGATTCAGAAGTGGCAAGCTTTCGTTATGGTCTAAGTTCAATGGGCCCGGAAATGAGCCGAATCAGTTCGTTCTTAGCCGTTGATAACCCAGAATCATCGGATGCCGCGAACCGCTTTATTGCCAGTGCATCGTCAATGGAAAGTACTTTTTTAGTACTTATGATGGAGTCTGACCTTGAAAAAGCGCAAAGTCATTACAAAGAAATGCGTAACCGTATTGCCGGTATTAATTTAGCGTTTGATGACTTTGAAGAGTGGCACCCAGATATTAATGAGTTTGCTAGTCTGACTGCACCATATGACATGGTCAAGACAGGCTTTGTAGAAAATGGTGTTTTAGATCAGCTTCTGCACAAGCTAGAGCTAACACAAATCCAAAAAGGTCAGGTTGCTCAAGCGGCAGTCGTAGCAAATAAGACGAATGACTTACTGAGCCGCGTATCATCAACCGCAGAAGGTTTGATTGAAGACAGCAAAACCGTCGTTAACGACACAATGAATCAAATGATCTGGACCATGATTATCAGCAGTGTGGTGCTTGTATTGATTATTGTGGTGACTTGGCTTGCGTTACGTGCGTGGGTGAATAGAGGGCTCAAAAACATACTGTCGAATCTGAATAACCTGACAGAACACGACTTTACGCAACATATTGAACTTCGCGGTCCGCTAGAGCTTAAAGAGGTCGCGCGTAAGCTAAACCAAGTGATTGACTCAACGCGTGAATCGATTTCTACGGTAACAAGAAACTGCGAGACACTCTATCAAACCGCGGAAATCAGCCATGGTGCGGCTGAAAAATCACGCTCAAGTTTAACTCAACAAAATGAATCGCTGGCTAGCATGATCACGACTATTGGCCAATTAGAAGCCTCTATCCGCGAAATCGCTACCGTAACCAATGAATCGTACAGTGAGTCTCAACGCGCGGCAGAGCACTCAAGTCATGGGGTCACCGCCATCGAGCAGAATCAAAAAAGACTGCAATCGTTGGAAAATACGCTGAACTTGAACGAAGCCTCGATGCTTGAACTCGATAGCCGTGTGAAGCAGATCAGTGAGATGGTCGATATGATTGCCGGCATCGCAGACAACACGAACTTGCTGGCGTTGAACGCAGCCATAGAAGCGGCTCGTGCGGGAGAGCAAGGACGAGGGTTTGCCGTTGTTGCAGATGAAGTGCGTAAACTTGCCAGCGATACTTCTGAACAAACAAGCAAAATACGTGACCGCATGAGCGAGTTGGTCACAGCGGCAGAGAAATCGCGTTCTGCGGTGACCGACACCAGAACAGAAATGACCTTTGCTTTGGAGTCTAGCGAACAGGTGAAGCACACCTTTGAAGACATCGCGAATGCTGTGTCTCAGATCCGTGAACGCGTTGAACAGATTACTGTCGCCACCGAAGAGCAAGAGAGAGCAACAGCGGAAGTCAGCCGTTCAATTACGCATGTTTCAGAGCAAGGTAAGCAGACCAACCTTCAGTTAGAGTCTATGGTGGAGAGTTCAGAGCAGGTGGCCGAGATCGCAGGGCATCAGCAAACGATGCTTCACAAGTACGAATTACACCACTAACAACGAAAACGGAGCTGAAAAGCTCCTTTTTTATTGTTCACGAAAGGGTTGGGTAAGCATTTTATCCAGCCTTTGCTCTTTTGTTTCACGAAATATAGGCAGACCGATAACCACCTTGTCGTGGCCAAGTTCGGGTTGGTCGATATACGTACCAAACGCTCTGTCCCAAATCGATAAGAAAAATCCGAAGTTTGAGTGCGTCTCGCGGGCAATAATCGAATGGTGTACGCGATGCATGTCGGGTGTCACTATCAAACGTCTTAGAAACGCATCGAACTTTAAAGGCAGTTTTGCATTGCTGTGATTAAACATCGCACTGGCATTTAAGATAATTTCAAAGACAACAATCGCGATGGGAGAAATGCCAAGGGCATAGACAATCGCAACCTTAATCCCCATAGAGAGTAATATTTCGATCGGATGAAAGCGAGTCCCTGTGGTGACATCAATGTCCTGATCAGCATGGTGCATTCGGTGCAATCGCCAGAGCCAAGGAATACGATGGAAAAGCACATGCTGCGCGTAGATGGCGCAATCTAACAACAGCACAGAGGCGATGAGCTCTACTGTAAAGGGGAGGTTGACTAAGTGAAAAAAACCTATGCCACTGTCGTTAGCTCGCATGGCTGCCTCAAACGCCATTATCGGCATCAGAAGGCTTAAACAGACGGAATTGAATGCGATTAACCCAAGATTATTCAACCAGCGATAGGCCTTGCTTTGAGTTAAGGTCTTTCTGGGCGTTACCCACTCCCAAATGCCGCAGAGAATAAGCACGGACAAAAAGAAACTAAAGCGAATGACATCTGGGTTTTGCATGTTGTGTGTCCCAATATGGTCGTGGCGACGTAGTGCAACTTACCTCTAAGTCATTCACCCTAAAATCACCGAGTTAGATGAGCATTATGCTTGCAACTCTCAAGATCGAGAGTACACTTTGCACCCTTTCCATTATCAATGAATCACGATGAGAGTCCACGCTTTTCACCGCCTATACCAAGACAGACTGGAAAAGTCGACCAAACCTTTCAATGCACGTGGGTGTAAGGTACAGCGTTGCCAGTATTGCCAAGTTTCAGAGATGCACTGTATTTGTGAGTACCAGCCGAAAATCGATACGAATATCGCGGTGATGTTGTTGGTGTCAGAGAATGAGGTGTTTAAGCCAAGCAACACAGGCAGACTGATTCTCGATACTGTCCAAGAAGGGTATGTGTATCAGTGGAGTCGCACCGAGCCATCGAAAGAAATGCTTGAGCTGATCAATCACGAACACTATCAGCCTATTGTGGTGTTCCCTGATGAGTATGTCGATGATTCGACACGATTGATCACCGGTAAAGCTCGTGATTACTGCGGACACAAAACGCCACTACTTATCTTTTTAGATGGTAGCTGGAGAGAAGCGAGGCGTATCTTCCGAAAATCCCCTTACTTAGATTCATTACCTGTACTGTCCATCAAGCCCGATTCTATCTCTCAATACATGATGCGACGCTCTGACAACGAGCAGCACCTTGCGACGGCTGAAGTGGCATCGCTCGTGTTTGCAGAACTTGATGATCAGCAAGCAGCCAATACGCTGACACACTGGTTTGCAGTGTTTAAAGAAAGTTATTTGCTTAGCAAAAGCCGTGGAAAGGTGGATGAGCAACGCCCTTCGCTTAACCAATACATTGCGATGCAAAAAGAGAGATTGCTCTAAAGTCCAGCAAATTGCGGATTAGGGAATAAGCATTTAGATAATTCACGAGACTAAATATGTCATCGGTCACGGATTGTAGGCGTAGCTATATGGATAATGAGTCAGTTTTTTATTTTTTACTTTTTTGATTTGAATATTCTGGGAGAGAGTTGATGTACTACGGTTTTGATGTAGGCGGTACCAAGATTGAATTTGGTGCATTTAACGAAAAACTAGAGCGTGTCGCAACCGAGCGCGTACCAACACCAACAGACGATTACCCATTGTTAGTCGACACCATTGCTTGCTTAGTGGAGAAGTACGACAACGAATTCTCATGCGAAGGCAAAATTGGTCTAGGTCTGCCGGGAATGGAAGACGCTGATGATGCAACCGTGCTAACAGTCAATGTACCCGCTGCAAAAGGCAAGCCTCTACGCGCGGATCTTGAAGCAAAAATTGGCCGCAGTGTAAAAATTGAAAACGATGCGAACTGTTTTGCGCTTTCTGAAGCATGGGATGAAGAGTTAAAAGACGAGCCATCGGTAATGGGTCTGATTTTAGGTACGGGTTTTGGCGGCGGTTTGATTTACGAAGGCAAGGTTTTTTCTGGCCGTAACCACGTTGCTGGTGAGTTTGGTCATATGCGTTTGCCGCTGGACGCTTGGTTCCATTTAGGCGAAAACGCTCCACTGCTAGGTTGTGGCTGTGGTAAAAAAGGTTGCTTAGACAGTTACTTATCTGGTCGTGGTTTTGAGTTGATTTACGAACACTACTTTGGTGAGCATAAGAAAGCGATTGAGATCATCAAAGCTCACGCAGAAGGTGAAGAAAAAGCCGTGGAGCATGTTGAGCGTTTCATGGAACTACTGGCTATCTGTTTCGCAAATATCTTCACTGCTAACGATCCACATGTTGTTGCATTGGGTGGTGGACTTTCAAACTTTGAGTTGATTTACGAAGAAATGCCTAAGCGCGTACCAAAATATCTCCTTTCAGTGGCTAAGTGCCCGAAAATCATCAAAGCAAAACACGGTGACTCAGGTGGTGTTCGTGGTGCGGCTTTCTTAAATATTAAGTAAGCTTACCCCATAAAAAATAAGAGCTTGCCCTAGGCAAGCTCTTATTGTTTCCGTTGTAGACGTTAACGCTGCATGAAACGTTATTGAAGTAGATTTATCGCTGTCTCAAATGGCGTTGGTTTACTGATGTAGTAGCCTTGGATAAAACGACAACCCATAGATTTGAGTAGTTGAAGTTGTTCCTCTGTCTCTACGCCTTCTGCAATAACATCTAGCCCCAGTTGATTAGCCAATAGCCCCACAGATTCTACCAGCACCGCATTGTTCTTATCGGTATCAATGTTTTTAATTAACGACCGGTCAATTTTCAGTATGTCTACCGTATTTTTCATCAAATTAGAAAAAGACGCATAGCCTGTACCAAAGTCATCAAGTGCGAGTCGAAGCCCGTTCTGTCTTAGATGTTTTAGCAATCGTTGAACTTCTGGCTTGTCTTCAAGAGGAATCGACTCTGTCACTTCGATGATAAAGTCATCGGTGCTCAATCCAGCTTCGTGTATGGTATTTAGGATCGATGAGTTATTAATCTCCTCATGATTGAGCTCTTCAATCGAGCGATTAATAGAGATCCTCATATTGGCGTGGCCAAGTTCTTTCAGCCTTTGCATATCGGTGCATGCAATATCTAATACCAGCTGGCCGAGATCACGGATATAACCCAATTCTTCGGCAATAGGGATAAACTCAAATGGAGAGATGACTTCGCCATTTTCTGTCCATCGCGCCAATGCTTCAAACTTAACGACTCTATTTTCTTGAATGTCGAAGATGGGTTGGTATTCAACGTGCAGTCTTTTTTCTGCGATGGCCATTTTTAGCAGAACGCCGAGTTTGTGCTTACGACTGATGCTTTGCTCCATCAAAGCGGAATACTTAATGGTGCTTGGTACAGGGCGCTTTTTTGCCTTATCAAGCGCATAGTAAGCCTGTGTGAGTGGGTGACATTCCGCAGCCGAGTACTCATGATTCGAATGCCCAATGTTGACAGAAAGTTTCAGTTTGCGTTGCTCTATCGCAAACTCTGCCTCTAACACCGTGCGAATACGTTCTGTAATAATGTCGATTTGTTCGTAGTAAGATTCACCGAGCGTCAGCGCAAACTGATCCGCGCCATAACGACAAATGTCAGAAGAACAAGACGAAAAGTGCTCTGTGAGGGTTTGCCCAACATGTCTTAGCACTTTATTCCCAAATGCTTCGCCATAGAGAGTATTTATTGATGAAAAACGGCAAATGTCGATCAGAACAACCATTTGATCAACGCGTTCATCTAAATTACGGATAAATTTGGTTCGAGTCATCAGTCCAGTAAAGTCACGCTTATTTTTATAGCGAGCTAACTGGTTTTGAATCATCTTATGTGCGGTCATGTCTTCAAAAATGGCGATATAGTTTGTGACTTTCCCGTCTATATCTTCAACCACGGATATTTGTAGCTTTTCTGGGTAAATCGCGCCAGATTTGGTTTTATTCCATATTTCACCCGACCAGCGGCCAGTGCTCTGGATACATTGCCACATCTTTTGGTAAAACTCCGCATCGTGAATGCCAGAACTGAAAATACGAGTGGATTGACCTTGTAACTCTTGTTCGTTATACCCTGTAATCTCTTCGACGCGGGCGTTCACTTTCATAATGTGGTTGTTCTGATCAGTTAACATGATGCCCCGATCAGAGAGCTGAATAATCTGATCCGCCACTGAACTGTTTAACTGGAGTTTTGAAAGGTCGGTAATATTTTTGATGTTACCTTCTATCTTTTCCAGTTCACCGAAATCGTTAAAGCGCTTGGAATAACGCATCTCTAGTTGCATGTTGGAATGACATTCTTTTTGTCGAACGATAAGTCGTGATACATCATCTTGGCACATCGTTTGAGAAATGAATTCCTGATATTGCGCATCACTTTTAAAAATATAGTCATTAAAGAAGTCTGAAAAACTGAGCTTTCTATCTGGCGAGATGTTGAACATGCGAGTCAGGTTGCTGGAATAGTAAAACAGGTTGTTTTTGACATTCCATGCCCACGAGCAGGTATCCGTAATCTGCTCAGAATAATCAAATTGCTGGAGTAGTTTGTTATTCTCTTTGGTCAATCTTTCTCGTAGGACAGAATTACCTATTAACACGCCAATAGTGATAAGCCAGTTTGAATCAAATTGGCTTTCATCAATCGGAGAATCAAACAGTAGAGCCAGTACACCAACGATCTGGCCATTTTTTGCTTGTAGTGGTACTCCGATGTAGCCTTCTGCATCAAGGTGTTGCAGGACTATGTCTTTAGGGAAGGATTGTTGGACGTCAGAAGAATACGAACACATGACTTCGTTGTTCATGACTTTTTCACAGGGGCTTCCTAACAGATCATAAGAGATGTTATCCAATCGCTTCCCTTGTGCTAAGTAAACAAGGGTGGTAGCGATATTTTTTTCTTGGTTATATTCCGCAACCAAACAGTGATCGGGAGCATACCTTGTATAGATTTCGTTTAAACATTGTAGGCTGAACTCCTCACCATCCTGAGCGTTGAATATTTTCTGTATAAGGGCTTTCATAAAAAGGCTTATATTCCGAATGTAATTGTTATATTTGTTTTTTGTTGTTGAGCTGGGCCTAAAATTAACAGCATTTTTTTTGCGTGTATATTGTTACAGTTGTATTAAACGCACAAAATTGTGAAAAAAGCGGTTACATGAGATTAAATATGAGACTAGGGAGTGTGACTGGCTGAGAATTAGCCAAGCATTGCAGTATAGAAGAATACGGTGTGAGACCCACGCTCTACATAATGGCTATGAGAGCGTGAAGTCGACGTGTTAACGGTTCTTTTCACCAACGCCGCGGTTTTCTTTTTGTTTTAGCGTGAGCTTTTCAAAACCTAACTTTCTAAAATGGTTATCACGATAATTACGGACAGCTTTGGTATCGGATACCGCTTCAATTTGCTGTTCCATTTTCAGGTAATTTGAAATATCGATCCCTTCTGCTTCAGCAACGGCTTCATGGATATTACGGTGTTGTTCGTAAGAAAAAGTGAGTGTTTTGTCTTCACCTTTGTAGGTGTAAAGGATGGTGCGAGCCATAGTGTTTCTCATACAGTTCAAATAAAGAGGCCAGCGATGCTGGCCTCAAACTTCTAACCCTAGATTCTGCCTTGAAGTGGGATGATTGTCACGCTTTCACCTGACTTTACCGTATCTACCGCAGGGGAGATTTCAATTAGGCAGTTGGCTTCACTCATAGAACGTAGAATGCCCGAACCTTGTTTACCTGTGGTTCGTACAGTGAGCTGCCCGTTTGTATCCAATTCGTATATGCCGCGAGTAAATTCAGTTCGGCCTTGGCGGGAGCGAAGATTTTCGCAAGCCACAGCATTGACTTTAAGCGGTCGCCAGCCTTCTTCACCCTGCATTTGTCTTAGGGCTGGCTCAACGAAGTTAATGAATGACACCATGACAGCGACAGGGTTACCGGGCAAACCGAAGAACGGCTTACCATTAATTTGACCAAAGGCGAGTGGTCGACCTGGTCGCATATTGATACGCCAGAAGTCGATTTGGCCGAGCTTTTCTAAAGCGAGTTTGATGTAGTCCGCGTCGCCTACCGATACACCGCCAGAAGTCAGCACGACATCTGCTTGTTCAGAGGCATCTTGAAGCGCTTGGATCATCATCTCTTCATTGTCTTCTAGAATGCCAAAATCAAGAATGTCGCAACCTAGCTTTTCTAATAATCCAATAATGGTGAAACGGTTGGAGTCATAAATAGAGTTCACTTTTTGCGGTGTACCCGGTGCTTGAACTTCGTCACCAGTGGAAAAAACGGCCACTTTTAATTGTCGGAAGACAGAGCACTCATCAAATCCGAGTGAGGCTATCATGCCCATTTCAGCGGACGATAAGCGTTGCCCTTTATTGAAAACACTACTTCCTATCGCTAAATCTTCGCCAGCTTGGCGAACGTTTTGACCCGGCTTGATATTTACGCCATTAAACGTGACCGTGTCACCGGTTGTTGTGGCTTGTTCGCGCATGACAACAGTATCGCCATGTTCCGGTGTCGGTGCGCCCGTCATGATCTTTACAGCTTCGCCGAGTTGTAGTGGGGAATCGTAAGCATGACCCGCCATGACTTCGGCAACCACTTTGTATGTCTCGCGTTGTAGATCATCGCTACGGATCGCGTATCCATCCATTGCGGAGTTTGTATATTGCGGAACGTTAACAGGTGAAACAACGTTATCAGACAGAACTCGACCATAAGCCGCTTCAACTGCACATTCCTCAGTTTCTTCTACCGTGCCGACCAAAGACAAAATCTTTGCTACCCCTTGCTCTACAGACAGAAAAGCAGGAGATAGCGTATCACAGGAAGCGGTGTCCGTGCTGTTGCTTTGCTTTGCAGGCTTATGGGAAGCTGCGTAGTTCACCACAAACTGCGAAATCGACTCTAAATCGTTGATGTTCATTTGTGGTAAGTCGGTATCGGTAGCTTGGGCATCTGATGCGATGGCAATGATGTTACCGTCATTTGGGTATAGCCAAGGCTTTCCGACGATTTCTCTGTGCAGTTCAATTTTTGGAAAAGCGATGTTTTTGCAGCCCTCGACTAAGATTATGTCCAGCTTAGAGGTGTCGAATCGACCCAGTAAATATTCAAATTCAGATTCTGAGTCAGGGGTTTCAGTCATCAGCGCAAAACGGTTGCGAGAAGAAATCAACATTTGCGAAGCCCCAGCTTTTCTTAACCGATAGCTATCTTTGCCTTCTTTATCGACATCAAAGTTGTGGTGGGCGTGCTTGAGCATACCGATACGCAGGCCCGCTTTCGTCAGCTTAGGCAGCAGCGCTTCCAGAAGGGTCGTTTTACCCGTGCCCGAGTACGCAGCAAAGCCGAGAATTGGAATAGGTAATGAGTCATTCATGAGGTTAATGTTCCAAATTGTTCGAGTTCTTCTGGGGTATTCAAATTTAGAAAGCAGTCTGGAGAGTCACTGAAATCGACGTAGCGCATGTTGCACTCGTTATAGAGAAGAATTATTTTTCTATCACCACGCTCAAGAAATGCCGTTAGTTTTGGAAGTACGCGCTTATGATACAGCGTAAAAACGGGCTGCTGGTGGTCTCCATCATGAGCAACCAAGATATCGGTGGTGTCATCTGCCGCGTCACAAAAGCGTTTTACGAGGTCGGTATTGATTTGTGGGCTGTCACAGGGGACAAATCCAACCCAATCCGTTGGTGCATGGATAAGGCCAGCGTGTATGCCGCCCATTGGACCAGGATAGTTAGAAAATGAATCACTAAATACTTCGCCAAACTGCGCGTATGTTTCCTGATTTCGGTTGGCATTAATTAATACGTTTGGAGTTTGCGATGAAAGGCGTTCGATAACGTGTTGCACCAGCGGCTTGTTGTTTAACTCGATAAGGCCTTTGTCTTTGCCGCCCATACGGCTGGCTTGACCACCCGCTAAAATAACCCAACTAGTTTGCGTGGGAAGAAGCATAGTTGTTCTCTTGTTTATTATCTGTAATAACTTGCAACAGGGGAGACTCTACCAAAGTCGTGTCTTTTAACCACCATTGCTTACGGCATAGTTCCGTCAGTGCGTTTTTTTGATGGCTGGTAATCACGATACTTGACCCTCGCTTGAGCAAATCTTTTGCCATAAACACGATGCGGTCGATAGACTCTTGATCGAGAGAAGCGCTAGGTTCATCCATTAACAAAATCGACGGTTTGAGAATCCATGCTCGCGCCATCGCCACTCTTTGTTTTTCTCCCCCGGACAGCACTGAAATATGTTCATCTGCCAAAGTTTCTAAGCCTACCATCCGTAAAGCCGTAATAACTTGAGCTCGCTTATCTTTTGTCGATTCTTTTGAATAGCGGATACCATAAACCACGTTCTGATAAACTGTACCGTCAAAAAGGTAAGGAGACTGATGTAGATAGATGACGTCTTTGCGACCGGCACGACTGAATAGACGGCGAAACCAGCCATCATTGGTTGCGTCAACGAATCCAGTTGTTGGCTTGGATAAACCGGATAAAATCTTTAACAGCGTTGTTTTACCCACACCGTTATCGCCTTTGAGGTAAACGGCTTCGTTTGGCCCAATCGTTAATACAGGGATGTGAAAAAGCACGCGTTCTTTAAAGCGCATAGACAAGTTGTGTGCATTAATCTGAATGGTCATACCGCTCTTATGTCCTCATGTAGCCTTTTCCACGCATGCTGGTAAGTAAGAAGTTGAGTAGTAGAGCTAATGACAGTAGCACAATCCCTAATGCAACACCTTGCGCAAAAGCACCTTTATGGCTTTCCATGGCGATCGCGGTTGGAATATTACGGGTGAGACCCATGATGTTTCCGCCAACCATCATAGAACAGCCAACTTCGGTGACAATACGAGAGAATGCCGCGATACTGGCGGCCATGAGTGGAAATCTCGCTTCCCAAATCATCGTGGTCGCTATACGTGGAATGGAAGCACCTAGCGTGATCGAAGTTTCAATCGCCCGACGATCACTCGATTGTAGTGCGCCATGCATCATCGAGACTAAAACCGGGAAACCAATCATCATTTGCCCTAGAATCATCGCTTTTTGCGTAAACAGCATCTCCCAATTTCCTAAAGGTCCTGCTCTGGAAAGCAACATATAGAGCAATAAACCAATCACAACCGTCGGTATTGCCTGAAGCGTGTTAACCAAAGAAAGTAGAAACCATTTACCACGAAAATCCGCATGGGCCAGTAAAAAGGAGAGAAAAATAGCGGGCAAAATGACGATGGAAATAGCCGTCACAGAAACGCTAAAGGAGACCGCAACGATCTCCCAAAGCTCTCTGTCAAAGCTCACCAATAAGGCGAGCGCATCGAGTGTTGTTTGCCAAAGGCTCATAAATGGCTATTTCTTGTCTGCGTTTGCGACAAAAAGTTGTTGGCCATTGAGTTTGAAGTCATTGATAAGTTGCTGACCCTTATCGTTTACTAACCAATCACTGAATACTTTTGCGCCTTTGTGATTGATCGCTGGGTAACGTTGAGGGTTAATTAAAATTACTTGGTATGGGTTAAATAAACTGTTATCGCCTTGGAATAAGACTTTAAGATCCAGTTTGTTGTTATAAGCCAACCACGTACCACGGTCAGTCATTGTGTAGCCTTGCATTTCATTTGCCATGTTCAGCGTTGGGCCCATACCTTGGCCGACGCTGCGGTAGCCACCGAAGTTAGGTTCGATTTGAGTTTGCGCCCAAATGCCTTTCTCTTTTTTATGTGTACCTGAGTCATCACCACGAGAAATGAACGTCGCATTCATATTGGCAATTTTTTTAAATACGTCAGCAATTTCTTTAGAGTCAGCAATTTTCGCAGGATCGGCTTTCGGCCCAACGATCACGAAATCGTTATACATCAGCTTACGCGGCTCCATGCCGTAGCCTTTTTCAACAAAGCTCGCTTCCGCTTTTGGAGCGTGCGTCATCACTAGGTCAACGTCGCCATTTTCACCCATTTTAAGCGCTTTACCTGTACCTGTAGCGATAACATTGACTTTGTAACCGGTATCTTTTTCAAACTCAGGCAGTAGGTAATCGAGAAGGCCAGAGTGGTAAGTGCTCGTCGTCGTAGCCAAGCGAACTTGTGAATTGTCTTCCGCTGCGAATGCAGAATAACTGACTAAAGCCAAAGACGCTGTTGTAAGAGTAAAAGTGATTGCTTTCATATAATTATTGTTCCATTTATGAGGTAATTGCTCAGTGATGTCGATTCCAAATACTCCGACATTCAGGTCCGTTTTTATAAACGCACGAGCATATATAGCAATCTTAGTGCCAATAATCTGTGATTCCATTCAAACGAACCACCAAGGGTTTACACAATAAAAACTTTGAGGAGCGACAAAATGTCGCACATTTCTATCACTCAATTGCATAATACTTGGTACACTCTGTCCTAGTTGCAACAAATTATACCGAGTCACTATGTCGCCAATCTTAGATCCTAATAAAGTGTCACAATATCAAGCATTTTCTGTTCTCGTTGTCGATGATGAGCTAGGGATGCAAACCATTCTTAATAAGGCGTTAAGCAAGTGGTTCTCAAGAGTCGATACCGCGGGAAGCATTGAAGAGGCAGAAATACTGAGATTGGCGCATCATTATGATTTGATCATCTTGGACATTAATTTGCCTGGGCGAACGGGGGTAGAATGGGAAGAAGCCTTCAACGATGATGACCGAAAAGCCGATGTCATATTTATGACTGGTTACGCCGATCTGGAAACCGCGATTTCTGCCTTAAAGCTGGGTGCATCGGACTTTATCCTTAAGCCTTTTAATTTGAATCAAATGCTTCAAGCGGTGCAAAGGTGTATGGATAAGCGTCTTTCCGAGAGGCATCAATACGCACTGCGACATGATTTTAAACGCCATATTAAGACAGATATCGTTGGAAGCTCCGAGCGTACCAAGCAACTCAAACAACTGATTGCTCAATTCGCGCCTTCACGAGCGTCGGTGCTAATCGAAGGAGAATCTGGCACGGGCAAAGAGTTAGTGGCTCGCGGAGTCCATGACGCCAGCCAACGAAAAGGACCGTTTGTGCCAGTTAACTGTGGTGCTATTGCGCCTGAATTACTTGAAAGTGAACTATTCGGCCATACTTCAGGGGCATTTACCGGAGCGAAAAAAAATCGTGAAGGTCTGTTTCGCGTTGCCAACGGCGGCACCTTGTTTTTAGACGAAATCGGTGAGATGCCGATTTCCATGCAATCAGCACTGTTGCGTGTGTTAGAACAGCGTACTATTCGTCCGGTAGGCAGCGAGCAAGAGATAAATATTGACGTGCGTGTTGTGGCAGCGACCAACAGGAACCTTGAGCAAGAAGTTGAGAAGGGAAACTTTAGGCGGGATCTTTTTTATCGTCTTAACGTCCTAAAAATTGATGTGGTTCCACTTCGAGAGCGACTGGCCGATTTGATTGAACTTGTTCCATTCTTCACGCGTATGCTCGCTGCGGAGCTTGGTGTTCCGGAACCTAAGTGGGCGCATGAGGATATGAGTGCGATAAATGAGTACGAATGGCCGGGTAACGTGCGGGAACTAAAGAACTTGATTGAGCGCTGCATTCTGCTTGGAAAGCCGCCAGCGCACCACTGGAGAGATATTAACGGCACAACTTCTCAGAAGAGTATTTCCGTAACGGTTTCAACCGGTAGTGAAATACTGGGTCTTCCCCAAGACTCAGAGCAACAAAATGGTTACCCCAATGACTGGTCATTAAAAGAGGTCGAAAGGGCGCACATTCTTCAGCTGGTGGATTTTCATGATGGTAACAAATCTGCCGCCGCACGAGACCTTGGTGTGGCACGAAAAACGTTAGAGAGAAAGTTCAAAGATTGGGAAACCGGGGATTCAAGTTATGCCAAGTAACGGGGCTTTATGGTCCAAGTGGCGGCATCGATTTAAAACCATGGTTCGCTACCGGCTGATGATACTGACTTCAGCGCCCATTTTCTTAACCTTAGTTGCGCTCATCGGTATCACAGTCTACTGGTCGATTCATTACACTTGGCAAAGTACGTTGCTTGATGTGTCTGAACGGTTAGACGTAGCAGAAAACAGTGTCGAGTTAATTCAGAATAAGCAGGCTATTCATGTCAAAGCATTCGCGGGTTCTTATGACTTCGTCGATAGGCTGAATAGGGCTTCTGAATTTGACGATTTTCAAGCTTGGGTCTCAGCGCAAAAAAGCAACTACAATTTGGATTTCTTGCGTTTTCATCGGGTAGAACAAGGGATAGATACATCCCATTACTTAGATTTAACGCGCAAGGAGTCTTTCTTTGATGTGTTAAGCCAAGATGAACTGAAAGAATTTGGGGACGATTTAGCTAAGCGGGCGCAGATACCCATCTATAATACTCAACGCGTTGAAGGACGCGGGCTTGTCAGTCGTACTGTTGTGGCGATATACAATCAACAAAATGACATTATTGGCTTCCTCGATGGAGGACTGCTATTAAATAACAGCACCACCCTTGTCGATCAGATTCGAGATTTGATTTACCCGTCTAAAGACGATGCCTTACGCCCAGTGGGCACGTTGACTGTTTTTCTTGATGATTTGCGCGTAAGCACCAATGTGCCCCTTGATAGTGATGATCATAGCGGCCGAGCTATAGGGACGCGAGTGTCATCAGAAGTAAACCGAAGTGTTTTAGGGGCAGATAAAGAGTGGGTGAATCGCGCTTATGTCTACGACGCCTGGTACATCACCGCCTATCAGCCCATTCATGATCAATATAACAACGTCATAGGGATGCTTTACACCGGCTATTTGCTTTGGCCATTTGTAAAAACTTACATGACGAATATTGTTGAAATCTTTATTACCACGTTAGCGCTGTTGCTTATCTCTGGATTTCTTGTTTATCGCGGCTCGAGAGATTTGTTTAACCCCATTGAGCATATTCACAGGGTAGTGAAAATGATCCAATTGGGCAAAGAGACACGAATTGGCCCATTAAACTTGGATGATGACCATGAGCTGGCTCAGCTGGCTAAACAGTTCGATCAGATGCTGGATTTGCTAAGAAAGCAAAAAAATGAACTGGAACAAGCTGCAGTGGCGTTAGAAGGGAAAGTTGAACACCGAACCGCTAGTCTCAAGGAAAAAACAGAAGAACTGGAACTTCATATCCAGCTTCTCAATCAGACACGCGACAAGTTGATCGTGAATGAGAAACTCGCGGCGCTGGGTGAACTGACGGCTGGTATTGCGCACGAGATCAACAACCCTAGTGCGGTGATACTTGGCAATATTGAATTGATTCAGTTTGAACTCGCAGATGAAGCCGAGAGAGTACAAGATGAAATCAACGCCATTCATGCTCAAATCGACCGAATTAGAAACATCACCCGCAGTTTATTGCAATACAGTCGTCAGGGCGGCGTGCAAGATGAAGTGACATGGCAACATGTGAACCCAATCGTCGAAGAAAGCATTACATTAGTAAAAACCGGAACTAAGAAACGTGCGGTTGAGTTTGTCACGGATTTGCAGGCGAAAAGCTCAGTGGAAGTGAATAGACATCACCTTCTTCAGATATTGGTCAACTTACAAATGAATGGCATTCATTCCATGCAAGGCGAGGGCAAACTCACGGTAAGAACGGAAGACTGGACTGAAAACGGCATTAACGTTGGGGCAATAGTCCATGTTCAAGATGAAGGTTGTGGCATTAAGCCTGAAAACCTGAAACGTATCTTCTCTCCTTTTTATACCACCAAACGGGAAGGAACAGGGTTAGGGTTGTCTGTGTCTCAGAGTATCCTTAGCCAAACTGGTGGCGAAATCAAAGTGGAATCAGAATGGGGGCAAGGCAGTACTTTTAGTGTTTATCTTCCCCAACGTGCTGAATCAGAATTGAAAATTACTAACCTCTAATCCTCAAAGCAGCCTTTAACTCAAAACAACACTTGAAGTTAGAGGCTGTTATCAGTAGTGTGGCGCGGATTTTCATAATTAATAGGTAAAGACTTTGATTTCCACTAACAATATCACGCAGCAATTTGGTGCTAAGCCACTGTTTGAAAATATCTCGGTAAAATTTGGTGAAGGTAACCGCTACGGTCTGATTGGTGCTAACGGATGTGGTAAGTCGACCTTTATGAAAATCCTAAGTGGCGAGCTAGACCCAACGGGCGGTAACGTCAGCTACGACCCAAATGAACGCGTGGCGAAACTAAACCAGAACCAGTTCGCTTATGAAGAATTCACGGTAATCGATACCGTTATCATGGGTTACAAAGAGCTATGGGAAGTAAAGCAAGAGCGTGACCGCATCTACTCGCTGCCTGAAATGAGCGAAGAAGATGGCATGAAGGTCGCTGACCTTGAAGTGCAATTCGCTGAAATGGACGGCTACATGGCTGATTCAAAAGCGGGTGAACTGCTACTTGCAGTAGGTATTCCTGAAGAGCAACACTACGGCCTGATGAGTGAAGTTGCACCGGGTTGGAAACTGCGTGTTCTTCTTGCTCAGGTTCTATTTGCTGACCCGCACATCATGCTGCTTGACGAACCAACCAACAACTTGGACATGGACACCATCCGCTGGCTAGAAGAAACGCTTAACCAGCGTAACTGTACGATGATCATCATCTCGCACGACCGTCACTTCCTAAACTCTGTGTGTACGCACATGGCTGACCTAGATTACGGCGAACTTCGTGTTTACCCAGGTAACTACGACGAGTACATGACTGCGGCGAGCCAAGCGCGTGAGCGTCTACTTTCCGACAACGCGAAGAAGAAAGCACAAATTGCTGAGTTACAAACTTTCGTCGCGCGTTTCTCTGCAAACGCATCAAAGGCAAAACAAGCAACATCGCGTGCAAAACAGATTGATAAGATCCAACTCGATGAAGTTAAAGCGTCTAGTCGTCAAAACCCATTTATTCGTTTTGAGCAATCGAAAGAGCTATTCCGTAACGCGCTAGAAATTGAAAACCTAAGCCAAGGTTTTGAAAATGATCTGTTTGCTGACTTTAATGCGATTTTTGAAGTCGGTGAGCGTGTTGCCATTATCGGTGAGAACGGCGTCGGTAAGACAACGCTGCTTAACACATTGGCTGGCGTTCTTGAGCCACGTACAGGTTCATACAAGTGGTCAGAAAACTCAAACATCGGTTACTACGCGCAAGATCATGCGCATGACTTTGAAGAAGACTTGAAACTGATGGATTGGATGGGTCAATGGCGTCAAGAAGGCGATGATGAGCAAGTGCTACGTAGCTTCCTTGGTCGTATGCTATTTGGTCAAGACGACATTAAGAAGTCAGTCAAAGTTCTGTCTGGTGGTGAGCAGGGTCGTATGCTGCTTGGTAAGCTAATGATGCAAAAACCAAACATGCTGCTAATGGACGAACCGACTAACCACATGGATATGGAATCTATCGAATCACTAAACACGGCACTAGAGCAGTACAAAGGTACATTGTTCTTCGTATCTCATGACCGTGTATTCGTAGACTCACTAGCAACACGTATTCTTGAGATTCGTGATGGCAAGATCCATGACTTCCGTGGTACGTATGCAGAATACCTGAAAACTCGCGGTATTGACGGTTAAACCAAGCGTTACAAATAACAAAAAGAGCCTTAATCGAGGCTCTTTTTTATCGTTTCTATATTTTATCGCGCTATAACGAGCTGTTCTAACGGAAGTATGCGCTTTAATCCTGCATACTGCCTTTCACATCAAATTCAATCTTTTCAGCGCCAGTAAACACTTGGAAGCGAAGCCCTTTCGCACGAGCAATTGTCGTAATGCCAAACTGACGCGCTAAATCCAGTCCCATTTGGGTAACACCGGAACGTGACAATAAAACCGGAATACCCATTTGAGCAACTTTAATCACCATTTCAGACGTCAGGCGTCCAGTTGTGTAGAAAATTTTATCTTCGCCAGATTCGCCATTGATCCACATTTCTCCGGCCAACGTATCAACCGCGTTGTGTCGACCTACATCTTCGACGAAAGAGAGCACCTCATCTGCTTTACAGACGGCGCAGCCATGAACTGCTCCTGCTTTTTTATACGTATCGTTGTAATGGGTAAGCGCTTCGAGTGCGGAGTAGATTTCAGACTGTTTGAGCGCCACTTGCGGAACTTGGTAATTCTCTAGCTGCTTCATGACATTGCCATACATAGTGCCTTGACCGCACCCAGACGTAACCGTCTTTTTCTTTAACGCACTCTCGACTTGTTCGGTATTTTCTTTGGTAATGACCGCGGCGGTATGGGTTTCCCAATCAATGATCACTGACTCAAGCAACGTTGGGTCGTGTAGAAAGCTCTGATTCTTCAAATAGCCCAACACTAAGGATTCTGGCCGAGAGCCAATCGTCATGAGGGTCACCACTTCTTTCCAGTTCAACATCACGGTAAGAGGTCGCTCACACGCGATTTGCTTTACGAGCCTTTCTCCATATTCATCATAGACTTCCACTTCGATAGTCTGTTGAGGATTTTCACTGGTTTTGATTATGTTAGGTTTCACCACGAGACGTCCTATAAATCTTTTGTTTATTATTTCTGGAACATATAAGTAGCAAATACTATTCCTTAATTCAGATGTGTCCTATTTTTATGCGGCAAGAGTGCTGCTTGACTCAAACTTTAGCTAGATTGAGCCTATACTAGGTATAGATATTGCTTGGTATGAAGAAGAGTATAGACCAAGGCAGGAAAAACATGTCAAATCAACAAACTGCTTACCAAAAATTGGTGAAGAGTGAAGAGTTCTGGTCAATGGAATGCGGACTGGTATCTCATGAAATCACCACCGGAGTCTGGCTGACCACTCAGTGGCAGTTGACCGGTTTTAATTTACAGCCCGATTCGTTTAATGAGCGAGTAGCAACGTTGCAATTGCATCGAGACGAACGCACCGATTACCGATTCAATCTCAGCTCTCAACAACCGAAGCTATTTTTGGTGGTTGATATAGTTGAAGATGAGCAGCATCCTAAGATTGTCACGCTTACCGCTTCTCAAAGTGCGGCCGGTCAATATATGGATGGTGACTACCTTGTATTGTCCAATGATATGCCACTACCCATTCAAGCGTGGATGGAGGCTTTTATCGGCCGTCATGGTGAATTGTTAGAGACCAGAAAGAAAAAACGAAAAGGAGCGGGGCGTTCAAGTGGAAAGTAGCTTTATAAGTCGTTGGTCTAAACGCAAACTTGATGGTGAGAGTGACGATACTCCAGAGACTGTCTCTTCGGAGCAAGATGCTCAAGGAACCGAACTGGATGCCAAGCCTGATGAAGCACTCAGCGCTGCACTTGACGATAAAGAGGCGGCCGAAGGTGTAGAACAGACAGCAGATGACGAGACTTCTGTTGCGGCGTTATTGGCGTCTGAGGCTGAATCTGCAATTAAGAAAGCGGCATTGAGAAAACTCTTTCTCTCTGGAGAGTTTAGTGAAGTCGATAGGCTCAATGACTATGACCATGATTATAAGTCGGTGAAGAGCTTATCGAGTGAGGTTGCTGCGAAGCTAAGAGATTGGATGAATCAACCGGAAGAAGAGACAGAAGAAGATGCGCAGACTTCGATCGAGTCTGTTGAATCAGATGATGTGATTGACGCTCATCAAGCTGAAGAGCCTCAATCTGAAACGGATACTACCGATGATATGGGACAAAATAGACCATATTAGATGTAGGTACATTTTGACCAAATCATCAATTGGGAGAGTGCGACAATTTGTCTCACTCTCTTTTTATTTGAGCTTTAATCGTTAGTTGTGTAATTAACTAGCTGATATTAAAAGATAAAAAAGTTGGTATATCAATTGCTTTAGTCATATCAGTGAATATGGCGTTCTACATGGAACAGAGCAATGCTTAAACAACTATTACAAGAATCAAAGTCATCGAATGGTAAAGCTCGCTTTTATGCGTTTGCAAACACGATCGAACTGACAAACCTTATTCCTCCAACGGTTAGCTATGAAAGCGGCGGAAATACCATCATTGTTGGCCCTACAGCCATTATTGAAAGCGCGGCTGACCAGCTATCTCAGATGAACAGCCTTACGCTACTTTCTACCGATGGGGAAAGCGGAAAGCACACTAACCTCTATTTTGCGAATAGTATTCAAATTTCCGGTTTCTTGGGAACGTTCGAAGTCCTTGTTGAAAATAACGGTATTTCAACCAATCTAGCTAACGTTGCACTCAATCATGACTGCTTTGATATCGTTCTCGACCTTTGTCTGAATAGTTGTATGACAGAGGAAGTTCCGGTACCGGGTTATTATCCGGTAGGGCGCGGTCATCCAAAACTGGCCGATGCTCTTGAAGAGATACCGACTCTGATGGGGACATTTGATAAGCCCAAATTTTTCCGTTTAGATACCGATCTTTGTGCGCACAGTTCTCGTGGCGTAAAAGGTTGCGAACGATGTGTTGAGTCTTGTCCAGCCGGTGCATTATCGAGTGAAGGCAACGATAAAATTGGTCATCGAATTGAGATTAACCCATATCTTTGCCAAGGCGTCGGTACTTGCGCCACATCATGCCCGACAGAAGCGATTCATTACGCATTACCCAACCCACAAGATACCCAAAAATTCATCGAACGGACTCTGGCAAATTACTTCAAAGCTGGCGGTGTTGATCCCATCATCATGTTCTGTAGCTCTCGCCATGAGTCACACAATGTAAGCGCGCTAAAAACGTTGCCAGATAACGTTATCCCGATTGTTGTGGAAGAACTTCCATCGGTAGGGATGGATTCTTGGTTTGCCGCCCTCGTAAATGGCGCAACACAGGTTTTGTTTGCTGCAAGCAGCTATATGCCACCGACTATTTTACGAGTTCTGAATAGTGAAGTGTCTATGGCGCAAGAGCTTCTTAGTCAGCTTGGTATTGCCAATGAGACGATTGATATCCTTTATGTTGAGTCGCTTCGAGAAGGGCTTCCAACGCTTTGCACTGAGTCTTTTGATTTGTCTGTGGGTGAATTAGGCGGTAATAAACGTAAGCGTTTGTTGACTGCTCTGGACGCCCTAGCCACTAAACGAATCCCTGCAGAAACTATTGCGCCTCTTCCTGAGAATGCACCGTTTGGTAACGTTTCTTGTAGCAGTCAAGATTGCACCTTGTGCATGAGCTGCGTCAGTGTTTGTCCTACACGAGCACTGTATACAGACGGTCACTCACCATCTCTGAAATTTATAGAACAAGATTGTGTTCAATGTGGCTTATGTGAGAAGGCGTGTCCTGAAAACGCATTAACGCTGACGACTCGTATGAACTGGAATACTCAGGCACGCCAAAACGCGGTTGTTCTTCATGAAGAAAAAGCGGCGGAGTGCATTCGTTGCCACAAACCTTTTGCACCGCAATCCATGATTGACATGCTTCAATCTAAGTTACGCGGTCACTCACATTTCCAGGACGAGTCAGCCATTAACCGAATTGCAATGTGTGAAGACTGCCGTGTGATCGACATGTTTGAGTCGATGGCGGAAGACCCAATGAAGCAACTGAAATACTAGGAGTGACCGTGGAAAATCAACAACAAACGTTACGCGCTGAAATTTATTTTCTGCTTTCTACCTTGTATCGAAAGTGCCCTGATCAAGAGCTACTCGATTTTCTGTCCGACATTGAAACAGAAGACGCCCCAAGTGACATGCAACGCGCTTGGCAAGGGCTTATTGAAGCCGCACAAAATGCCAAGTTGGATGCGCTCGAAGACGAATATCAAGATTTGTTTATAGGCATTGGCCGAGGCGAAGTGGTTCCATTTGCTTCATGGCATCGTACTGGCTCGCTTATGGAAAAGCCACTTGCTGACATCCGCCACGATCTTGAACGACTTGGATTCCAACGTGAAGAAGGGGTTAAAGAACCGGAAGATCATATCGCCGCGCTTTGTGAAGTGATGGCGTTAATCTCAAGTGAAGACGAAAAGCGGCAGCAAGCATTTTTTAACCACCACATTGCAGCTTGGTTTGAAAAGTTAGTCGAGCAGATTAAGCAAGCTGAACACGCTAATTTCTATCGAGCTGTTGCTCAATTCACGACGACCTATTTATCGCTAGAGCAGGTTCGCTTTAGTGAAAATACTTATAGCAATAAAAACAAAAGAAAAATTGATGTGAAAAACGTCACTGAGTACGACCAGTCTCAGCAATAACAACGTCGCGTCGAAATTTGGAGTTTTGATTCTCCACATACCGTGAAGGTAAGGAAGCAATATGAAAGATAAAAACAAGGTAGATACAAGCCGTAGAGAGCTTTTGAAAGGTTTGACGACTGCTGCAATTGGCGGCGCTGTTGTCGCGGGGACCGCTCAAGTAGCTAATGCGACGGAAACAACAGAAACGGTACAAAAACCTAAGCAGACGGGTTACAGAGAAACCCAACATATCCGCGATTATTACGAGTCACTATAGGAGCTAAATAATGAAATTAACGAAACGCTCAGATAGTGTGAGCAAAGAGCAAAATCAGCTGGGTATATCACGCCGCTCATTTATGAAAAACACCTCGCTTGCTGCTGGTGGAGCGGTTGCTGGTGCGACTCTATTTTCTCCAGGAATGATCAAAAAAGCGGAAGCTAAAGCGGTGGATCCTGATGCAAAAACAGAGATCAAACGTACGATCTGTTCTCACTGTTCCGTGGGTTGTGGTATCTACGCCGAAGTTCAAAATGGTGTTTGGACAGGGCAAGAACCGGCATTTGATCACCCATTTAATGCTGGTGGACACTGTGCTAAAGGTGCGGCTCTGCGTGAACATGGTCATGGTGAGCGTCGTCTTAAATACCCAATGAAGCTTGAAAACGGAAAGTGGAAAAAGCTGTCTTGGGATCAAGCGATTGAAGAAATCGGTAATAAAACGCTCGAAATTCGAAAAGAGTCAGGCCCAGATTCCGTTTACTGGCTAGGAAGTGCGAAGCACAGTAATGAACAAGCGTATCTGTTTCGCAAAATGGCCTCACTTTGGGGTACCAATAACGTTGACCACCAAGCACGTATTTGTCACTCAACCACCGTGGCAGGGGTAGCAAACACCTGGGGTTACGGCGCGATGACCAACTCTTTTAATGATATGCACAATTGCAAATCGATGCTTTTCATCGGTTCAAACCCAGCAGAAGCGCACCCAGTTGCCATGCAGCATATCTTAATCGCGAAAGAGAAAAACAGCTGTAAGATCGTCGTTGCAGATCCGCGCCGCACACGTACCGCAGCAAAATCTGACTACTACGTTTCTTTGCGTCCTGGTTCTGATGTGGCATTCATTTGGGGTCTTCTATGGCATGTGTTCAAAAACAACTGGGAAGATAAAGAATTTATCCAGCAACGTGTATTCGGTATGGATGAAATTCGCGAAGAAGTTGCGAAATGGAACCCTGAGGAAGTGGAGCGTGTCACTGGCGTAGCCGAAGAAGAAGTCTACAAAACGGCAAAAATCCTATCTGACAACCGTCCGGGCTGCGTGGTTTGGTGTATGGGTGGTACTCAGCACACCACGGGTAACAACAACACTCGTGCCTACTGTGTGCTTGAATTGGCGCTCGGTAACATGGGTAAGTCTGGCGGTGGTGCAAACATCTTCCGTGGACACGACAACGTACAAGGCGCGACTGACCTTGGCGTACTATCACATACACTTCCTGGCTACTACGGACTTGCGGACGGCTCATGGAAACACTGGGCAGGTGTCTGGGATGTCGATTTTGAGTGGATCAAGGACCGCTTCGATCAAAATGAATACCGTGGCCAAAAGCCAATGAACAATATGGGTATTCCAGTGTCACGTTGGATTGATGGTGTTTTAGAAAACAAAGACAACATCGAGCAGAACGATAACATTCGCGCCATGTTCTACTGGGGTCACGCGGTGAACTCTCAGACGCGTGGCGTTGAAATGAAAAAGGCGATGCAAAAGCTGGATATGATGGTCATCGTTGACCCGTATCCTACCGTGGCTGCGGTAATGAACGACCGTACCGATGGTGTGTATCTGTTGCCTGCGACAACTCAATTTGAAACCTACGGCAGTGTGACGGCGTCAAACCGCTCACTTCAGTGGCGTGATCAAGTCGTGCAACCACTGTTTGATTCCAAACCGGACCACGAAATTATGTATCTGCTGTCTAAGAAGCTTGGTTTCTCAGAGCAGTTGTTTAAACACATAAAGGTCGAAAATAACCAGCCACTCATTGAAGACATTACTCGTGAATTCAACAAAGGAATGTGGACCATCGGTTATACCGGCCAAAGTCCAGAACGTTTGAAAGAACACCAACAAAACTGGCATACCTTCCACAAAACTACGCTTGAAGCGGAAGGTGGCCCTGCTCATGGAGATACATACGGAATGCCTTGGCCATGTTGGGGCACGCCTGAAATGAAGCACCCAGGTACACACATTCTTTATGATACGTCTAAACCTGTGGCAAAAGGTGGCGGTACGTTCCGCGCGCGTTTTGGTGTTGAGTTCGAAGGCAATAACTTGCTGGCAGAAGATAGCTACTCACTCGGCAGTGAAATCGAAGATGGCTACCCAGAGTTCAGCGACAAGCTACTCAAACATCTAGGTTGGTGGGATGACTTAACCGAAGAAGAAAAAGCAGCGGCAGAAGGTAAAAACTGGAAAACCGACCTTTCAGGTGGTATCCAGCGTGTGGCAATCAAACACGGGTGTAATCCATTTGGTAACGCGAAAGCACGCGCAATCGTCTGGACATTCCCAGACAGAGTGCCACTGCACCGCGAGCCACTGTACACACCACGCCGTGATTTGGTTGCGGATTACCCAACATGGGATGACAGCGAGTCTATCTATCGCTTACCAACCATGTACAAATCGATTCAGGATCAAGATAAATCTGGTGAGTATCCAATCATACTGACGTCTGGTCGCTTAGTTGAGTATGAGGGTGGCGGTGACGAAACTCGTTCAAACCCTTGGCTGGCTGAGCTGCAACAAGAGATGTTTGTCGAAGTCAACCCGAAAGACGCGAACGATCTCGGCTTCCAAGATGGTGACATGGTTTGGGTTGAAGGTGCGGAGAAAGGCCGTATTCACGTTAAAGCAATGGTCACACGCCGCGTGAAACCGGGAATGGCATTTATTCCATTCCACTTCGGTGGAAAATTCCAAGGTGAAGATCTTCGCGGCAAGTACCCTGAAGGCACAGACCCGTATGTACTTGGTGAATCTGCTAACATTGCAACGACTTATGGTTATGACCCTGTCACGCAAATGCAGGAAACCAAAGTCACCCTATGTAACATTCGCAAAGCGTAAGGAGTCTACTGATGGCTAGAATGAAATTTCTTTGTGACACCAAGCGCTGCATCGAATGTAACGGCTGTGTCACTGCATGTAAGAACGAAAATGATGATGCACTAGAGTGGGGCATTCAGCGTCGCCGCGTGGTAACACTCAACGATGGTGAGGCAGGTGAGAATTCTATCTCTGTTGCGTGTATGCACTGTACCGACGCGCCTTGTATGGCGGTTTGCCCTGCTGACTGTTTTGAACATACTGAAGATGGCATTGTCCTGCACAACAAAGATCTGTGTATTGGGTGTGGTTACTGCCTATTTGCTTGTCCGTTTGGTGCGCCGCAGTTTCCTAAGCAAGCGTCTTTCGGTGAAAGAGGCAAAATGGATAAATGCACTTTCTGCGCCGGCGGCCCTGAAACCGAGCCGGGTAGTTTAGAGGAGAAACAAAAGTACGGTGCGAACCGCATTGCAGAAGGTAAGTTACCGATGTGTGCCTCTCTATGTTCAACGAAAGCGCTGTTAGCGGGTGACGCGGATAAAGTCTCAGACATTTTCCGTCAGCGTGTGGTAGAGCGCGGTGCTGAAGGCGCAGGTTGGACAGACGGTAATGACTTGTCATATGACGCAACGAAAAGCTAATACTGGAGAGAGTCATGTTTTCATTATTTAAACGTGCATCTCTCACAATGCTGTCATTCATGGCAGCATTGCTATTTGCTTTATCGTTGCCAGCGTATGGTGAGCAAAATGAGTCTGATGTTGCACAACGAGAAATCACGCAATTGGCCGGAGCGGATTATTGGCGTCAAGTGCGCCAGGGCGAAGAGGGCTACACGACCTCCCAATTTCCAGAGCACGGTGTATTGATTCGCCAGCCGGGTGAAGCTTGGTACATTTTGAAAGAGAAGTGGATGTCACCAGCAGGGGCTATCGCAATCTTCGGAAGCATTGCTATGGTCGGTCTTGCTTATATTTTCATGGGGCCAATTATGTTAAGTGCCCCAAGGACAGGAAAGCGTATAAAGCGTTGGTCTCGTCTGGATAGAGCAATGCACTGGAGTATGGCTTTCACCTTTTTAACCTTAGGTTTCAGTGGTCTGATGTTGGTTTACGGCAAGCATTTTCTTAAACCTTACATTCCAACGGATCTATGGGGTTTTATCATCATGCTCGCTAAGCAGTACCATAACTATATGGGTCCGATATTCGGTGTGCTGCTGGTCTGTGTTTTGTTGAAGTGGTGGCGTAAATCAGTGTTCACAAAAGTCGATTTCGTTTGGTTTATGAAACTCGGCGGCATGGTAGGTAAGCACAAAGGGTCGCACCCATCGGCGGGTTTCTCGAATGCCGGTGAAAAGGCGCTCTACTGGCTACTTATCGTCGTAGGTAGCGTGGTCGCGGCGAGTGGTTTGGTTCTAGATTTCCCAATCTTTGGGCAAACACGAGGCGACATGGAGCTGTCTAACCTGATCCATATGCTAGCGGCGCTCATCCTCATTTGTGGTTTCATTTTCCATATCTACATTGGTTTGTTTGGGATGGAAGGCGCACTTGAAGGAATGGTAACAGGTGAAGTCGACGAAACGTGGGCCAAAGAACACCACGACCTTTGGTATGAGGAAGTGATGGCGAAGGAACGCGGTGAGGCACCAGCGGAAGAAGCACAAGGAGCTCAAAAGAATGAACAAACCTCATAAAGGTGTTTGGGTTGCGTATATACTCAGCTGTTTGACGCCTTTTACGTGTCTGATATCTGGTGTCATTGCTATTGTTTACGCAGGTTATCGGCTGGATAAAGGTGAAGATGGAGAGGTCTTAGATTCGCATTACTACGGCTTGATTCGTACCTTCTTCCTAAATTTAACCTATTTTGTCGTATTGATTATTACTGTCGCAACCTCTAATGGCGTGTTAGTAGGGGTTAACGATTACTGGTATAAGAACAGTATGCTAGACAGCATCGCCTATTACATTCCTTATGTTGGTATGCTGCTAGGTTTATTCGCGATATTCACTTGGTTTATTCGAATGTATCAAGGGATGACAAAGCTCAAAGACAACCAACCGTTTACCTTCTCGAAAGGTCCAAACCTTTAACTAAGATAGCCCTGAAAGTTCAGGGCTATTTTTTTGTTTGAAGACTTTTTAAATGCGTAACTTTCAATGTTTCTCACCCTGATGGCCCTGTGCAAGTTCACATTACGTAATTAATGAATACGTGCTTTAGACCATTGTCTAATCCTTATGTCTTCTGATGTTATTTACCAAATGCTAAGCTAAGACAAAAGGATTTAAACAAGGACGTAGTATGAAGTTTCCGTATCGTAATGTAGTTGTATTGACAGGTGCTGGTATATCAGCAGAATCAGGAATACAAACTTTCAGGACTCAGGACGGGCTTTGGGAGAATCACCGTATTGAAGATGTTGCGACACCAGAAGGCTTCGCTCGTGATCCCGATTTAGTTCAAGATTTTTATAACCAGCGTCGCCTAAAACTTCAAGAGCCCCACATTGAACCGAATGCTGCACACATCGCTTTGGGGCGTTTAGAGAATGAGTTGGAAGGCACAGTAACCATCATCACTCAAAATATTGATAACCTCCATGAGCGAGGAGGCAGTCACAATGTCATTCACATGCATGGTGAATTGCTTAAAGCTCGCTGTAGTGAATCGAACCAAGTGATTGAAGAGCTGGGCGAGATAAAAACTGGTGATCTTTGTCACTGCTGCCAAATCCCATCTCAATTACGCCCACATGTAGTTTGGTTTGGTGAAATGCCACTGCGCATGGGAGACATCTACGAAGCGTTGGAAAAAGCAGATTTGTTTATTTCTATCGGGACTTCTGGGGTTGTTTACCCCGCGGCGGGGTTTGTTCATGATGCTAGGGCGCGTGGGGCACATACGATAGAAATAAATCTCGAGCCAAGCGCAATAGAGAGTGAATTTGTAGAAAAACGCTATGGTAGAGCAAGCGAGCAGGTTCCTAAGCTGGTTGATGAAATACTGGCGCTGCAAAATCCAGATTCTCAGACTGCCACGGCTTAGCATTACTAATAGGCAAAAAGAAAGCGGCTTCATGCCGCTTTCTTCGTTTATGCTCAAATAACAGATTAGTTGTTCACTTTAAGCTTTTGGAAGTACTCATCGTAAATTACGCTCGCTTCGCCAACTTCATCTTGCCATGTGCCGCTATCCATAACGGATTGCGGTGGGAAAATGCTTGGATCGTTTGCGAACTCTTTTGGTAGCAACTTAACTGCTGAAGCTACTGGAGTAGGGTAACCAATCTCTAAAGCGATTTTAGCGGCATTTTCAGGGCGTAGAAGGAAGTTTATCATCTTATGCGCCGCTTCAACGTTCTTCGCTTCAGCTGGAATGGCTAAGCTGTCCATCCAAAAGATGGCGCCTTTTTCTGGCCAGACGATGTCGATTGAAGCACCTTCTTGGCGAGCCATGTAAGCAGAACCGTTCCAAAGCATACCCAGAGAAACTTCACCCGCTAGGTACGGGTTAGCTGGGAAGTCTGAGTTGAAGACCAATACGTTTGGCATTAGCTTTTTTAGTTCTTCATATGCCGCTTTAATTTCATCTGGGTTGGTCGTGTTTGGTGAATAACCCAGCTTTGTCAGTGCGATGTGGAACACTTCACGGGAGTCATCCATCATCATTAGCTGACCTTCCCATTTGCTATCCCAGAAATCATCCCATTTGGTTACAGATGATTTATCTAGCATGTCTGAGTTAATACCAATGCCTGTTGCACCCCAAATGTATGGAATAGAGAAGTTGTTGTTAGGGTCAAACGGCTTGTTCAGGAAGTTTGTGTCTAGATCGGCAAAGTGTGAAAGTTTGCTCTTATCGATTTGCTGAAGCATGCCTTCTTTGCGCATCTTCGATACGAAATACGTAGACGGTACTACTAAATCGTAGCCAGAACCTTGAGTCTTAAGCTTTGCGTACATGCTTTCGTTAGACTCATAAGTTGAGTAGATAACCTTGATGTCAGTTTCTTTTGTAAAGTCTTCAAGAACTTCATTTGGGATGTATTCAGACCAGTTGTAGAAGTAGAGTTCTTGATCAGCAGCCATTGCAGGTGAAGCGATTAGAGTCGCTGCGCACAGTGCGCTTGCATAGAATTTACTTTTCATTACTTTTCCGTTTTTGTTTTTGCCTAGCCATCAGAGCATCAATCGGGACGAAATATTCTGATTAAGCAGTGGGTTAAGTGCTTGTCGAAAGACAAGCTATACAAAAACTAAAGTATATCAGTCAACAAACAAAATAGGCAGCGAATGCTGCCTATTTTTAAAGTGGGGTCGTTTTATTGACCAGCTTTAAGTTTCAAGAAGTAATCTTCATACTTCACGGTTAAATCGCCCACTGCATCTTGCCACTCAACACGGTCAAGATCTTCTTGAGAAGGGAACAGAGGAGCAACATCTTTAAACTTAGCATTAGACTCAGCAACTGCAGTTAAGTAGCCCGTGTCTGCAGAAATCTGCTCAGCAATTTCTGGGCGTACCAAAAAGTCGATCATCTTGTGTGCAGCATCTACGTTTTTCGCACCAGAAGAAATCGCAAAGTTATCAACCCAGCCGATACCACCTTCTTTAGGGAAGATCAGTTTTAAATTCAGACCTTCTTTTTGTGCTGCTGCTGCGCTACCGTTCCAAAGCATACCTACGCCGACTTCGCCAGACATGTAAGGTGCACCCGGGTTATCCGAGTTAAACACCAATACGTTTGGCATTAGTTTTTGTAGCTCTGCATATGCTTCGTCGATTTGTTTAGGATCGGTAGAGTTACCAGAGTAGCCTAGCTTGCGCAATGCAATATGGAAGACTTCACGAGTATCATCCATCAGCATTAGCTGGCCTTTAAGTTCAGGGTTCCACAAATCGGCCCAGCTCTGGAAGTCATTTGGATCATACATATCCGTGTTTACTGCCAGACCAGTGATTGCGACAACATGTGGAATAGAGTAATCGTTGTTTGGATCGAACGGTTTGTCTAAGTAGTTCGTATCAAGGTTATTGAAGTTTGATAGCTTAGATTTATCGATTTTTTGTAGCATGCCTTCGTCACGCATCTTTGCAACAAAGTAGGTCGATGGCACAACAAGATCATAACCTTCATTATGTGTTTTTAGCTTTGCATACAGCGTTTCGTTCGACTCGTAAGTCGAGTAAATAACTTTGATGCCAGTTTCTTTAGTAAATTGTTCTAGGATATTACTGTTGATGTAAGGCCCCCAGTTCATAAATACTAATTCTTTGTTTTCTTCTGCTGTAACTGAACCAGAGAACAGAGAAAGCGCACATGCACTACCAGCTAATAAAGTAGCCCATTTTTTCATTGACGTTAGCTCCAAACCAAACGTTGCTCATCTTGAGCGTAGATAGTAAAACAGAATGACTTAAGCCATTCTGTTTCGTGTATTTCATGCAGGTTTTATTTCACTTTTTCTTTGGCTAGCAATTGAGAAAGCACGACCAGAATTAATGAAACAACCAACATGACAGTGGCAAGCGCGTTCACCTCTGGTGATATGCCTACCTTCACCATTGAGTAAATCTTCAATGGTAAAATTTCATAAGTTGGACCTGTCACGAATGAACTGATGATTACGTCATCCAGTGAAAGGGTAAAGCTTAATAACCATCCAGCTGCAACAGCCGGCTTCGCCAGTGGAAGAATGATCTGTTTTAAGATAACCCATTCACTCGCGCCTAAGTCTTTCGCGGCTTCCAACATTTTTACGTCAAAACCATTTAAACGACTGTAAACCGTAACCACAACGAAAGGTAAACAGAAGGTGATATGGGCAATCAACAATGTAAAGAAACCCAGCTGAGCACCTAGCACAAGGAACAGCGCAAGTAATGAAATCGCCATAACGATATCTGGTGACATCATCACCACGAAAAGCATACCGTTTACTGCACCTTTACCTTTAAACGTATAACGGAATAGGGCAACTGCCGTAAAGCTACCGATAATTGTAGCTGCTGTTGCTGAAAATACCGCAACATTCAACGAATGCCATGCCGCTTGCATTAAGCTGTCATTGTTCAGTAAGGTTTCATACCACTTGGTCGTGAAACCACCCCATTTCATACCAAACTTGTTGGCGTTAAATGAGTTCACAATTAATACAATGATTGGTAAATACAAAAATGCATACACCAATGTCATAAAGCTAAATCTAACTGTACGTCCCATTAGTCTAGCTCCACTTTCTTGTTCAACAGTTTGCCCGCTCGGTAATAGGCGTAAAGCATAATGGCCATCGCTATCGTGAGGGCGATACTGGTAGCCGCACCAAATGGCCAATCTCGGGCGTTGAGCACTTGGCTCTTAATCACGTTACCAATCAGAAGGTTCTTCGCTCCACCCAATAGGTCAGAGATGTAGAACATACCGAGTGCTGGCAACAATACCAATAAACAACCGCCGATAATGCCCGGCATCGTTAGAGGCAACGTGACTTTAGTAAAGATCTGGAACTTGTTTGCACCTAAATCTTTTGCGGCTTCCACATAGGTGTGGTCCAGTTTTTCTATAGCCGAGTACAATGGAAGAATCATAAATGGCAACAGAATGTAGACTAAACCGATCATCACTGCGGTTTCTGTGTACATCAGGCGGATGGGTTTATCGATGATTTCCATCGCCATTAGAGACTTGTTTAAAATCCCCTGTGTACCCAACACAATTTTCAGTCCGTAAGTACGAATCAGTGAGTTAGTCCAAAAAGGCACAATCACCAAAAACAGCATGATTGGTTGCCACTTTCTCGGCATTTTTGCCACGATGTAGGCAAACGGGTAGCCAATCACTAAACACAATACGGTTGCGACAATCGCCATGTAGAAAGAGTGGATAAGCACTTTTGCATACAGGGGATCGAGTAATCGCAGATAATTATCAAACGTGAACGTTAATTCAATCAGATTCGCTTCATCACGAGTGAGGAAACTGGTGCCAATGATCATCAGGTTTGGAACAAGAACAAAAAGCGTCAGCCAACCAACGACCACAGCAATGATTGTGTTCTGAAGATTAAACTTCTTGTTGATCATTTAGGACTACCTCCCAGCTTTCAACCCAAGTGACCGCCACCTTTTGACCAAGAGAGTGGTCAACATCAGGATCGTCTTCGTTAAAGAATTCGCTCACCATCACACGCATGCCTGACTCTAGCTCGATGACTGAATCCAGAGTCATACCTTTATAGGTACGTTCTGTAACATGGCCAACAATGCCTTTCTGTTCAGATTCTTTAATCTCTTCAATTCTTAGGTCTTCTGGACGAAGCAGTACTTGCAGCTTATCACCCGCTCGCGCTTCTTTGTCGTAGTAAACAACGGACTCAACGCCTTCAAGCTCAGCGCGAATGCGTTTTTCATCTATACGGTCGATCATCGTCGCGTTGAACACATTAATTTCGCCGATGAAGCGGGCGACAAACAGGTTCTTTGGATCTTCGTAGATTTCACGTGGAGAGCCATCTTGCTCAATAACACCATCACGCATCACGATAATGCGGTCAGACATAGAGAGTGCTTCTTCCTGGTCGTGAGTAACAAAGATAAACGTGATACCTAACTGACGCTGTAGCTGTTTTAGCTCAATTTGCATCTGTTTGCGGAGTTTGTAATCCAATGCAGATAGCGACTCATCAAGTAGAAGAACTTTTGGCTTATTAACGACTGCGCGTGCAATCGCAATACGCTGTTGCTGACCACCAGAAAGCTGATGCGGTTTACGCTGCGCCATTTTTTCCAAGCGGACCATGCGCAAGGCTTCCATCACACGTGGTTCAATGTCTGCAGCTGGGACTTTCTGCATACGCAGACCAAAAGCAACGTTGTCAAACACTGTCATGTGCGGGAATAGCGCGTAGCTTTGAAAAACTGTGTTGACGTGCCTATGTTCAGCAGGAATATCCGTTACATTCTGGTCATCAAGGATGATGTCACCCTGATCGACGGTCTCGAAACCAGCAATCATTCTTAAAACGGTGGTTTTTCCACAACCTGATGGGCCAAGAATGGTAAGGAATTCACCATGGTTCACATCAAGGTTAAGATTAGAGATGATTTCCTTACCATCAAAACTTTTGCTGATGCCAGTTAGACGAATAACTGGTTTTCCTGCCTGTTGTTTAGCGTTCAACGTCTGTTTTTCTCCCACATTGGTCAAAGGTTGGTGATTGACCCGCAGTTATATAAAATAGAGGCGCGCATCATAATCACCAAAATAGTGAATTCAAAGTATTTTCTTAACTTGAAACAGAAAAAATTTTGCAGGTAAAAGTAAACATTTCTTACCATACTCGTTCTACAACGGATGTAGACGCAAATCGCACGTAAATTCCATATCTGAGTTAAGATTCTATACCTTATCAATCACGTGTTTTTGTTCAACTATTAATCACATGGACAAGAAAGTGAGGTAATAATCGAGATCTGATTTTAGACTTGGAAACGTTTAAGTATAATGTCACTCAACTACAACGTGACATTTAATCAATAAGCTTGCTTAGTGTGGTTACTAAGCGCTGGATTCAATAATGAATAATGACATAGAGAAAGACTTTAATTTAGGCGGGAGTGTCGAGAGTGCACTTTCAGGAAACTATGAACTGAAAGTAGGTGATGTCCTTAAAGAAGCTTGGAATCATACCATCAAAAACTTCCTTTCATTTTCTCCTGCTATTGTGGCTTTAATCGCCATTCAGCTCGCGATCTTCTACATCGCACTCAAAATGCAGCTTGGTGATCCTTTAGCGATTATTGATGCTTTCACCAGTCCAGAGGCCTTTGATCCGAATATTATCAGCGCCATCATGATCGCAAACTTTAGTTACGAAGTGATAAGCGCGCCTATTTATGCGGGCATTAGTTTAATGGCGATGAGTCATGCAGCAGGCTTAACGACGAAATCTCGCCATATCACCAAGGGGCTTCAATTTACGATTCCAGTCATTCTTGCGACCTTATTCAGTTTGCTGCTTCAGGGAATCGCAGGGATGATACTTCCGTTTCTATCACTGTATCTATCGCTTGCATTCAGTAACTCTATTCTACTGATTTGTGAGAAAAAAGTGCCACCAATGCAATCATTGCTTCTTTCACTTCGCGCAGTAAATAAGAAGATATTTGCGCTTGCGGGTATTTATGCGCTGGTATCACTGATGTTTGTTGTTGGCATGATGTTTTATGGTATAGGACTCATTTTTGTATTGCCGTTTTTCTTCCATGTAAAAGGCGTAATTTACCGCAATATGTTCGGTATTAAGCTAAGAGTTATCGCCTCCGACAACCATAAAGATGATAACGACAGTAACAATGACAAGAATTCACAAATTTTCGATGCATAAAATTGAGTTCATCGTATTAGTTATAGCTGGCGTTATTGCCAGCTTTGCTTTTTTTGAGTACAAGAAAAATTTTGATTCAATTGGCCATCCAACTGGCTCCACAATAAGTGGAATCGCTGCCTCAGATGTCGGTAAAGCGCCAAACTTTGCTTTGATTGAAAACGCGCAGCAAAAGAAACGGGCCTTTTTTGACTACCTAAAGCCAGGAATAGCACTAGAGAATCAACGCGTAATGAAGGAACGACAGCGATTAGAGGCAATGTCTTCTGCGTTTTCACAAGGTCCATTGACGCAAGAACAAACCAACTACGCTAGGTACTTGGGTAATCTGTACAACGTGGAATTGCCAGAGCAAGGTGTTGATGAAGCTTGGTTGGACACCATGTTGCATAGAGTGGATGTGCTGCCTCCGGCCTTGGTTCTTATTCAAGCGGCGAATGAGTCTGCTTGGGGAACCTCTCGATTCGCAACACAAGGCAATAACTATTTTGGCCAGTGGTGTTATGTGAAAGGGTGCGGGTTAGTGCCTCGTAAAAGAAGGTCAGGAATGGATCATGAGGTTGCCAAATTTTCAGCGGTTCAAGAATCGATTAATGGCTATTTCATGAATGTAAACCGAAACGATGCCTATAAAGCGTTACGCGAAACTCGTTATCAACGTTACGTAAACGGAGATAGCCTGATTGATATGGAAGCCGCTTTGCATTTAACCAATGGTTTGCTCAAATACTCTGAGCGAGGTGAGGCATACGTCAACGACATCAAAACGATGATTCGCCATAATAGAACGCTTATAGAAAGCCCAATTCCTAAACAATAAGATTATAAATTCAATGAAGAAACTCTCGTTAGCTATTCTAACAGCCGCCCTAGCAACGACAGCGGCTGTCCCTGTTTACGCTCAAGAATACATGTTTACGTATAGCAAACTCTATACACACATGAAGCAAAATGTAAAAGAAGGGCACGATGACGTAAAAATCGGATTCTTTTTTTTAGACGCCGATACTAAGCAGCTTTGTCCCATTGATAAAGCGTGGATGGAAAAAGAAGAGCATTATGAAGAGCTGAAATCTTCAGATTACAATGAGCTAATTGTTCCGTTAGACAATAATTTGCGTCAGGCAAACCCTTTAGTATTTGTTCAAACTCCACAAGATCGACGTTGTGATTTTTCTATGGTGGTGATGACCATAGAACCGTTTAAAGGTGAAGTCGGTTACCAAGAAATTGAAAAATTGATGCCACAAATGCAGGCCATGCTTGAAGATCTTGGTGGCATGTTTGCAAGCTGGTTTACCCCTAGTGTAGAAGGTGTCACGCTAGAATTTGCGAACAAACTTAATTCAACCATTCAGTTTTCTAATGGCGACGTTAAACAGATCGTGGACGGTAAGGTTCAAATTTCTTTAGCTGAGATTGGCGAGGGTGGGTTTATTCGATTGCCTCAAGAAACAGCACGAGTTCTACCGTACTTACCAAAAGGAAAGTAACCTCAAATAGAGCAAGGCATTTGTATGCCTTGCTAATTCCATTGACGAAAAACCAAGAATCAGCGACGTTTCATTACTGATGTTGTTTTGCAACTTGTATCGCCTCTCTTCGGCTACTGACGTTTAGTTTTTTGTACAATTTATACAGATGTGTTTTGACGGTGCTTTCAGCAATGTGTAGCCGATCTGCAATCTCTAAATTTGAGTGTCCGTGAACTAAGCAATTAAGTATTTGCTTCTCTCGCTTTGTTAAATCACTCACTCCATCCGGTTGAGAAAGTATATAAGGCCTTAATTGATCCAGCATCCGTTCCATTAAACGCCTAGGAAGCCACAGTCCCCCCGCAGTTACTGCCTCTATACACTTAATTAAGTGCTCAATAGGTGCGTCTTCGTAAATCATCCCTTTCATGCACACCCAAGACGACAGTTCTTCATAACTAATCTGTCTAGGTATTCCATAGACAATTAAGCTAACACCTTGGCCATTTGAATATATGTCGTTTATGTGCTTTCCAGTTTTTAAACAAGTAAATGACAGTAAAACTATATCAACATTGTTTTTATCAACTATTTTGTCAATATTATTGGCATTTCCCTTGGTGACGATTAAATTTTCGTTTTTTCTTAGCTCTCGTATTATAAGTTGAGCGTGAAAACTGTTTTTGTCATCTAAAAGAATATGCCATTTGTTTTTGTAAGTCTTTGGCTTAATTCCCATTTAGGACCTCAGCACGATAGTGTAGGGAGTTGGATTATACACCGCATTTTATCTGCGATTGTGTATCTAAATTGATACAAATATTATAATTTATCGATAGAAATGGACTCAATCACAAAAATTCAACTAATTATAATTTTTATTTAGTAAATAGTAAGTTGATTTTTATCGTAATGCGGTACTACTTTTTCTAATACTTATTTCTTGATTACTCCTTATTTCATACTTCTATTTTTTATCAATACGTATAGTTACGAACGAATCAGTAAGACCTGAAGTGTATGGAATGAAACAATTAAGTAAAAAAGATTACTTAGTAGCTTTAATATTGAGTATTTACTTATTATTTCCAGCTAAGGTTCAGGCAAATAACTTGTCGATAGGTATTTCAGGGCATATTAAGACGCGTTGCACTATGGAATTAGTGAACGGTAGTGCTCTGGAACTTTCGGCTAGAAATTTGTCAAGCGCGATTTCATTTGATCTGTTTTGCAATCAGCCACTCAGAATTGCACTGTCTGCAAAACATGGGGGGTTACGAATGAGTCATTCTCCGGATCAAACTGTTGCACCTTACTCTTTAGGATTGGTCATTCCCGATTTAGGAATTAATACGTATTTCTTAAGCCGAGAATTATCCACTCCACGTCTTATTGAAAGCTCTGGCGTTACTCCATTTTCCATCAGAGGAGAAATTAACGTAACGCTGGAAAGGCCTTTGCTCTACGCAGGGGAATACAAGGATGTTGTCGAGATTGATGTGCTTCCTTCAATCAACGACTTCAGCAGATAAGATCACACTTGCATGATTTCACGTCTATGGCGGTATGTAAGCTATTTATAACAATCTAAGGAAATTTTATGAAACAGTTAACCGTTTGCGCAGTTTTGGTATCGAGCACTTTCGCGATGCAAGCGTATGCGAATTCAACGTCTATTCAGGTACGAGCACTGAACCCTTCAGTGTGTGAAATCAGCAGTAATCAGTTACTTCTTGATCTTAAAAATCCGTCTACACAGCAAACCGCTACTGCTAATTTGACGATGAAATGTAATGATTTTAATGGCGCTAAAGTAACCATGATTAGCAGCCAAGGTGGATTAGAAGCAGACGACGGTATCCCAGATGATTACTCACTAAGCTACAAAGCGACGTTTACACCTACTGGGCTTCCATCACTTGAGTTTACGACTCCAGGTGGCAATGGCACGAATAACCTAGAATCAAGTGCAATGTCTTACCCAGGTTCTTTAGATCTTGCTAGTGGTGTTGCAGCAGTTCTTGAAGTAACCAACGTAGACACTGCACCTTGGGCAGGCGGTTACTCTGACACGATCACAATGAATATCACTGCTAACTAATTTAGCTTTATAAATGGAGGCCATATTTGGTCTCCATATTAACTTTATGAGGATTAAAAACGTGTTCAGAACCATTTGTTGCTTAATTTCAATATGTTGTAGCTTGTCTGTACATGCGTATCGTGTAGAGCCTATGGTGTCTGAAATGGAACCATTTGGGAAGAAAGCCCAGATGGTAATGAGGGTAGATAATACGACTACTCAATCACTTACTGTTGAATTACTGCCATTTTCTATGGTTATGGATGAGTACGGTAATGAAACAATTGAGCCAGCGGACGCAGATCTGTTGGTTGTACCTGTCACAGCAGTCATTGAACCCGGAAGATCCCAATCCGTTATGGTTCGATATTTAGGTGAGCCCGCAATAGACGAGTCCAAATCATACCGCGTTTCGGTCAAACAAGTCCAAGTAGACAGAGCAAGCTCTGAGCAAGCAAACGTTGGTCTACTGCTGCAATTCAATACTCTTATAAACATTAAACCTAAGAATACCAACCCACACTTAACCGTGACAAATATAGAGGCTCAGGGTGAAGCGTGGCACATTGAAGTCACCAATTCAGGCAACAGCTATGGCCGGATTAATAAAACAAACTGGAAAGTGAGTGATGGTGTTCAATCGGTAAGTCTCAAAGGCAGTGAGATCGGAAAGCTGATTGACGGCACGCTAGTTCAACCACAAAAGAAACGCATTTTTACTATGAAACCATTGGAAGGGTTTGATCTAAGTTCATTGTCGATTGAAGTGGATTCACTGGAATAAATAATGGCATTACTTAAGATTTTCATTCTTGGGCTGACATTATTAACAACAAGCTATCCGACATATTCAATTATCCTCTCTCCGTCAGTGCTTGAATACAGTGTTAATAGCGGTCGCTCTGCTCAAATTACCGTTGTTAACAATACGACTCAGAAACTACCGTTAGAAACAAGTCTCTTACAGTTGGCGTTTAAAAAGGATGGCAGCTACGGCACCAAAGAGCCTAAAGACGAAAGCCTTATTGTACTTCCTCCAGCAGCGATACTCACGCCCGGCGCTACGCAAGTATTTCGCGTTCAGTGGATTGGGGCTGAACAACTCCCTGAGTCAAAGAGTTACTTCGTCCGTTTTACTCAACCAAGCTTATATTCCAGTGATAGCAGCACTGGAATAGCGTTACAGATCCACTATAACGCGCTGCTGCATGTTTCTTCCGACCAAAATAAGCCAAGCATAGTATTGAACATAGATAATGAAGGGGCCGCTACGTTAGAGAATCAAGGCAGTAAGTACACATATTCGAGTCTATTAGAGTTTTCATCGGCTCATCAACATCAAAAACTCAAACTCAACCTGAAAGAAATGTTTCTTCCTCCCAGAAGTACTTTCCATATTCCAAACTTAGAGGATTTATCTAGTGGGGAATATGTTGGATATGAGCAGTAAAAGACAATTTAGGTTAGAAGTTAATTTTGAAGTATACATACCTTTCCCTTTTAACTCTGTGGTTCTGTGTAACATCCATACAGGCCAGTCAGTCTCAAATAAACGCAACAGGACGTGATATCGAGTTAACCACATTACTAAGAGTAAGTGATAGAGTTGTCGGTGATGTCAATATTACGATTACAGCGGATAATGACATCTTACTCCCGAAAGAATCAACGATTGAAGTATTAAAATCGGTGCTTTCCCGAGAAGCATTGACGAGACTTGAACAACGACAACCCCAAGAAACGCTTTCCCAGAGTGATTTTGAGTCTATCGGTTTGGGTTTTACTTTTGACTATTCAACATTCGAATGTGTCATCTCTATCCCGTCTCATCTTGCTCTTACACAAAACATCAGTTTAATCCCCGCAGATTCTAGCTCTAACTATTTAGAGCCAGAACTTATTAGTGGTTATATAAACGTAAACTTGTCCGGTAACGAGGCAAGAGCACAAAGTAAGAAAACACAACGTGAATATCACCATCGATTAGAGTCAGCGGTTAACTTTGGCGCAGCAAGCTTGGAGTATGAGTCGTCCTACCATCATACAGTCGGTGAAAATTCACTGTATTTCCGTGAAGGAACTCGTTTGAATTTTGATATTCCCAACCAGGGAACACGCTTGGTCCTAGGGGATATGTATAACGCGGGTAAATCTTTTCAAGATGGCGCTGATATATTGGGTATTGGCCTAACACGAGATTTCAGCTTAATACCGACGAAGAATGTTAGACCCAAAGCGGCAAGATCTTTTGTATTAACACGGACTTCAGACGTCAATGTCGTCGTCGATGGTATCGTTGTCCAACGCCTGACGTTAAATGCGGGTAGCTATAGCCTCAATGATATCCCGATTGCGCAAGGCAACAACGAAATCGAGCTAATCATCTCGGACTCAACAGGTAAAGAGGAACGGATTAATTTCTCTGTAGCGACAGGAAATGGGTTGCTTGATAGTGGGGAATACGAATATAGCTTAATGGTCGGCGTCCCCAAGGAAATTAACAATAATCAAAACGATTATCTCACCGATCAGAAGATCGTCCATGGGTATTTAGATTTCGGGCTGACATCTTCTATGACGATTGGGGTGAATGCTCAAAGTAGGGAGGATGTGTATCAATATGGTAGTTCAGTTGTCTACGCCTTCCCTTTTGGGGTTACTGAACTCTCTGTGACACAAAGTCAACATCCTGACTTAAAGTCAGGCCATGCTTATCGCTTTGCGTTTGACGCTGCATTCGAAGATAGCGGTCAAGCTTCACCACAAATGAGTTTGATATACGAGCAGCAAACACCGGACTTTGTAGGTATTAGTGAATATGGTTCAACAAATTATCCCGTAAACTTAACTAACCATTATGTAGCGTTATTTGGTTCGGTGTCGGTAGGTCCATCGCTTAGAGCCTCTATAAATACCACTTTTAGTTCGGGTGTGGTCTCAACTAACGATTACTGGTCAGTCAGTCCAAGCTTAACGGGTTATTTGTTTGATACCCCGGTGAGTTGGAGCACAAGAGTCAACTACAAAAAGTATCTCGATGGTGATGATGATTTTGCTACTTCATTTACGTTGAATTGGCCTCTTGGTCAAAATATACGTTCAGTAGGACGCTACTCTAGTGAGAGAAAGCAGGGAACATTAGATGTTTCCTACCAAAATGATGTTGGAAGTGCAGGTGGTATATCCGCATATGCGTCTATGAATACCGATGAAAGTACAGATAGCAATGTCAATGCTGGGGCGACATACACCGGAAATCGCTTCCGTGCGTTGTTTGACCACAATACAAGAGTCGAAGATATCGACGAGGGCGCACAGACACATAATACCCGCTTAGAAGTTGCAAGTGCATTGGCGTTTTCTGGACGTTCATTTTCGGTAGGGCGGCCAGTCGGAGACGCGTTTGCGATCATAGAAAAACACGCAAGTTTGTCTGGCAATAACATTGCGATAGATCCCGAACAAAACAGCCAAAATGCGAGAGTATTCCTAACTTCAAACCAAAGTATTTTGCTGCCTGATTTAGTTGCCTATAACGGCCAGATAGTCGGTTATGACGTCGAAAATTTAAGGCCGGGATATGACTTAGGAGATGGCGCTTTTTGGCTGAACCCTGGATACAAGCAAGGCTTCAGGCTGAAAATAGGCTCAGACTCCGTTCTTACAGTAATGGGTACATTACGTTATCGAACGACAAATGAGCCGATCCCCCTAATCGCAGGAACAGCGTGGTATTTAGGTGAAGAAGAACAAGCACCCGTCGAATTCTTTACCAGTCGAACAGGGCGATTTGCTTTATCAGGCGTTCGGCCTGGGCAATACCGGCTTGCTTTAGACACAAATGAACAACAGGCTATAAACATAACGCTAGATGAAGGTAGCGACGTACTTATTATGCTCGGAGATTTATATGTGGATTAACACGATGATTACTCGATGTATTCTACCCACGTTACTAACCCTTGTTTCACTCTCTACGCATGCAATGTGTCATTTAAACAGGCTGAGTATTGAGCCACTTTCTGTGCCATCAAACTATGATGTATTTTCAGCCAGTAAAATCGCGTTGGTACAAACTTATCGTTTAAAAGCAGATATAACTGGGGAAGAGTGTCAATTTGACCTTAAAATTGGTACGCGTAATAGAGCAAATTTTTTAGCTAATGAACACCGTAATATGTTGCGGTTTGAATGGCATAGCAAGATCGGATATCAGCGAGCGAACCAATGGGATATGACGCTAACAACAGAAAAACCTGAGGCTACTATCCAATTGAAATATCCGAGTAATCAGTGGATGAAAGCTGGTACATTTATTGGTGAACTGGAGGTGTCACTTAAGAGTAACGATGTTGCGACGAGCACGTTACTGACTTCTGAAGAAGTGAAGGTTGTCGTACCTCCAAGCACCAAAATACAATTTTATGGTTTATCCCAAAGACATTATGAGTTGGACCTTGGGGAGCTATCCAGCAACAAATCCATCGACATGGGGCCAAAACTTTGGGTCGAAAGTAATACTCACTATAGGGTGTCTGTGGAGTCTATGAACCTGGGTGCCTTGCGTCACCAGTCGCAGGAAAAACGGTGGGATATTAATTATCGAATGTATCTAAACAACAAAAATATAGATATCAACAACGCTATTGCATTTTGGGATGGTATTTATTCTGAATCTGGCCGTTCAATCCCTATAAAGTTTGTCGTTGGTGATACGCAGAATAAACCAGCAGGCATTTACAGAGACGAGTTACAAATATCCATAGAGCCACACATAACAAATCAACATTAGCACAAACACAAAGGGTCGCACTTGTAGCGACCCTTTTGATTCTATTCACTGAGTTAAATGTTGGTCACACTTAACTGAAGGCTTGGGTCAAACTCTTGGACCAAATCTTCATCTTGTATATCTTGCTTTGGCATTTCTTCTTTGTCGAAGCCGATATCACCGCCATTAATTACACCAGAGTCTTTGTCAATGGACTTAAAGTCAAACAATTCAAAGTCGGCTAGGTGGCTAGGAACCACATTTTGCATCGCTCGGAACATTGTCTCGATACGTCCAGGGAATCGCTTGTCCCAATCGTTCAACATTTGCTTAATGTTCTGACGCTGTAGGTTTGGCTGAGAACCACATAAGTTACATGGAATAATAGGGTACTCGCGCATTTCTGAGTACTTAATGATGTCTTTCTCACGGCAGTATGCCAGTGGGCGAATCACAACATGTTCACCATTGTCTGAAACGAGTTTAGGTGGCATGCCTTTCATCTTGCCGCCGTGGAACATATTTAGGAAAAGTGTTTCCAGAATATCATCACGGTGGTGCCCTAGCGCGATTTTTGTTGCTCCAAGCTCCTTAGCTGTGCGATACAAAATGCCACGGCGTAAACGAGAACATAGAGAACATGTTGTTTTGCCTTCTGGAACCTTATCTAACACGATGGAGTATGTGTCTTCTTCTACGATCTTGTATTCAACACCGAGTGTTTCCAGATATTCAGGAAGAACATGCTCTGGGAATCCTGGCTGTTTCTGATCAAGGTTTACCGCAACAATGGAGAAAGAGATAGGAGCACTCTTTTGCAAACTCATCAGAATATCAAGCATCGTGAAGCTATCTTTGCCGCCAGATAAACACACCATGATGCGATCGCCATCTTCAATCATATTGAAGTCTTGGATAGCTTGGCCTGTATTGCGACGAATGCGTTTTTGTAGCTTGTTAAAGTTGTATTGTTGAGCTTTAGTACGCTCTTGAATTTGCTCTGTCATTAGCTTGCGGTCTTAATCAGTCTTCAAAACAAAATGAAGTGCGTATGATACGGATAAATAGCGCAGATACCAGATCTAATCGACGAAGTTAATAAAAATCCCTGCTCTACGAAAAGTAGCAGGGATTTGTTAGAAGATTTATAGTGCTAAACTTTAGATAGCCGTTTTTGGATCGAGAGGGCTGATATACCCTTGAGGTTTTAATGCCAGAACGTCGCAATTGATCTTATCAATGACATGTTCCGCTGTGTTACCAATAAACACCGCTGAAAGCCCTGTTCTACCAGTCGTACCAATGATAACCATCGCCGCATTCACGCGCTCAGCAACTTCAGGAATCACATCTTCTGGGAGACCTTGCTCGACGATGGTTTGCTCGTCGTCATAACCATGTTTTTGGCGTAGCGCTTTCATTGCAGTTAAGTGATGACCACGGACAGCATCAGTATATGTAGCGGGGTCAAACTCAGGCAGTTCTATAGTGATATTGGCTGGAGTGACAGGGTAGGCATTGACCAAGTATGGGGTTGCACCTAAACGCTCGGTTAGGCTTTTCAATTGTTCCACCATACTATCGTTTAGACCAAGATGCGTTTCGTTTTCAGAGCCGACATGAACCGAAGCAATAATACTTGAGTTTTCAGGCCATTTGGCATTCTTTACAAGAAGTACAGGGCAAGGACACTTACGCAGTAGATGCCAGTCGGTAGGTGTAAAGATAACTGACTCAAGCACATCATGTTTCCTTGTGCCCTTAATAAGGATGTCATGCTCGCCAGAAAATACTTCCGCAATAATCGCCTCATATGGACGGTTATGCCAAACCACACGGACTTCGAAATTCACACCCTCTACCAGATACTCTGATGCAATTTTCTGCATCCATTTTTCTCTTTGACCAATCACTCCACGACGCATTGCATCACGCTCATCAACCGAGAGCATAGAAGTCATGTCGTAGGAAAAATCATAAATAGAGAGGAAAAATGTGACGTGGCTAGGTGAGCGACTTTGGGCGGCAAGCTGCATTGCACGGGCTAAAGCGGGCTGTTCATCTTTATTAATGTCAGCAACAACTAAGATTTTATTATAGATACTCATATTTGCTCCTTAAACATGAGGAGGGCTTACGATTACTGTAGCTTAGTTCTGGAAAGAGTTTTAGGAAAATGTGCGAGGGGAACTGAGAAGTATGATGTAGCTCAATATGAGCTACATCATTGATGTTACTAAGATTCTGAAGATACGCCAGCTAATTCCATCAGGGCGCTATGGTCAATAATTGTAATGTATTTACCTTTGACACTCAGGATCTCAGCTTTCTGAAAGCGGCCAAGAAGACGAGAAATGGTTTCAACAGTAAGGCCTAAGTAGTTACCAATATCGCCACGAGTCATGGTCAATCGGAATTCACGAGGACTAAAGCCACGTTGAGAAATACGAGTAGAAAGGTTATACAAAAATGCTGCAAGGCGTTCTTCTGCGTTCTTTTTCGATAGCAGGAGGATCATCTCTTGATCGCCTTTGATTTCGTTACTCATCAAACGCATGATCTGCTGGCGAAGTTTTGGCATTCTACCTGATAAGTCATCGAGAGTTTCATAAGGAATCTCACAAACCATAGCGGTTTCCAATGCCTGAGCAAAACTTGGGTGAGTATCTTCGGTAATGGCGTCAAAACCAACCAAATCTCCAGCGAGGTGGAAAGCAGTTATCTGCTCATCACCTTGTTCTGTGATGGTGTAACTTTTTATCGTTCCAGAACGAATGGCATAAAGTGATTTAAGCTCATCACCCGCCTTGAAGAGCTCTTGCCCTTTCTGGATTGGCTTCTTGCGCTCAATAATTTGATCGAGTTGATCTAATTCTGACTCGTTAAGAGTAAATGGAATACAAAGCTGACTGATACTACAGTCTTGGCAATGGATAGCACAGCCACCCGATTGGATACGCTTTGTTGCAGGTTTTTCAGAAATCATAACAACCTTTCACTATTTGATATACATCAATATTTTAGCACCCCTTAGACTTAAAGGGTAGTGCAAAAAAAAGGGCACAAAAGCACCCTAATAAGTTATTGATAAGATGGAAATTGCGCCATAACCGGTATACAGGCCATAAAGCAATAAAGCGGTCGCTGCTACATGACGAAACATCGTATTGTTTTGGAGCTTATATAAAGAGCCAGCGGAGTGGCCTACGAGTAACATGGCAGGTAAGGTGCCAAGCCCAAACGCTAACATGACTGAAGCACCGTTTAACGCATTGCCCGACACGGCAGACCAAGTGAGCGTTGAATAAACAAGGCCGCACGGTAACCAGCCCCAAATGAATCCAAAAGGAATAGCATAAACAGGGCGTCTTAATGGTAGGAGTGAACGGCCTGCAGGTGAAATACCTCGCCAGATGACTTGCCCCAGCTTTTCTATATAAAGCAGCCCATGCCACCAACGACCGATATAACAGGCTAGCAGAATCATAAACACAGCAGCGGTAATTCTTAGCCAAACTAAAACATTATTAAGCTGGCTTACTTCTGAAATAGAAGATACAGCACCACCGACCATACCACCTATGAGAGCATAACTTGATAGACGACCTAAGTTATAGAATAAAGGAGTCAGTTTGGATGGATTGGCTTGTCCCATGGTCAGCATTGAGGCAATACCACCGCACATTCCCATGCAGTGGCCTGCACCCACAAGGCCAATAAAAAACGCGCCAATCCAGTCTGGTGTCATTTTTTATCTTTCTCTTTTTGCTCGTCTTCATCGAACAAAATGTTGTGGCCTTGTCGTTCTAAGTCTTCGAATTGTTCACTTTTTACCGCCCAGAGGAAAATGGCAGCCGCGACGCAAACAAGCACGATCGCAATAGGGATGAGAATATACAAACTTTCCATCTATTTACCTTGTTCCTTAAGCAAACGAAGAGAGTTAGATACTACAATAATCGAGCTTGCAGACATACCCACAACAGCAAAATAAGGGGCGACTAACCCAGCAACAGCAAGTGGAAGAATGAAAACATTGTACCCCAAAGACCAAGCTAGGTTTTCACGGATAATCTTACGCGTTTGTAGGGCAAGTTTTCTTGCATCCAAAATACGTTCTAAGTGATCACCCAAGAGCACCATGTCTGCGGATGCTTTAGCAACATCGGCGCCACCACCCATCGCTATTGATAAATGAGCGCCGGCTAATGTTGGGGCATCGTTGATGCCGTCACCAATCATCATAGTGACATCGCTGATATCGACATTCTTTAAGTAGTTCAGTTTATCTTGCGGCTTAGCTGCTGCTACGACCTTGTCGATACCAATTTCAGAAGCAACACTATCGGCGTTCATCTGAGAATCACCAGTAAGTAGAGTGACTTTGATGCCTTCTTGCTTAAATCGCTCAATAAACGATTTTGCTTCTTTTCGGATAGGATCTTGATACTTGAAGGTTGCGATATGGACATCGTCGATTGACAAGTAGACTGAATTAGGTTCAGCAGTGGCACCTTTGCCTAAAACAAACGAAGAACTGCCAATTTTGGCAACTTTACCTTCATACACACCTTGAATGCCCGAGCCAATGATATTTTCAACATCATTCACCGACACCTGTTGGTCTGAGTACGTTTTAAATGCTCGTGCAATTGGGTGGTTGGCGTGAGATTCCAATGCAGCGGCAATAGCAAGGCTCTTCTCTTCTGAGTAGATAGATGGTGTAGCTACGTTACTAATAACGATGTCACCGTGTGTCAGTGTGCCTGTCTTATCAATGATAAGGTGGTTAACTTTACACAAGGTTTCAAACACATGACTTTTTCGCAGCAAAATACCGTAGTTGCCCATACGAGATGTCGCACAAGTGAGCGCCGTAGGTGTTGCCAGAGACAGTGCACAAGGGCAAGTCGCGACCAAAACGGAAAGCATAATCCAAAACGCGTCATCAGGGCGAGTCTGATGCCAGAAGAACCAAGTCCCAGCCGAAATCACAAGAATAATGGCTACGAAGTAGCGCGCTACAACATCCGCAATTTCTGCAATTTTAGGTTTGGATAGCTGAGCTTCATCTTGAAGGCGAACAATGTTAGAAATCATCGAATCCGCTTTAGACGAGGTAACTTCAAGCTCGAAGGACTCTTCTCCATTCAATGTCCCAGCATAAACGTGGTCATCAATCGTTTTCACTACTGGAACAGATTCGCCAGTCAACATGGACTCATCGATGTGTACACGCCCAGAGATGATTTTGCCATCTGCGGGAATATGTTCACCGGGTAACACTCGGATCTGATCGCCCAGTGTAAGAGTCTTCACTGGCACTTGTTCGCCATCTAGCTTTGTAGCAATGGCGGGAATGAGTTTCAGTAGGTTACCACTCGCCGCCGCCGCTTTTCTTCTTGCACGCATTTCCAAGAAACGTCCAACCAATAAGAAGAAAGCAAACATGGAAATCGATTCAAAGAAAACTTCGCCTTGTTCCGTCACCGTGGCGACCAAACTGGCAAAGTAGGCAAAGATCATCGCAAGTGATACGGGCACATCCATTCCCAGCGTTCGGCTGCGAAGACTGCGCCAAGCGTTAATATAGAATGGCAGAGCAGAGTAGAGCATGACTGGTGTGGCAAAAATCAAACTCACCCAGCGGAAGTAGTTTTTGAATTCAGGTTCGAGATCGCCAAATACCTCCAGATACAGCGCCACAGCCAACATCATCACCTGCATGGTCGCTAGTCCAGCGATGCCTAAACGATAAAGATACTGCTTCATCTGCTGATGATAAGACGCCTCTTGCTTATCAGCTTCAAAAGGGGCTGCGGTGTAACCGAGTTGGTGGATAGACGAGAGTAGCTCGCTTAGCCTTGTTTTACTTTTATCCCAAGCGAGAATGGCTCGGTTTGTTGTCGTGTTAACACGAATCGATAACACCCCCGGCTTCTGGGAAACTTGTTTTTCAATCAGCCAGGCACAAGCGGCACAAGATACACCATCTAGTGACAATGTCACTTCCGAGCGTTCATCTGAGTTTCTTACGAACTCTGACTGAACTTCTTCATTGTCATAGTGGATTAACGCCTGAAGCTGCTCAGGAACCAGATCGGCTTTTTCTGCCGGCGCAGTCCGGTATTGGTAATAGGAGACAAGACCACTATCTACAATAGTTTGTGCCACCGTTTCACACCCGGGACAACACATGCCCCGAACTTCACCAAGGATTTCAACTTTAAAATCCGTGTTGACTGGTACTTCTTCACCGCAGTGATAACACGACTTACACATAGCTTACGATTAATTTGATAGTTGAACAGGAGAAGATGAAGGGAAGGTAACTCGTCCCTGAACTAGCCATTTTTTATCATGAGGTGTCAGTTCAATAAACCAAGGTCCTTGTAGTTCATGATCCAGTGTTAAACGGTAGGTACCTTTAGCGTCGGATGTAATCAATTTAGAAAAATCACGGTCTGGAAGAGTACGGTGCGCAAACATTGCAGTAATGGCTGGGTAGTGCTCCAACTGACCTTTATTGAACTCAATAACGATACTGTTACCGTCAGAAGAAACCGCAGCACTCAGATTTAATTCTTTCGCAACGTTGATTTTTGTGATGTCGACGTTGATGCCTTTGCCTTTTTTATAGTAATCCTCAGTAACAAGTGACACTGAATTCTGAGAGAAAATCACGACAGTGATAACGGTCCATACAACGACAGTCAGTGGTAGGATAATTAGAAACCACGGCCAAAACTGCTTATACCAAGGCTTTACCATAAAAAAGTTCTCAATTTGTAAGATGAAAAATAGGGCTTTAACTGTAAAGGAAAGACAGCCCCTTAAAAAGGGGCTGTTATTGAAAAGTTACTTATTATCAGAGTTACTTAAACTCCAAACGTAAGCTGCAACAAGCTGAACTTTGTCTTCACCTAGAATATCTTTCCAAGCTGGCATTACGCCTGAACGACCGTTCATTACTGTTTCAGTTACTTCTGCGCGCGAGCTGCCGAACAACCAGTCTTGGTCAGTTAGGTCAGGTGCACCCACAGCTGGGTTACCTTTACCGTCTGTACCATGACAAGCTGCACACACAACAAAGCGAGCTTTACCTGCATCAGCTTCACGTGCATTTACACTACGACCAGAAAGGCTAAGTGTGTAGCTAACCACTTCTTTCACGCCTTGTTCGCCCAGAGCATCTTTCCAAGATGGCATCTGACCGATACGGCCGTGCATAACAGTAGTTACGATTGCTGCAGGTTCACCGCCGTATAGCCATGCATCGTCAGTCAGGTTAGGGAAGCCTTTCTGACCACGAGCATCCGAACCGTGACACTGTGAACAGTTTTGTAGGAACAAACGTTGACCTACTTTTACTGCTTCAGAGTCTGCCGCGATCTCAGGGATCGGACGAAGTTCGCTTGAACCGTTTACGTAAGCAAGGCTCTTAAAGGCTTCACCAAAGTAAGCGTCAGCATCATCTAGCTCTTTTGCGAACTGGTTAAGTTCTTTATTGCTTTGAGCCTTTGCAATCGATGCTTTTGACTCTTCTAAAGTCGTGACCGTTTGATCTGAACTCGACCAACCTAACACACCTTTAAAGTTGCCCAAACCTGGGTACAGAGTCAAATAAACCGCTGCGAAAACAAACGTACTAACGAAAAGGTAAGTCCACCATTTAGGAAGCGGGTTGTTCAACTCACGAATACCATCGTATTCGTGGCCCATATCTGCACTTTCTTCAACGCCTGTTTTATCTTTAAGGCACCAAACGAGCAGCGCTGCACAGCCGACAAGAGTACCGACTGTAATGATGATTATCCAAAGACTCCAAAATGTAGTCATTGCTTAGTCACTCCTTGTTCTTTTTTGGGCGTATTTTCCTCATCAGCAAAAACAAGGTTTGCAGCTTCGTCAAAGCGAGATTTGCGACTCTTGCCGTAAGCCCACCACACTACACCCAGAAAGCTAACGAACAGAACTATGGTCCAAATACTGTGAATAGTACCGATATCCATAATTTCACCCCTTTAATTACTTCATTGCGTGACCAAGAGACTGAAGGTAAGCAATGATGGCATCCATCTCTGTTTTACCTTCTACATCTTTAGACGCGTTTGCGATTTGCTCATCAGTGTATGGAACACCAAACTGATCACGGAAAACACGCAGTTTCTTCTCTGTGTGCTTGCCGTCTAGAACGTTGTCAGCCAGCCATGGGAAACCAGGCATGTTTGACTCAGGAACTAGTTCGCGAGGATCCATTAGGTGAACACGGTGCCACTCGTCAGAGTAACGTCCACCAACGCGTGCTAGGTCAGGACCTGTACGCTTAGAACCCCATAGGAATGGGTGCTCGTATACACTTTCACCAGCAACAGAGTAGTGACCGTATCGTTCCGTTTCAGAACGGAATGGACGAATCATCTGGCTGTGACACACGTTACAACCTTCACGGGTGTAGATATCACGACCTTCCATTTCAAGCGCAGTGTAAGGGCGCAAGTTTTCAACTGCTTCAGTCGTTTGCTTTTGGAAAATCAACGGAGTGATCTCTACCAAAGCACCTAAACTGATTGCAAAAACAATTAGAATCGCTAGCAAACCGACATTGCGTTCAACAATTTCGTGGCGATTGTTAGAATTAGAACTCATTCTTTAAATCTCCTTATGCCGGCTGCTGAATTGCTTTAAGACTAGCTTTTGGCGCAGTTACAGTCTTGTACGTGTTGTATGCCATTAGGAACATACCACTTAGGAAGATGAAACCACCTAGGAAACGTACAAAGTAGAATGGGTAAGACGCTTCAACAGACTCTACGAAGCTGTAAGTCAGAGTACCGTCTGAGTTAACCGCACGCCACATTAGACCTTGCATTACACCAGAGATCCACATCGCTACGATGTAAAGAACTGTACCGATGGTCGCTAGCCAGAAGTGTACATTGACTAGGCCAACAGAGAACATACGCTCTTGACCAAATAGACGTGGGATTAAGTGGTATACCGAACCGATAGATACCATTGCAACCCAACCTAACGCGCCTGAGTGTACGTGACCAACTGTCCAGTCTGTGTAGTGAGACAGCGCGTTTACTGTCTTAATAGACATCATTGGGCCTTCAAACGTAGACATACCGTAGAACGATAGTGATACGATTAGGAAACGAAGGATAGGGTCATAACGAAGTTTATGCCACGCACCTGATAGCGTCATGATACCGTTGATCATACCACCCCAAGAAGGAGCGAATAGAACAAGAGACATAACCATACCGATCGACTGCGTCCAATCTGGAAGTGCAGTATAGTGTAGGTGGTGAGGACCTGCCCAGATGTATAGAGAGATAAGAGCCCAGAAGTGAACGATAGACAGACGGTAAGAATAAACAGGACGTTCAGCTTGCTTAGGAACGAAGTAGTACATCATACCTAGGAAACCAGCCGTCAGTAGGAAACCTACTGCGTTGTGTCCGTACCACCACTGTACCATCGCATCCACTGCACCTGCATAAATCGAGTACGATTTACCCATTGAAACAGGAATTGCCATGCTGTTTACGATATGAAGAACCGCAACAGTAATGATAAAGGCACCGAAGAACCAGTTTGCTACGTAGATGTGAGACGTCTTACGCTTAACAAGCGTTCCGAAGAACACAATCGCATAAGAAACCCAAACAACCGCAATAGCAATATCGATTGGCCATTCAAGTTCAGCGTATTCTTTACCAGAGGTATAACCCAAAGGTAACGTAATCGCTGCGGCTAGGATAATTGCTTGCCAGCCCCAAAAGGTGAAGGCGACAAGAGGGCCACCAAATAGACGAGTTTGACAGGTACGCTGCACAACGTAGTAAGACGTTGCGAACAGAGCACTTGTACCAAACGCAAAAATAACCGCATTAGTATGCAGAGGACGTAAGCGACTATACGTCAACCACGGCGTATCAAAGTTTAGCTGTGGCCAAACTAATTGAGCGGCAATCAAAACACCAACAGCCATACCGACAATACCCCAAAGAATGGTCACTAGGGTAAATTGACGAACGACCGTATAGTTGTAGTTTTGTTCAAGCTGCTTTTCTTGGCTCATTTGCATGCTTCCAATTTCTAATTAACTACACTTTACTTCCAACACGACACATGTCGTAATGCCACCCAAAACCTAAAGAAAATAAAATCGAATTCAGTCGGTTAAATAGTCTTGTCGGTTTTTAAAAAAAGTGGCATTTTCAGCCGCCAACTATACTGCATTTAACAAATCAATGACAGAGTAGTAACCTTACACTTGTTCAGGTTTTGACCTTTTATTTTAAAACTTTGAAGTTTGTTACACGGAGAAACACAACCAATGGCAGCTCAGAAACTCACTCGGGGTCGTTTTGTTCAAATAATCATCATGTTAACCCTACTTTTAGCAGCGTTTTTCTGGAGGACGGTTAATCACGATTTTGCTGAAAATATCAGCTGTCGCTTAGGAAATGAATGTGTTTTTCATATAGAAAAGTCTCAATTTATAGCGTCTTTAAGCGAAGGGTCGATTTCCATTATTTCAGAAGACGACTCATGGGAAATAGATGCTTTATCTAGTCATTCATCAATAGAAAGAAATGGGCATTCTTGGATCATTTATTTTCCAGAAACTCAAAAAGAAATGATGGTTAAGTTTACTTCAAATGCAGGCGAGTCAAAAACATTCAACTTTAGTAAGTAAATAGATGGACTTTAAAACTCACATATCCTTCGAGCCCAGTGAGAAAGCAGCGATAGAAGAGCTCATTGAAGGCATGGACAGGACCAATCTCGTTAGCGTGATTTGCTATTTTACTCAGGAATATAGTGCGAAAAAACTCAGCAAGCTTTTTAGCCGACTACTTCCTGATGTCTCTATTCTTGGTTGCTCCTCATCGAAAGGTATAATAACGGAGCGCGGCGTTCACTTTGGTAGTGTAGTAGGTGTCATTGCGATTTATGACAGTCATTCCGATGCTTACGGTTCAGGTTTGATTAACTTTTCAGAAGATGAGTTATCAGGCGACATGGTCCGAAAAGCGATAAACATTGCGCTACATAAAGCAGGGAGAGAGGGAGAAGTTCCCAGTTTTGCGATTGTGCATAGTACTCCGGGATTCGAAGAGTCGTTAATTCGCCACATTGATAACGTTTTTCAGACTCCAATCCCCATTATGGGCGCATCTGCAGCGGATAATGCAATCAAAGGTCAATGGTCTATTTTTAACGAAGACGCTTCAACCAATCGAGGGTTTGCTATTCAGTTGCTTTTCCCCTCGAAACCTTTGGCATCCGGATTTAGTGCTGGTTATTCGCCAACCTTGCTAAAAGGAACCGTTACAAAAGCAGCGGGAAGGGAGTTGCTTGAAATCGACGGTTCTCCAGCTCAAGACGTTTATCGACAATGGATACACAATCATGTAAACGAAAAATTACCTAAGCGTTTGAAATTTGAGTTTGTTACACAGTACCCACTAGGTAGAATTGCCGGTTCATTGTATGACCAACCTTACTACAAATTGTCTCATCCAGTTGACGTGAATCCAAATGGTGGAATTCATTTATTCACAGACATACAAGTTGGCGATAAAGTAACGCTAATGTCTGGAGATAAAAGGGAATTAATTTCTCGTCCTGCGCGCGTTATCAAAGAAGCGAAGAGACAATCCATTAACAACTTTCAGGTTTCTGGCGCAATATGCATTATATGCGCAGGCGCAATGAAATATCTGGGCGATGATATCCACGAAGTATATCGAATCATAAAGCAGGAAATGAAAGATACGCCATTTATATGCCCGTTTACTTTTGGCGAGCAAGGCCGTTTTATCAATGGCGAAAATGGTCATGGTAATTTAATGATTTCATCCGTAACGTTTTACTCATCTAAATAGAAGCTATGTGCTTAAAAATTAAAGAACAACTTTGCGAAGCATTGATAGAACTGAAACAGAGCCAAGAACGAGAAGCTCGGCTCGTTTCCGAAAACCGTTCTATACTCGATGCAATTTCAAGTATTACTAGCGCGTCCAATAAACAGCAGATCTTCCACGAACTGAACAAAGTTCTATCACTTTATATCGAGTTTACGGATTTCATTGTTCTTAGTAAAAACGTTGATGAGAAAGCCTTTAGAACAATACTCAGCTCGAATAGCGTTTTTGATAATGCGGGATGGTTCAACTCTAGTAAATTTGAACGAGCACTGAAAGGTGAGTCGATTATTCTATTTGAACCAGCGAAGCTGACGGAGTTTTCAAACCTTGAGCAACCTCAAAAAGCCGCGATTAAATCTGCCTTGCTTACAGGAGTTAAAACGACAGTCACAGAATCAATCATACTTCTCGTAGGTGATAAAGCGGGAAAATTTAGCTTAAGTTCGAGTGAAACCCTATCAAAATTTCGTCCTCTAATAGAGCGTGCCTTGACGGATATCGAACATAAAGAGCAACTCCAACAGCTGGTTGAAGTAAGAACTCAGCAGCTAAAGCAAGCGCAACTGAAAGCAGAACAAGCAAACAAGTCGAAATCTCGCTTTCTCGCTATGATGAGTCATGAACTGAGAACACCTTTAAACGCAGTTCTTGGTTATATTGATGTGTTATCTCAAGATAAAAAACTGACGACTCAGCTAGATATATTAGAGCAAATGGAATCGTCTGCTGAACACTTGTTAGTTCTTATCAACGACATATTAGAGCTCTCTCGCATCGAAAGTGGCGGTTTTCAAGTCAAACTTCGTTGGGTAAACCTTCATTCCGAATTCACTTATATTCTTGAACACTTCCACCATTTATCCACTGCCAAAGGGCTCGACTTTTCCACATCAATCGAGTTCGAAAAAGATATGCTGTTCCATCTAGATCCGGCAAGAGTCATGCAAATTGTTTTCAACTTGCTTGGTAATGCGGTTAAATTTACCGAATCAGGATCTGTCAGTTTAAAAGCGCAGCTAGTTAACTCGAACTTGACCATCACCGTTCAAGACACAGGTATTGGTATAGACGAATCACGATTGCAGGCCGTGTTTTCTCAATTCAAGCAAGCTGATGATTCTATCACTCGAAAATATGGCGGTAGTGGGCTAGGGCTGACAATTTCAAAGCATCTCGTAGAACTAATGAACGGGGAGATCGCATTAGAGAGCTCTTTAGGTGAAGGTTCGACATTTTCTATTAAGCTTCCTGTGTCTGTTAAATCAGAGCTAAATGAAGAACATATTGCAAACAACATCGTTAATGTTCCAACTTCAAGTCTAAAGATTCTCGTTGTCGAGGATACAGAAACCAATCAGATGGTCATCAAGTTACTTTTGGAGAAGTTAGGGCATAAGGTAGTCATGCTCAGTAATGGTGAAGAATCTGTAGACTATTTAAAAGAGAATATGCACCACGTTGATCTGATTTTTATGGATGTGTCAATGCCCGTTATGGATGGGATTACCGCAACGCGTAAAATTAGACAGTTTTGTACTAAAACACCTATTATTGCGCTGACAGCGCACGCAATGGATCAAGATAAGCAAACTTGTTTAGATGCAGGCATGAATGCTTTTGTATCCAAACCGATTCGAAGTGCAGAGATACAAAGCGCAATAGAAACGGTTCTAATTTACTAATCAAACGCCAGTATTGGTAAAATACAACCGCTTCTATTTGTGTTTTATTTAAGAATTCTAGCCGAGTTCGTGTTGGTGGCGTTTGATTAGGGTCACACGAATCCAATGGTGGACGACCCACATTACCATTGCTGTTAATAGTACCGCGACAAAGATAGAACTAAAACGGTACAAAATTGAAAAGAAAGCGTCTTTCTCTTCGGGTACCAATGCAGTGGTAAGTGGCACTGAGAGCGCCGACATGGCTGAAAAAGCAATGGCTCCTTTGATTTGCCCCTTAGTTAACCAATGACAGAAAGGGCCCATAGCTATTGTAAAAGCTAACCAGAAGAGTAGGCCATCCCCATACCAACTTCCCAAGATTAACTGTACTGCCATGCCCGCTAAGCATCCCAACGCAGTGCCGATGATTCGAATCTTTGCCATTCCCAGAGAACCAGCTAGGGTCATCGGGGTTAAAATGATCAAAATCGACGCCTGTGCAGAAAGCGAGTCATTTAAGTCTGCGATTTGGAACACGAGGAATGCCGCCATCGCCACTAGCCAACCCATCGCCACCTGGCTAATGTAATCAATATCGCTTTTTACGGGAGTCTCTACTGCTGCCGGTTTCTGAGGTGACTCCGGCTCAGGAAACAGCCAAAAAGCGAAAGCACATATTAATATATTGCAAAATGCAATCACCCATAAGTTAACGTTAAACTCTTCAACATCATAGGAGTTATAACTCGCAAAGTTCAAAACAATAGAACCAACCAGCAAACCAATGTAACCAAACAAGTAAGTTTTTGGTTTCATCATAGCAATACATTTGGAAAGAAGTAGGACACCGACAGCAACCGTCATAAGAGTAGGGTGAAACTGTAAATACTCCAACAACAGTGTCGCCTGAAGTGTTGTCCAAACAGTCGCGAAAAATATGCCAGCTACGCCGGAAAGACTAAACTGGTTCATGGTTCCCAATACAAACAACGGAAACATGACCGCAAAAAAGCCATAAGACCAGCCAAATAGCATACTGAGAGCCAGACCCGCTGAGCAACCAAACCAAATTCGTGTGGTTTTCATCGATACCATCCAACCTAGTAAATGAAGTGGAACCAGCTCGCAAGGTGAATTTGCGTTTTAGCCATGAACTCCCAAAATGGACTATCTCCCGGATACAACACGATGGTTGCCCGTGATCCAACGAAAAGTGACTGGGGTAACGTTTCTTCACTTTTAAGGTTTACGCGTGTTCGTTGTGCATCTCGAACCCAGCGATTATTCACTTCAACTTTAGTCAAAGCACCATCTGGTGTTTGTTGCGCTGCCGCAACCCCATAGTCTCGGCTGGATAGATCAAAGTCATACACTGAACCTGGATTAGCATCGAACGCGACGAGGGCGTGAAAAGTATCATCGGCATTGGCAACGGACTTTTCACGGAAATCTGCAGCGACCCACATCGAGCCAGTTGGAACAAAGGTTAGAAGTGGCATATTGGTTTTTGCCATTGTGCCCACCTCTAGCTGCAAGTTAGTTACCACACCATCACTTGGAGCAAGTACTGCGGTGTTTGTTAAATCCAGCTGCGCTTTTTCAATCCCATTATTTGCAATGCGAACAGCGGTACTTTGTCCTTTCTTTTCTCCAAGTTGAGCGTCTATTACTTTTAAGTTTTGTTGTTCCGCTTTAAGTGTCGCTCGCGCGACTTGATTTTGAGCGTAGGCGTTATCAACAGAAGATTGAGAGATGACCTTCTGCTTTGACAGTTTCAGTAAACGACTATACTCGCGGTTCGCATTGTCGAACGTTGCTTGCGCGCGAGCGATATTGGCAATTGCCGCTTCGCGTTGAGAGTAAAGAGTTGCTTCTTTTTCATAGGCAGACTGCAACGATAAGTTCGCCTGTTCGAGCGCTATGCTGTATTTGCGTTGATCAACAGTAAATAGAACATCGCCTTTTTTAACCATCTGGTTATTACCAATACGGACATCTGTAACTTTACCGGAAACTTCAGGTGCGATTTGCACCACATAGCCTTGTACACGTCCTTCGGTAGTCAGTGGAACATGGCGATCAGCGATGATGATGTATAAAAATAGAACGATGAATAGGACAATCAACGTTTTCATCCAATGCCTGAATTTTTGGTCTGCGGTCATTACAAATACCATTTAACAAATAGATTAAAGGATTATAGAGAACTCAATCACAATTAAGTAGAATGACAATAAGCACACAAGCGACCTAAAAGTAGGACAATGAACGCAAGTCTCGATGATCTATATTTGTTTACTCAAACCGTGGTTCACGGTGGGATAAGTGCCGCCGCTGATGCGAATAACATGCAGCGATCTAAAGTGAGCCGAAGATTACAAGAACTAGAAAAAAATTTAGGGTTTCAATTACTTATACGAACAACTCGTACCATAGAGCTAACGGAGCATGGCACGCGCTTATTTGAATTAGTAGGGCAGTCAATAGAGCATGTCCAAGAAGGTTTAAATGTTATGAACGAGTATCAGCGTGAACTGAGCGGGAAAGTTCGTCTAGCCATTCCGTCTGCGTTAATGAGTTCTGCTGCATTTAACTCAATTATCACTGCATACACAACTCGTTATCCTGACATCTCTGTTGAAATCGAAAACCACCAAGAAAGTGTTGACTTAAAACGTCAAGCTTTTGACCTACAGCTATTACCTAGCGTAGTTAAAGTAACAGATGACAGTTATGTACAGTTTAGTTTGTTGCCATATCGAAGCCATTTCGTGGCATCCAAAGCATACTTAGGTCGTTATGCGCCCATACGAGACATAACAGATCTAAAGCAACATCGTTTGTTAACCAATCGATACAATGCGAACTTACTCGAACCTGAACTGCATATAGCTCTAAAGTCAGACGATCTTCATCTTCTGCGCTCAATGGCTATTGCAGGGAATGGAATAGCGTTCATCCCACAAGCACATTCCAAACCAGATTTGGCAGATGGTTTGCTGACAGAAGTGCTACCTGAGTTTACACACCCAAAGCAGCATTTAACGCTGATTTATCCGTCGTCGTTATTTTTGCCTAACAAAGTGAAAGCGCTTATTGAGCTTTTCCGAGAGAAATTTAAATAACCAGGACGAGCTTCTGAAGATGACAAAGAGGCTCGCGAACTTACAGCGTACGAATAGTTTTATTGAAACCAATTGAGTGATTAAGTTGATTGAGCAACTTTTGCATGGCGAAGAGAAACACTTACTAAAAAACAATTCAGTTATAGATCTAATAATCAGACTTGTTAATCTCTGATTAACCAACTGATTATTAGGTATTTTATGGTAAATACGATTATGTTTAATTTAAAGTTAGAAATTGAAAAGAGCAGGAGAGTTAACTAGATGGAATCTATAGCTCGGCACACCTTATTTAACATAATATACATAATGCGCATTTAGGTTTAATCTGTTAACAAAGGCTAACTCTTTGATTAAGCGTTTCATAAGTGTCTGATAACCAAGCCGTAATTTTTTATTCTGTTGATTTCCATACCACAAGTTACTTGTACTATTCCTAACGTTCATTTTCAGTACTTAACCAAAACCGCCGAAAAACCCGACCGCCACATTATAACGATACGCGCTGGTCTGGCTTTCGGGTTTGTGAAAAACGCGCGGTACTTATCACACCGTCTGAGCGTGAATTCAGCCCGAAAGAATTGGAAAGTTTTGTGTTCTGGCACGATGAACATCGCCAGTTTGTTGAAATGTACGGCCACTTTGACCAGCCTAAGGTCTATCCCGCTAAGGAAAATCTATTGCCATTTCGTGGCGACCGTCGAATGAAAGCCGCCGAATGGATTCCATCAAAAAACAAGTCATCCTAGTATTTGTCGAATATATTGCCCCCAACGTTTATCGTGAATAATACGTTCATGCTCTTCGGCACCATTTATAATTTCGTTTTTTGTCAGTTTAGATAGTTTTTCCCAGTCATCACCAAAGACATAAGTGGCATTGTCCAAGTAAATGCTTTCAAGGATATAAATGCCCTTATTTTCAAAGCCATAAACAAAGTAACCACTAAACCCTGCTCGTCCAACAGCAACGAAGTCTGGATTAAAGTTGGTGATTGTTTTCATCCTGTCTTCAACAACAGGTTGCTGGGTAGATTTTGCCTTTTTCTCTATCACCTCACCAATCAGAGGTTTTAGTTTACTCCAAGGGTACGCACCTTTAGGTAAAATATCCCAGCCAATCTCCTTGATTGTTAAAGTGGTATAGTCATTCTTCTTCGCATCTACTACTTGGAATTGCCCAAAAATCTCAAGCATAACATTTGATAAATGAACTAAGTCCTCTTGCTTTATGGAAGCTAAACCAATTTCTCTAGTTGTTACATAAAATGAGTCTCCAGACTCGACTAGAGTCAATTTTTCCATTGGGGCATCTATATAATCACGCGGATATTTATCTACCATCCTAGTACAAGTTCCGCTGTGTTCATTTCCATGCCCGTCTTTCCATGATGTATGAAAAGACACAGGTTCAGGTTGAAGCGGTAAATCTTTTCTGACCACCTCTTTACCATCTGCATTGAAAGACGTGTACTTTCCAATTTGCGCTGGAACTAATTGCAATCCATCTTGTAGATAATCATCAAACCCAATGAGGGACAATATTTCGGCGTGACTAGAGTCTAACCTTTGCACTAACTTTATTGTCTCAGCACCTTTTGCTGCATTAATCACCTTTGTTGCTTTTCTAATTGAATTGGCTTTTACAAACATATTTCACCTTATTGGTTGGTAAATTTGGAACTAACATAACAGTTGGTTCTTGCCAAGAATATGCTGTCTATTGTGTATGCAACAAGTGTGATTGCAAAAAAAGACAAGGCCGAACCCTAAAACTAGGGTTCGGCCTTACTTTGTTTTGGCTTTTTTGATTTGAAGGATAAAAGCCTGTCGACATTCATCGACGCGCCTATGGTATTAGTTTATCTATATTTGCGAGAAGCATTAATAAAACCACTTTCTAGGGCAATTTAGTAATGTCCTTTTATGGTTTAATGAACACACTGAGTTTTGAGGACCTCAACCGATACTGATTCCAATGAGTAACCGAGACATTAGTCGTTTTAAAATGCTGCAAGATGTTCGCAAACGCGCTCGGCAAATCGACAATCACTACGATGAAAATCTCACAGTTAAAGTTTCAAACCTCTAACTGTGAGATTTTTGAAATAAACCATTATAAAGGAGCGCTTCCCCACATGGCGCTGGAATCGTTAGCCATGGCAGCCAGTAAATACGTAGTACCAGAATGCTCTACGGTCACGACACGTGCGGTGTAATCGGTCGCGTTATAGCTAGGGTCACTACAATTTGTCGCTTGGACGTTCTCAGCCGAGTAATAACCTTTCACACGCTTCAGCGTACCAGTGACAATACAGATACCGTTAACGGTAAACGTACCGTCAGTATTTACTGTCCACAATGAACCATCGTCTGGATTGATGTGGGTGCCGGCCATCTCTGCGAGCGATGCACTGTCTTTAGTGCGATCAAATGAGTACGTTATATTAGTATTGTTTATAACGCTCGTGATGTTGGCCCCTTCGTTTGTCGCGGTAATGGTGGCTTCTATCGTAGGGTCGTACAGGTAAGCGCTGGAGCCCGCATATATGAGGCCTTTTGTCGTTATTGAACTGCCGCTGATCGTGTGTGTGTTGCTGACAAGAATTTCACTGTTTACGTAGTCACCCACAAGAACCGCATTCTTGGCCAAGTCGGTGTCGATAAGCATGATGGTTAAGTCCGTATCATTGACATACAGCCCATCAAGGTGGTTGCTTGTTGCGGCTGGTGAGCTGCTAACTGAGCCGCCTCCACCGCCACATCCGGTCAAAGCCGATGCCATTGCTAATAGGATTAGCTTGTGTTTCATTGGATATCCCTTCTATATTCATCACGTAATGGCTCTACTGAGCAAATTAATAGTAGCAAATAAGCAATTATATTCAATGATTCACATGGCATATATAGAGATAAGGCATATAAAACAAATGCCTTACATTGGCGAACTGGATCTTCGTCTTTGACTCGGAGTTATTAGAAAAAGTTACATTGTAACGAATTTATTTTGTTCTCTATCTCATGCTATAACACAACTATTCTTTTGGTGCGTACTGTTCAAAAACTTCTTGGCCCGTCATTTTATGAGAGCTTGGATTTAGCTCGTAATACTCTGGCTTCTCATCAACAAAAATTTCACTGGTGAGTTTAAATTTCTCATCTGGGAATAAACCTGCGGAAAGCACATACTCATCAGCCGGAATTAAGTGATAGAACAAATGCGTCCCACACTTTGAACAAAAGCCACGTTCAGCCCAGTCGGAAGATTTAAACCGTGTAATGTTTTCAGCGCCATTGAACAAGACACCTTCTTTCACATGCACTGCATGCAGCGGGCCGCTCGACCACTTACGGCACATACTACAATGACAAAGCGCAACTTCGTTTACTGGCTCCGCCTCGACAGTTACGGAGCCGCATAAGCATTTACCTTTCATAGTTTGTTCCTTAATTTTCAGTTTTATCTTAGATTCAAAAACATAATATGTTGTGGCCCAGCTGCACCACCCAAGTACAAATCCCCATTATCAATAAACCCAGCTTTAACATAGCAATTCTGCGCTATCGGGTTCTTACAGTTTACGGTTAAGTAAATCTTGGATACATCTGGGAAGTGAGATTTAACATAATCAGGCAATAACATTACCGCTTTGACGCCATAACCATTGCCTTGCTGTTTGGCGTCAATCAAATAAGCGCGAAGCCCGATACTGCTATTCTCCTTCACAAATTCGTACGATTCAGAATAATTAAAGTCTAATAGAAAGAAACCAACGATGGCGCAGTCTTGTTTAATAATGTGTGGAATGCACGAACCGTTAAGATTATTGAGAATCTCTTCTGTTGTGCCGACGTATTTTAGCTGAGAGTCATCGACGGATAAGGACTTCACTCTCTCAATATCAGCTCTAGTTAGTTTTTCTATGGTTAGCACGGCTATTTCCTTTTGTTAGATTTCTTAAGTCAGAAGATAGATAACTTCACGTTACGCTGTAATGGCCACCAACATATTGAATATATTCTACTTTGTATTTAAGAGATTGTTCTCAAAGTTTAATTTTATCTATTATAAATTTAGTTATAGTGCTTCATGAAGTATTCTCTAATATGGATTAACCGGATTTAGACTAACTTGAAACGTGGACCCTGATGAATTTTTCAGGGTGCTTGTATTTAAATCGTTCCCCTCGCTTAATGACTCTCTTACCGACCTTACACACTTGATGGTCACCCGTCCCCCTAACCTTTTTGACTTTTGCGTATTGCTTATCATGGACAAGCTCAATAAAGATATCGCAATAGCCTGCCACTTCATGCTTAGACAGTTCCTTAACGACTCTCTTTTTGAGTTTCTTGGCGATTGGATTATGTGCGGCATCGTCAGTAGCGAATACTGAAACTGAAATGATTGATAACAAGATAATAAAATGTGGCTTCATATTTTGCCCTCCCTAAACAGAATACCAAAGGTATGGAAGAGACAAATAACAAAGCCAAAACAGATCGAGGGATTATGGATTACTTAGTAATTGATATGTTTATCACCCAGATTTTTTCGCGCCTCGGCTTCTAAAACCTTGATGGGGAAATACGTTACGAATTCGTTGCTGTACTTTCTTTGGCACATTTTTAGAAAAGCTAAGTTTAGTGCCTGTTCGTTGTTGGTAGACCTTAAGCTCACCCGTAAATGGATTATGCTCAGCAATGTCTAGAACATTATGGCGAAATGCAGGAGGAAAATGCCCTTTTTCTCTTATGATCTTACCATCTTCAAACTTCACTTTAAGTACTGGCCTATCAACAGCAACTAGCCAGAAGATAATTATTGCAGCGATTAAAATAACATAAAGCATATCCCTCTCCTTAATCCAGTAACTTAGATAGATCTTCCTTTAAACTACTTACTGCCTTACTCGCTTTTTCACTACGTGACGCTTCTGTTAATAAGTACTCGATGGCATCAGACAATGTACAACCAAGTTCGTTAGCCCGGTATGATAGCTTTTCCCAAACACGGTAATCTAAGTCGATAGACTTCTTTTTCGTGTGAATTTGCTCAGCGTTAAAATGACGTTTACGTTTTGCTCGAATGGCTTGCTTAAGCTTATTATCAAGCTCAAGTGACATGTGGTTTTCGATCCATTCCAGAACTTGCGTTGGTTGATGCTCGATCTGGCGTAGCTCATTAACTGCTGCGTCAGCTTCACTTGAATCAATATGGCGTGTGATAGACTCACCTGCCTTCCATTTATTGATAAGGTAGTTCCACTTCCAACCACACTCTAAGTTTTCAAGCTGTTGATATTTCATTAATTGACAATTTCCGTTAACGTTCTCAGTGACAGCGTAACCCGAACTCGAGGTAGTTACAATCCCCAATTTAACCGAAACTCGAGACAAATCATTTCAACAAATTATCGGTATCTCGTGTTTGGCTTTTTCTATATACTTTCATCTAATTTGTTATCTATGAACCAAGTAAATGAATCAAGAAAGCTGGTGCTCAGTTACGCCACAATATTCAAAATATGATGAAGTGATGAAACGATTCTCATCGCTAGAACACGTTGATTTTCTCGGCATCCAGCCTCGATTAAAGCAATCCTTGGAAACATTCTCCGCCCTTAAAGGGTTTACTAGAGCGCTCGTTATAAATTCGATAGATAATGCTTTCTATCGTAGCTTAATTAAGCAATCACTTGAGCAAGCTGACTCACATAAATGCATATACGTTACGGAGTCTCTTTCGTCTCAATCTTTGCTAGGTTCATACGTTTGTAATGAAAATGGCGACATTACAACGTTCAATGAAGGGCTACTTCATAAAGCCGATAACGGTTACTTGATCATCCCTGCTAACCTTATTTTAGTTAACCCTATCTGTTGGCAAGCGTTAAAAACCGTGTTGCTGGGTCAAGAATGCAGCCCGATCAATGTCAACCCTAAGCGAATTGCAAAACGAGAGCCGAGCCAGTCCTTTGATGTCAAAGTTATAATTGCTGGTGACCGCGAACAAATTGCAGATCTTGAGAGTATTGAACCAGAGCTTTACAACGGCCTCGCTGTATATACTGAGGTGGAAAACGAGCTCGCTCTAAATGAAGATAGCGTTGAGAATTACTTTGGCTATCTCGCTTGGATCCAAGATTGCTATTCTATCCCGCAATTGACGTTTGATGCCTTACACCGCGTTATGGTGGCAGGCGCCCGTTACACTGAAGATCAGGATTATATGCCAATTGAAATTCTTTGGTATTTATCCCTTTTCAACGAGGCCAGCTTAGATAGTGACGGTAAGGTGCTAAATGCAGACAACATCGACACCGCATTAACAAACAAATATTCACGTGAGTCTTACTTACCAGAACGAGCAATTGCTGATATCACAGAAGGCCAAGTTATCATTGAAACCCATGGGGAATGTGTTGGTCAGGTTAACGGACTTACCGTTATCGATGTCCCAGGACACCCTATGTCTTATGGTGAACCAGCGCGTATATCATGTGTTATTCACTTTGGAGACGGCGATATCTCAGATGTTGAGCGAAAAGCCGAACTTGGTGGTAACCTTCATGCTAAAGGTATGATGATCATGCAAGCGTTTGTCAGCAGTGCTTTACAACTAGATGAACCATTACCCTACTCAGCCTCTGTTGTGTTCGAACAGTCGTATTGTGAAGTGGATGGTGACAGCGCAACGTTAGCCGAACTTTGTTCATTCGTGAGCGCCCTGTCTGAATACCCTATAGACCAACAAATTGCTGTCACGGGCGCGGTAGACCAGTTTGGTCGAGTGCAAGCTGTTGGTGGCCTAAACGAAAAAATTGAAAGCTTTTATCACGTCTGCCAACACCAAGGGTTAACTGGAAAGCAAGGTGTTATACTACCTAAAACCAATTTGAAGCATCTTGCTTTAAACCAAGATGTTGTTGAGAGTATCAAAAATAACGAATTTCATATCTGGTCTGTTTCCACCGTTGATGAAGCTATCCCTCTCATTATGGGTAAGCCTTTCCGTGGTGATGATGAAGATAGCGTTATATGCAAAATTGCTCAACGTATTGAAAACTTTGAAAGACATGAACACCCGCAAGGAATTGTGGAACTCATCAAAAACTGGTTTTCTTAACGCGACAAAATGTGAAGAATGTTACTGGTTGGAGTTGTTTAGCGTACACGTGTTCACTAACATGCAGCTATCAAAAATTGGAGTAATTGATAATGCAAAACAAACGTGAATCTTATAACCGCGAAGATCTTCTAGCTTCAAGCCAAGGTGAGCTATTTGGTGCTGGCTACCCTCAACTACCAGCTCCGAACATGCTTATGATGGATCGCATCACTAAGATGTCTGAGACTGAAGGCGATTTTGGCAAAGGTCTGATTCTGGCTGAACTCGACATTACTCCGGATCTATGGTTCTTCGATTGCCATTTCCCAGGTGACCCTGTAATGCCTGGCTGTCTTGGTCTTGATGCTATGTGGCAGCTTGTTGGCTTCTTCCTAGGCTGGGTTGGCGGTAAAGGTAAAGGCCGCGCACTAGGTGTAGGTGAAGTTAAATTTACTGGTCAAATTCTTCCTACTGCGAAAAAAGTGACATATGAAATTCATATGAAACGCGTTGTGAACCGTAAACTGGTAATGGGCCTTGCAGATGGCCGTGTACTCGTAGATGGCAAAGAAATCTATGTGGCAAAAGACCTAAAAGTTGGCCTTTTCCAAGATACTTCTGCATTTTAAGTTATAGAAATTCTAAAGCGACTCGTTTGAGTCGCTTTTTTAGGTTCAATATATTTAGTTATAGTGCATTAAGGTTTAACTAAAAAGCCCCTTTCGGGGCTTAGTTCCTGCTGTATGTGGATTGAGTCTTTATTTATAGAGACCAGAGTGCTTGTCTTCCCTGGCATCGCGCCAACCACCAAGCCATTGGGAGCGAACCTCCATCTGTTGGTAAGGACATTCGTCCATAGAACGGCCGTTTAAACCAGCCTTATATCCTTGAGATTGCGCTCTTTCTAGGCGGTCACGCTTTTGTCTCTTCATAGTGTCGTCCTCATACAAGAAAGGTGTTTCTAACGTACTACTATTAAACTAATGTGGAGCTTTTGTTACTCCACAATTAAGAATTGATCAAAATTGCGCCGATCTCAAGATATAAAAAAAGCACAGACTCAAAATTGTGAGTCTGTGCTCTTGATTAAAATTTATTCTATTTTCTACGGAACCCGACAAGCGCTAGTAGTGTCAAAGCCCATATCCCAAAAGAAGAACCTGCCCGTTCAATGCTCACTTCTGTCGCAGGACGCTGTGAAATATCACCAGCTGTAGCACCATTCACTGGTACAAGCTTAACTGCAACTTGTGAAGCACCCGAAGAGCAGCTCGCGCCAATCGATGCGCTATCAAAGCCACCAGCACAGTAGTAAGCCGTACCTACAATCACGCCCGCGTCATTAATATCTGTTGCATCAATGATACGATATGCGTTATTAGCTTCGATACCGTATGTTAAGTCATCAAGATACCACGCGCGATTATTGAAGATTGACGCATTTTCCGAGCCTTCAATAGGAGCAACAAAAGCACGTTTTGATCTTGGTTTGCCACCGTTGCTTTCTGCATGTTTTTCATAATCGATCTGGCCAACAACTACATTATTGTTATTGATTGCGCCAGCTTTTCCGTTTGCACTTGAAAAGAAAATATCTCCAGAAAAACTCTTAGTGCTTGGCGATGCCACGTTAGGTACGTAAAACAGGCTATTAGAGTACGCACTACCATTTGGCACTTTATACTTAACCGTACCGATTGCGATGCCGGATTCATTGACGGATGTTAGTACCGAGTTGAGGTACTTTTCTTCGTCGTTGTATACGTTAAGCAATTTTACGGTAATCGCATCAGTGCTCACGTTGGTCGGATCAATTTTCCAAACTGCAGCGACTGGTGTTTCGTTACTACTTGCGTTATATCCCACCGCATAAACAGTGCCGTTTACATCAGCGATATCGCGTGCGCTGCCTTGCGGAATCGAACGATCACTGACAACACCGTCCGTTTTAATAAGAACAGGTTCTGCCGCAGACCCATTCCACACTGCAGCTTGAGAACGGTAATCAGAGCTGTTACTGGTACTAAAAGAAACGCTCCCTACGTACAGGTCATCTAGTTTGGCAAATACTTTACTCTGTACAACTGAAGATGAAGAACCCTTATCTAGAACAGTATCACCTACAAACGCTTCTGAGCGGTTCTTCAAGCTTCCGTTATAGTAGGAACCCAGTGCTACTCCGTTTTCATCAATTTGATTGATGATGACATTGTCCTTAGCACTTTGAACCCCTGTTCCTTCAACAAAAGCCACAGAGTTGTTCACGCTACCTTCTGTAGAATAACCACCATCATATTGATGAGTAGCCCACTTCTCACATAGCGTGTTTGAGTACCCTAGGTAGCGATCACAATAGCTTTCAAATCCACTACGACCATCTTCAAGATAGTTGTATCCATACTCCATAAGGAATGGCGCTTCATGGCGGTAGTTAAAGCCTTCTGGGTTTAGCTTTTCTTCATAAGCGATCTTGTAATCGGTTTCGCTACACGCATTCTCAAAACAACTTTGAGCGTTTGGAAACTCATCCACAGTAGCTCTAACTACAGGTGATACAGCCGTTCCAAATGTGTTGCTATCACTATTTACAGGGCCGTACATATAAACATTGTATAACGCTGCACTTGCGTTAAATGACGCAGCAACTGTTACTGCTACCACTGACATTTTAAAAATTTTACTACTCATTGAACGTTAACTTTCCTGTTGCATTGCTTCTAGCTCTTCCCAGCGCTCGAAAGCAATTTCTAGCTCCTGCTCGGTTGCAGTGAGCTTATCTAAAATGGGTTGTGTCTGTTCTACGGGTTTAGAGAAAAACTCAGGGTTATTGACTTGCTCCTGTAAACTCTCGATCTCAGATTCAAGTTCTTCTAACTTCGCTGGTAACGCTTCTAACTCTCGCAGTAGCTTATAAGATAGCTTCTTAGACTTATTTTTTGCCGGAGCTGTTTTGGGAGTTTCTTCAACCTTAACGTTTGGTTTTACTGGTTGTTCCACCGCTCTAGACTGGTGCGCTTGAAGACGTTGATGCTGAGCATCATGATAACCACCCACGAACTCTTCAATAACACCGTCACCTTCAAATATCCAGCTAGTCGTCACCGTATTGTCCACAAACTCACGATCGTGACTCACCAGTAACAGCGTACCTTGGTAATTGGCAAGCAAATCTTCCAAAAGTTCCAAAGTTTCGATATCTAAATCGTTGGTTGGTTCATCCAACACCAACAGATTGTTTGGCTTAAGGAAAATTCGAGCCAGAAGCAGACGGTTTTTCTCACCACCAGATAAGGCTTTTACCGGAGTACGAGCTCGTTTTGGTGCGAAAAGGAAATCTTGCAAATAACTAAGTGCGTGACGCTGTCTACCGCCAACCATCACTTCTTGTTTACCATCTGCAAGGTTATCGATCACCGACTTTTCTGGATCCAATATTTCGCGATACTGATCGAAATACGCAACCTCTAATTTTGTGCCGCAATGTAGCTTGCCGCTATCAGGTTGCAGTTCGTTGAGTAACAACTTTAGCAAGGTACTTTTACCGCATCCATTTGGCCCGATTAGAGCAATACGATCGCCGCGCATGATATTGAAAGAAAAATCTTTAACAATCGACTTACTATCGATGCTGTAATTAATCTCTTTGGCCTCAAATACGATCTTTCCTGAACGGGATGCATCATCAATTTGGATATTGGCTTTGCCCTGCACTTCGCGTCGACTTTGTCGTTCTTCACGAAGCTTTTTAAGTGCACGAACGCGACCTTCGTTTCTTGTACGTCGAGCTTTGATGCCTTGACGAATCCAAACTTCTTCTTGTGCAAGCTTTTTGTCGAATTCTGCATTCTGCATGTCTTCAACGCGAAGCATCTCTTCTTTCTCTACCAGATAGTTCTCGTAATCTCCCGGGAACGAAGCCAGCTTTCCTCGATCAAGATCAACAATACGCGTCGCCATCGATTTAATGAACGCACGGTCGTGAGAAATAAAGATGATAGAACCTCGAAAATCTTTCAGGAAGGTTTCTAACCACTCAATCGTCGTAACATCTAAATGGTTAGTTGGTTCATCAAGAAGAAGAACATCTGGGTCACGAACCAATGCACGCGCTAGTGCGGCTTTACGCTGCCAGCCACCAGAGAGCTCTGTCAGCTTTGTATGGCCATCTAGTTTGAGTGCAGCGAGTACGTTTTGAATTCTATCTTCAAAACGCCAAGCACCTGAATGTTCGAGCTGTTCTTGGATACGAGCCAATTTGTTGATGTTTTTCTCAGATGGGTCAACGGCAATAAGATCAAGCTGATCTTGATAGATCTTCAGTTGTTGTCCTACTTCCGCCAAACCACCAGCGACATAGTCAAACACCGTGCCTTCTTGGTTACGCGGCGGATCTTGTTCTAAACGAGAAACAACCACATCTTGCGTAATCGTGAGTTTCCCATCGTCCAGTTGCACTTCTTCTGCAAGGACTTTCATTAACGTTGATTTACCGGCACCATTGCGTCCGACAAGACACACTCGCTCATTTTCTTGAAGAGCGAAGTCTGCATGATCCAGTAAAGGGTGATCACCGTATGCCAGCAATCCATTATTGATGGTAAGTAATGCCATTGTTATCTAACCAATGTTGTAATTCTTGTAAATCGAAAGGCCAGTTGATTTCATTTCCTTGGAAACTGAGCACAGGAATAGTGACGCCGTAACGAGAAAACAGTGCATCATCAAATGCGATATCAACAATATCTACTGCTTCGGCAATTCCTGCTTGCTGGCAAAGTTCAAAAGCCATCTCACAGAGATGGCATCCTTCTGTACTATAAAGTGTGATCACGTAAACCTACTTAATCCTTGTGGGTCACAATCCAACAGTTGTGGATGTGCTTATTGCGTGAGAAGTCCATTGGCAATGTGAGATGCGAGATGTTCTTCGCCTCTAAACCAAGCTCGGCCATTTTCTCGTCATCCATCTTAAAGTGACGCTTATTGTTCGAGAACACAATCGTACCACCAGCGCGTAATAGACGTTTCAGGTTGGTCATTAGCTGAATGTGGTCACGCTGAACATCAAAGCTCTGCTCCATACGTTTAGAGTTTGAGAATGTCGGCGGATCGATGAAGATAAGGTCAAACTGAGCTGTTGAGCTCTCAAGCCACTGCAGACAATCCGCTTGCTCGAAACGATGCTGACGCCCTACCTGACCATTGAGCTTCATGTTCTCTTTAGCCCAGTCTAGGTAAGTTTTCGACATGTCTACCGTTGTTGTGGACTTAGCACCGCCGCACGCAGCATGCACAGTTGCTGAGCCTGTGTAAGCAAATAAATTCAAGAAATCTTTACCACGCGCCATTTCACCAAGTTTACGACGAGTGATCTTATGATCGAGGAACAATCCCGTATCCAGATAATCGTGCAAGTTTACGATTAACTTCACGCCGTACTCGTTAACAACCATGGTTTCTGATTCTTGAGACAGCTTCTGATATTGAGAACGCCCTTTTTGCTTCTCACGAACTTTCAGAACCACTTTGTTCGCATCCGTGCCTGTTACTTGGATAGCCACACGAATGATGTCTGTAAGCCTGCGTTTTGCTTTTTCTTCTGGAATGTTCTTCGGCGCAGCGTATTCCTGAATCACAAGATGGTCTAAGTAAATATCAATAGCAACGTTGTATTCAGGCAAGTCTGCATCGTAAATTCGGTAACAATCTAGCTTCTCTTTGCGAGCCCACTTGCCGATTTTCGCCATGTTCTTCTTAAGGCGGTTCGAAAAGTCTGGAGCGATAACCGACTCAGTGACAGTGTCACCTGATGTTTGCACTGCACGTTCAGAAATGGAGTAATTCTTTTGGTGACATAGCAAAGCGCCGTTATTCAGCTTGAATTGCTTATCTGCTCGCATGCGTAAACAACTAAGCAGTTCATCCGAGCTAGAGAAAATAGACGCCTGACATCCACCAAACTGAGCTTTGATTTGTGCGCCAAATGCGGTGTACAGTGCGATCAGACCAGGGTGAGTACCCAAACGCTCACCGTATGGTGGGTTACAGATGATGACACCGTTTTCAAACTCTGCAGGACGAACCACTTGCGCTGCATCACCTAGATTAAATTCAATCAGATCTTCTACACCAGCTCGGCGAGCATTGTCTTTCGCTGTTTGTAGTACACGAGCATCGTTATCAAAGCCATAAAACTTAGCGACAACTTTTCTGACACCACGTCTTGCTTGTACTGCGGCTTCAGATTTAATCTCTGCCCAAAGCTCTGGCTCGAAATCTTCAAGGGACTCAAAACCCCACTGCTTGCGATTCACACCTGGAGCCATGTTTGCGGCCATCATTGCAGCTTCAATCAGCAATGTACCCGAACCACACATAGGGTCTAGTAGTGGCTTAGTCTCATCCCAGCCACTGCGCAGAATAATCGCAGCTGCTAGTGTCTCACGTAGAGGTGCTTTACCCGATTCAGGACGATAGCCACGTTGGTGCAAGCCGCCACCCACCATGTCCACGCCAAGAATAGCTTTGTCTTTATGTAAGCGGACATGAATTCTAAGATCGGCCTGATCTTTACTGATCGATGGACGTGGAAGATTCTTCTTATTGAAGCTGTCCACTACTGCATCTTTTACCTTCATCGCACCGTATTGGCTATTACGAATTTCTCGGTTTGTGCCTTTGAAATCCACGACAAACTTCTTAGAACTATGGAATTGGTTTACCCAGTTAACCGAAGAAGTCGCAAGATAAAGATCCATATCGTCGTTACAGGTAAATTCTGAGAGAACACGAACGAATCGCGAAGCTAGTCGACTCCACAAACAGCAACGGTAGATTTGTTCGTTTGAGGCTTTGAATCGAACCCCTGCTTGCACAGGCTTGGCATTGCTGATCCCTAGCTTTGTTAGCTCTTCAACTAACAGGTTCTCCAGGCCATTGGAAGTAACCGCAAGATATTGATGCATAGTGAACTTTATATTCTTTAGAAAATGACCTCTCATTATACCTGACATCAAGACAAATCCGTTAATCCAATAGCGCTCTATCCCCATATCCATTAGCTAATTGACCATTTATTAATCGAAAGAACCTCTGTTCTTCAATTACAGCATGGTATTTCGTAGTGAAAAATTTCCGACCAGTTTTATTGGCAAAAACAAAGAGTGAATACTTATTTACTACGAAACTGGACTATACCAACATCAATTTAATGAGTAATTTTATTACAAAATAGCGTTAAATGGGGAATAATTGAGGGATATCGCCAGCTCAAGTAGCGGAAATAAGGAAAAAATTAATAGACTAGAAGAATAAAAACTAAACACATATCACAGTGCTGATTCATAGATTTTAAGAAAGTAAGGTAAAGATGCTTTAGAGATAGGCAAAAAAAATCGGCCTTTCGGCCGATGGGAAATGAAAAAAGGAACGAAATCTTAGCCCGCCATCGCAACCAGACGGGTATGAATTTGGTGGTTAATTGGTAGCATTCGATCATGCATCACTTTTATCGCTTGACCGAATTCAAGCGATTTAGAACCTGTCAAATAGAATTCATCAAGCGATACAGACGCACACAAACTCGCGCACTCCCCGACTTCTAGGATAATAAAGGTGCCACTACTATTGGCGGTGGACAAGTGTACAAAGTCCCCTTCCTGTAGTGCACTATCGCCGTTTGATAACGAATCGAAAAACCAACTCTTGGGTTGCACTGGCTTATGGAAGCGTTTTGCCGCAGCACAGTACAATGCTAGCTCAGCCTGGCGAGGCTCTGAAAGCTCTAAATAAGCGATTTGCTCTTTATATGTCTGAAAAGCAGATGCATCATCAACAGAGAACTCATTTGTGCCAATAGCACAATCTACAATCAATTTGCGAGAAAGGTTGGTTTTGAATACCATGCTATCGCCAAGGTCTAGCATCAGATGCTCTTCCTTTTCGTCATAGTACCAAGTCCAATTATCACTGGGTTTAAGCATAGTTCCAATCTCTGATTTTATTGTGAATCCAGGTTAAACGCTTAATTACCTTTCTAAGCCATATTGCAAATACTATAAGCTCCGCAATGAAAAAAAAGAGGAAATGAAATTTCATCTCCTCTTTCCGAAAATCGTTTTTCGTTGATTATTTATAGAGTGACAATGTCACTCCAATCAACAGCTTAAATGGAATCACTACAGATTCTTGACGATATTACCTACTAATGCGGGTCCATGGTAAATGAAACCCGAATACACCTGCACTAGTTTAGCGCCTGCCATAAGTTTCTCTTTTGCAGCAACGTAAGAATCAATACCACCTACTCCGATAACAGGAATCTTATCTCCTAGCTCTTCGTGTAGTTTGCGCACGACTTCTGTGCTGCGAGATTGAACCGGACGCCCACTTAAGCCACCCGCTTCATTGGCGTGTTTCATTCCTTCAACCATAGAACGGTCTAGTGTGGTGTTTGTTGCAATCACACCATCAATATTATTCTTGATCAGAGACTCGCAGATTTGCGTGATTTCGTCATCGCTAAGATCTGGCGCGATCTTTAACGCAAGTGGGACGTACTTATCGTGTTTCTCTTTCAGCTCAGCTTGCTTCTGCTTTAACTCTGCAAGCAGTTCATCCAAAGCTTCACCGTATTGGAGTGAACGAAGTCCTGGTGTGTTTGGCGAAGAAATATTCACAGCAATGTAGTCTGCGTATTGGTATACCTTCTCCATACAGATCAGATAGTCTTCTGCGCCTTTCTCGATAGGTGTATCTTTGTTTTTGCCGATGTTGATACCAAGCACGCAATCGTATTTCGCTTTCTTAACATTCTCTACAAGGTTATCGACACCTAAGTTGTTAAAGCCCATGCGATTGATGATCCCTTCCGCTTCAACCAAACGGAAAAGACGTGGTTTATCATTACCAGGTTGAGGACGTGGTGTTACCGTACCCACTTCAACAAAACCAAAGCCCATCGCATCAAATGCCTCAATACATTCCCCGTTTTTATCTAAACCCGCTGCCAAACCTACTGGGTTACGAAATGTCAGGCCCATACAGTCGACAGGACGATTTGGAAGTTGTTGACGATAGAAAAGATCGAGAGGAGTACCAGTGAAGCGTTTGAAATTCTTAATTGCAAGATCGTGTGCCTTTTCGGCATCAAGTTGGAAAAAGCCAGTTCTGGCTAGACGGTAAAGCATCGTGCCTCCGAAAGAAAAAACCCCGTTATAAACGGGGCTGTATTATCAGATGTTTTACTGAATATTTCAATTAATTATGAGTTAAGACTACTCTATAGCTGAACAATTCAGATTCAGTAACATCAATTCGCGCAATGCCACTGAGAACTTAGCGAACTCGTGAACAGAACCCACTTTGAACTCGTTGAGGATATTATCCCAGCGTTGAAGAGACGTTTCATTCGCTTCAACCCAGTCCTCTAGTGCTTTCATTACGTCTAGGTCGTCTGATGCGCAGCCACAACTTAGCACTTGGCCTGTAAGTTGACGTTGTTGCCAATCAAGATCTTCACGGAACGCTGCTCGTGCTAACGCTTGCCAGTTGTTGTCTACCGCTTGGTTGTTAATCTGTTTTAAGAACCAGTGTAGTGACAAACGATCGCCTAGATTGAAGTACAGCTTCGCACTTTTCTCAACTGATTTGCCTTTCTCACGAGACACTGTGGAAATATCCAGTACTGAGTATAGGCTAGACAAACGAGCAACATAGTTGGCTAGTTCAGCAGCAATACCCTGCTCAATCCACGCCGCAGCCATGTCATCGTGCTCTTTCACCTCTGAAGGTACAAGCATGTTGTCTAGATCAGCTTTGATTGTCTCAACATCCGCTTGGTACAAATCAATCAGCTGATTCACTGTTTGTTTACCCGTGCGGTTACGTAGAAGCCAGCGTGACAAACGACGTAGCGTGCGACGTACATGGAACATCATGTCGTACTGAGCTTGTGTTGATGCATCATTGTCAAGTTCACGCACCTGCTCAAATACTTGTCCCAATCCGTAAACTTCACGCGCTGCAGTATAGGCGTTCGCAATGTCAACAACGGTTGCACCAGTTTCTTCTTGCAGACGAGTGACAAAGTTACAACCCATCTCGTTAACCATCTGGTTCGCAAGAGCTGTCGCAATAATTTCGACACGCAGTGGGTGGTTAATCATCTGCTCTTTGTAGTTACGGCGTAACTCTGTCGGGAAGTAACGAACAAGCTGTTCAGCATGGAACTCATCATTCGCGATTTCTGGTTGTGCCAGATCTTCCTTCAGAACCATTTTCGCATACGCAACTAACACCGCAAGCTCAGGACGCGTTAAAGCTAAGCCCTGTTTTTCACGCTCTAGCAAGGTTTCATCATCAGGGATGTACTCAAGCGCACGATCAAGATAGCCAGATTTCTCCATTGCATGGATAAAGCGAATGTTCTCTTTAACTAAAGAAGTGCCCTGCTGCTCTGTCACTGAGATAGATTCAGACTGACAGTAAGCATCTTCAAGAACAATCTCACCAACTTCATCTTCCATAGATTCTAGGATCTGATTACGCTGTTTGATCGTTAGATCACCATTTGCTACCAGTCCATTCAGGAAGATCTTGATGTTCACTTCGTTATCCGAGCAGTCCACGCCACCCACGTTATCAACAAAGTCCGTGTTTACGCGGCCACCAGTCAAAGCGTATTCGATACGACCAAGCTGAGTCATACCTAAGTTACCACCTTCACCGACAACTTTTGCACGTAGGTCACGACCGTCAATACGCAGAACATCATTCGCGCGATCGCCAACATCTGTGTGAGTTTCGCTTGAAGACTTAACGTAGGTACCGATACCACCGTTCCACAGAAGATCCACTTTCATTTTCAGGATCATCTTAATCAGTTCATTAGGAGCGAGTGATGCTTTCTTCGTACCCAGCATTTTTTGAATTTCTGGCGTTAATTCAATCGACTTAGCACGACGAGAGAAGATACCACCACCCTGAGAAATCAATTCTGCGTTGTAGTCTTCCCAGCTTGAACGTGGAAGATTGAATAAGCGATTACGCTCTTCCCAACTTGTTGCTGACTCTGGGTTTGGATCGATAAAGATATGCATGTGGTTAAATGCAGCTTGCAGACGAATGTGTTTCGACAGCAGCATACCGTTACCAAATACGTCACCCGCCATGTCACCGACACCGATGGCAGTAAAGTCTGTCGTCTGACAGTTAATGCCCATCTCACGGAAGTGGCGCTTCACTGATTCCCAACCACCTTTCGCTGTGATACCCATCGCTTTGTGGTCGTAACCATTTGAACCACCAGATGCAAACGCATCACCTAACCAGAAGTTGTACTCTTCCGATACAGAGTTAGCCAAATCAGAGAACGTTGCCGTACCCTTATCCGCTGCAACAACGAGGTATGGGTCATCTTCATCATGGCGAACAACGCTCTTAGGTGGAACAACTTCACCTTCGATAATATTGTCTGAGACATCAAGTAGCGCACGAATGAAGCGCTTGTAGCAACGTTGACCTTCCGCGAAGATCTCATCACGACCACTTAATGTGTGCTGACGTTTACAAACGAAACCACCTTTCGCACCCACAGGAACGATTACAGTGTTTTTAACTTGTTGCGCTTTTACAAGGCCAAGTACTTCTGTACGGAAATCTTCTTGGCGATCAGACCAACGTAAACCACCACGTGCCACTTTACCGCCACGAAGGTGTACACCTTCAATGTCTGGCGCGTAGACGAAAATCTCAAACGCTGGTACTGGTTGTGGAATCTCTGGGATCTCACTTGGTTTGAGTTTTAGAGACAACCAAGGTTTTGGCTGATTATTTTCATCCAACTGGTAGTAGTTAGTACGAAGTGTCGCAGTGATCATCTCCATGTAACGACGAATGATACGGTCGTCATCTAGGCTCTCTACATGATCAAGCTGCTCTGTCATCTTCTTGATGAGATCATTTTGCCCTTTTTCGCTGCCCTTGAATTTAGGATCAAAGCGTTTAGCAAACAGACCAACTAACCCTTTAGCTAGGTCTGGATAATGGCTCAATGTATCTTCAATGTACTGTTGACTGAATGGGAAGCCAACCTGACGCATGTAACGAGCATAAGCACGCAAGATAGAGATTTCTCGACCTGATAGAGAAGCACCTAGTAGCAAACGGTTGAATCCATCGCTTTCTAGCTCACCCGCCCAAATTGCAGCAAACGCTTGTTGGAAACGATCACGAGCTTCACGTAGATCAACGGTCTTGTCGCTCTTATGAAGCATTGAGAAATCAAGGATCCAGAATACTTGACCGTTCGCTTTACGTACTTCGTATGGTGACTCACCGATAACGCGTAGACCAAGGTTCTCCAACATCGGCATAACGTCCGATAGGTGGATAGGTTCATCGCGATGGTACAGTTTTAATCGCACCGCTTTTGAATCCGCAGCAAGCTCCTGAGGTCGGTAGAAAAGCATGCCGAGTTTGTTATCGTCACTCAATGCTTCTAGGCGTTGAATGTCATCAACCGCAGAGCCAGGCATGACATCTTCTTTGTATGAGCGAGGGAACGCGCGCATGTATACTTTTGATAAAGGCAGACCTTTACTTTCACCAAAGTTCGCTACAATCGCATCAGACAGGCGATCGTCCCAAGTTGAAGATGCTTCCATTAAGTTTTGCTCAATCGTTTTTACGTCTACGTCAATATTGTCGTTATCAACACGAACAATGTAATGTGTTCTAGCTAGTGGGCTTTCAGAGAAATACGTTGTAAATTCCACTTCTTTATCGCAGCCAAAGTACTGCTTTAAGATGCGTTGAGTCTGACGACGTAATTCGGTGTTGTAACGATCTTTAGTTACGTACACCATGCAGCTGAAGAAACGACCATATGGATCGCGGCGCACGAACAAGCGTAACAAATCACGATCTTGCATTTGTACTACACCCATACCCACTTCAAGCAGCTCTTCTTCTTTCGCTTGAAGTAGCTCGTCACGAGGGTAGTTTTCTAGGATATTGTGTAGCGCTTTGTACGAGTATGATCCCTGACGGTAACCACTCGCTTTAAGAATACGTTCAACCTTTTCACGGATCAGTGGGATACCTGCAACACTTTGGTTGTATACCGCTGAAGTGTATAAACCCGTAAAGCGGTGCTCACCGATAACTTTACCTTTGTCATCAAACTTCTTGATGCCAATGTAGTCCGTGTAAGCTGGGCGGTGAATACGCGAAGGTACGTTACCTTTGGTCATATTCAGTAAGAATGGCTTTTTCGCTTCTAAACGTGCGGAATCAGGAAAGTCAGATAACTTAACAGTACGTACACGCGATGGCTCAGCAAACAAGCCCAAACCTTCTTCGTCAGTTGGCTTTAGCTCTGTGTCGCCTTCGATAGAGACTAAGTCATACTCTTTGTAACCCATGAACGTAAAGTTATGGTCACCTAACCAACGTAGGAAGTTAATGGCTTCGTCAAAACGATCACGTTCGATTTGAATTTTACCCTGCAATGACTCTACTTGATTCGTGACTTCTTTCAGCTTTTTCACCATAGGTTGCCAATCTTTCACAACTAGGCTGGTGTCTTTCAGAATACTAAGCAACTCCTCTTTCAGAGAGTTCATTTCTGCTTTGTCGCTTAAGCGGTCGACTTCAATATGGAACAAAGACTGAAGTGCGCCTTCACCTTGATTAATCGCAGTGATTTCACCTGAATTGCTACGCGCAATTTGAGTTGGACCATGAAGCATTAAGTGAGACGCAAGGTCTAAACGACTTAGTGCCATCTTGATTGAGTCAACCAGAAAAGGGCTATCTGGAATGACTATCTCAACGATAGTGTGTGTGGATTGCCAACCTTGACGGCTAACAGTTGGGTTAAAGACGCGAACAGAAACGTCATCTGCACTTTTCTCGCTGATATGGTGCCAAAGACTCACAACAGCGCCATAAAGGTCAGATTCATTACGTTCGATTAAGTCGTCTTGAGAGATATTGCTGAATAAATGCTGAGCAAGTTGAGTGACTAAAGGTTGGTGAGCAAGCTCGAGTTTGTCTTGAATAAGCTGGTAAACTTTTTCAAGAAGAACCGGCATTAGTGTTTCACGCGCGGTCATATTCACACTCCACTATTAGAATATTATGTATTTGTAGGGGTTTAGGTAAGCATAGTGCTTAACTGATGTAATGCAGGGCTATTGTAAAAGCTTTATTGGTAAATCGTTAATGCTTTTGACAAGGCTGGAGGTGAAATGTTTGAGAATGTGATTAAGGTTCTGTTTAAACTTCTAGAAAACGGCTTTATCACAGAACTTCTAACTTAACAAATTTGTTACTTTGGTCAGTTATTAACCGAAAACGCCCTTTGACACCAAGCTGGCTTAAGAATGGCCTGAATCTCGATGCTGGTAACTGAAGACGCAAGCCGCTCTCTGTATTAACAACGACGTTACTGGCCACGCCCCCATAGTGAGAAAGAAACGTGTTGTAAGAAATATTGAGTGAAAAATAGTAGTAGTTCATCGTATTTGCTCAAAAATGTAGCGTTTTTATCGAACAACCCAAAATACTGTTTATACATACAGCATTTTTGATTTTCCGTTCTGGATAGCTATTTATATCAATTCTAGGCACCTCCTCACCATAGGTTTCGGGTAAAAAAATAGCACCCGAAGGTGCTATTTAGTTTAGAGTTTTGATGTACTTAAGCTTCTAGTGCTTTCGTTACTTTTTCAAAGAGGTCTTTCGCTAGATTGTCCATTGACTTCAATGCCTCTAACTCAGCTTTGATTAATGCTTGACGCTCTTCGTCGTATTTACGGAACTTGAGTAGCGGATCAATCAGACGTGATGCAACTTGAGGGTTACTCGTATTGAGTTCACACAAAATCTCACCAGCAAACTTGTAGCCTTCTCCCGACTTATTGTGGAATCGGACTGGGTTCATGTTCAAGAACGAACCAATCAAACTACGCGTGCGGTTTGGGTTTTTCAGGCTGAATGCCTCGTGGTTCATTGTCTGCTTGATAACATCGAGTGCATTCTCTGCTGGATTCGTCCCTTGCAGAGCAAACCACTTATCCATCACAAGGCCATCGTGTTTCCACTTATCACTGTAATCCGCCATCAATGCTTCGCGACAAGGTAACTGTGCACTGTTTGCCGCGCTCATTGCTGCAACTGTGTCAGTCATATTGTTAGCATCTGCGTATTGCTTCTCTGCTAGGCCGTTACCAAGCTCTGTGTGAGCCAAGTAAGCTAGCGCCGTATTGCGCAATGAACGCTTACCAATCGCAGCGTGCTCTACCGTGTATTCTGCTTGATTCAGGCTGTGGTAAAGTGCACTGAACTCATCCACTAGTGCATTCGCAAGCTGAACTTTGATCGCTTTTAATACGGTAGCTACTGCATCCACATCTACTTGCTTGTACCAACCAGACACTTCGTTATGGCTTGGTAGTGCCATCATCTCTGCAATAAAGGCTGGTTCCAGCTCTTGAGAAAGCAACACACCACGGAATGCATCAACGACAGATTCAGGAAGCTCGACTGAACCGCCATTTTGAACGCTAGCAACATTACTACGGATGTATTTAGCCAGTAACATCTGCCCTGCATCCCAACGCGCGAATTCGTTGCGAGCGTTCACCATCAAGAACACTAGCTCTTCATCACTGTAGTTGTATTCTAGAATAACTGGTGCAGAAAACTCACGAAGCAGTGAAGGGATTGGTTTTTCATCAACATTTTCAAACACAAACGTTTGAGTCGCTTCCGTCACATCCAAGACATTGTGAACTTTTTCACCGTTACGGCGTAACTCAATCACATCGCCATTTGCTGTGTAGAGTTCAACATCGAATGGAATATGAAGCGGTTTCTTCTCAGTTTGCTCGTGTGTTGGTTCTGTTGATTGAGCAACAGTCAATGCATACGTCTTATTCTCTGCATTGTATTCGCTTGTCACCTTAACCGTTGGCGTACCTGATTGACTGTACCATAGGCGGAATTGAGTCAAATCAACACCAGAGGCGTCTTCCATTGCTGCGACGAAATCTTCACACGTTGCGGCTGTACCGTCATGGCGCTCAAAGTACAGCTTCATGCCTTTTTGGAAGCCTTCTTCACCCAGCAATGTATGCATCATGCGGATCACTTCACTGCCCTTTTCGTATACCGTTAAAGTATAGAAGTTATTCATTTCTATTACTTTTTCAGGGCGAATTGGGTGAGACATCGGGCTTGCATCTTCCGCAAACTGAGGGCCACGGATAATACGAACATTGTTAATTCGGTTAACGGCACGTGAGCCCAGATCCGATGAGAACTCTTGATCTCGGAATACCGTCAAACCTTCTTTAAGGCTAAGCTGGAACCAATCACGACACGTTACGCGGTTACCAGTCCAGTTATGGAAGTATTCGTGTCCAATAACAGCTTCAATGCCTAGGTAATCTGTATCAGTTGCCGTCTGGTCGTTAGCCAATACGAATTTAGAGTTAAAGATGTTAAGACCTTTATTCTCCATCGCTCCCATATTGAAAAAGTCGACCGCAACGATCATGTAGATGTCTAAGTCATACTCAAGACCAAAACGTTCTTCGTCCCACTTCATCGAATTGATAAGCGAAGTCATCGCGTGAGGAGCACGATCTAAGTTGCCTTTATCAACAAAGATTTCTAGCTCTACATTGCGGCCAGACTGGGTAACATAGTTGTCACGTAACACATCGAAATCACCCGCCACCAGCGCAAACAGGTAAGCAGGTTTTGGATGCGGGTCTTGCCACTGAACAAAGTGACGGCCACCTTCTAGATCGCCTTGAGCAACGCGGTTACCATTACTCAGCAAGTATGGATATTCACCTTTATCTGCGATCACTTTTGTCGTGTATTTAGCAAGAACATCTGGGCGATCCAGGTAATAAGTGATACGACGGAAACCTTCCGCTTCACACTGAGTACAGAAAGCACCACCTGATTTGTATAGACCTTCCAGTGCCGTGTTCGCTTCTGGATCAATTTCTGTAACGATAGTCAGTTCGAACTGCGCTGGCAGATTACGTAGCTCTAACGCCCCTTCAGATTCTTGGTACTGATTCCAGGCTTCGCCGTTGACTTCAACGTTAACCAGCTTTAGGTTTTCGCCATCAAGCGTTAGCGTGGTGTCATCTTTTAGTTGTTTTACCTGAGAGATCGCTGTCACGACCGTGTTGTTGTCAAACAGGTCAAAGGTCAAATCCAAATCAGTAATAGTGTGAGACGGTGATTGATAATCTTTACGATATTTGGCTTGTGGAGTCTGAGCCATGTCTAAATCCTTCTGACTGTATAGTGGAGAGCACACTTATGCGAATACAGATGAATAGGCACTGTTTGAGGACGCCCTCAACCCACTCATCCATTGAGAAACGGCATAAGTGTAAAAAGTAAAGTTAAAACTTCACTCACAAATTGGTTGTTAGCTTACCTCTCTGAACAGAAAAAAACGAGGTATTATCATTAAATACCTCGCATTTTCGCTAACATAAAATGAAAAAATGAATCATTTGTCTACTAGTACGCCATGCTACAAACAAACGACCTTTGTTAACTTTCACTCACCTGATACGGTTTAGGACAGCATACATTGAGCCTTTCTCTTCACCTAAAGTAAGTGTATCGCGATTGAGAACATAACGTGTATCATGCTCACCATTCTCATAAAGTAAGACAAGATGATCCCCTTCTGTATAGTAAACACCTTGATGAATGGACTCCTCACCGCGTGCATTGCTCACTCTAAAAGTAAATACGAAATCCGGCTGAAGAAGTAAGTCCATGCGATGCACTTTACTCGCTAAAAGGTCATCTCCACCTAAACGAGCACTTGACCACAATCCAGCTAATGAGTTTGACAGTGCTTTGGTAAAGGTGACGCCGTTGAGTATCAATAAATTATGATTGGCCATGTATTGATAAGTTTGAGGCTCGCTCGTATTTAGGCCAAGTACTATTGTGTCGTCATCCGCACTGTACATTCCTTCCCAATGATCAACGGTGTAGTCTCGCTTCTGAATATCAATCATAAAGCCATAACTTGAATCGAGCGAAAGCTTGATCGCCAAAAAGTTCTCTTTACTCTCTCCAGGATTTGGGTTGATGAGATACCAATCACCCAATAGAAAAGGTTGATCAAACTGGGATAAGTCTGCGTTGTCCCTAGCCGGGCTTGCCCAGACCGACACACTAAACAAAATACAAATAATTCCTATCCATCGCATACTTCGCCCTCGCACTTTTTCCTATAAGCATAGGCAGTGCCTTTGCATTTTGCGAAATAATTGACCTTAATCACAATAATAATGAACATAAAAAAAGCGAGCTATTACAGCTCGCTTTTTAACTTTCTGATTTTTCTACTTAATCATGTCAAGCATGATCTCTACAGATTCATCCAGATAGGCGTCTGGCGCTTCATAGTCTTTTGGCACGTCATCCAGAGACTTGTAGGCCTTTCCACCTTGCGCTTTTTGACGTTGATTGATACGAGCCAAACGCTCTTGATCAGATTTGTCATTTTCAGCTTTGCGAGTCTTTTCATTCAAAGACAGCTCGTTATCGTCTTTTTCTGCTTTATATCTTTCGATATCTTCAGCAATTAAACGAAACTCAAGATCGTTCGCAATGCGCGCTCTGTGTTTTGCATCTAACTTCGCAATAAGTTTATCGTTACGCTGTAACTCTTTGTATTTTGCGCGGTCGATACTATCCCAAGGCAGTGCATTATCTTCAACACTTTCACCCGTTTCACTCGCATCAATCGGTGTAGGGAACGCAATATCTGGGGCTACCCCTTTATTCTGCGTACTCCCACCGTTAATTCGATAGAACTTTTGAATCGTGTATTGAACATACCCTAGCGGCTGTTCAAAGAGATCGTAAATTTTGCTCAGAGTTCGATGCTGCTGAACCGTCCCTTTACCGAAAGAGTTCTCGCCAAGCACTACACCGCGACCGTAGTCTTGCATCGCTGCCGCGAAAATTTCTGACGCCGATGCGCTATATCGGTTAATCAAAACCGCTAGCGGCCCTTCATAACTGATCTTGCCATCAACATCCGAGTTCACTTTCACACGGCCATAGCTATCCCGAACTTGAACAATAGGACCACTCGTTATAAACAAACCGGAAAGTGCCGTCGCTTCTGTTAACGCGCCACCACCATTGTTGCGCAGATCAACAATAATGCCGTCTACACCTTGCTGTTTAAGGTCAGTAATCAACTTGTCTGTGTCGTTTGAAAGTCCAACGTAAAAGCTTGGTACCTCAAGAACACCAATCTTTTTGCCGCCCTTTTCTATTACTTCAGACTTAACAGCTCGGTCTTCGAGACGGATCTTGTCACGAACAATGGTAACCACCTCTGCTTTCGTATCATTACCTTCTGGCAAGATTTGCAGATACACCTTCGTGCCTTTTGGACCTTTGATCAATTGAACAACGTCATCCAATCGCCAACCGATAACATCGACAATATCCTCGCCGTCTTGGCCGACACCGATGATGCGATCACCTTCCGACAACCGTTTACTCTTGGAAGCAGGGCCACCAGCGACGAGTGAACGAATGACGGTATAGTCTTCTGTCATCTGCAAAACAGCACCAATCCCTTCAAGAGACAGGTTCATTTCAGTTTGGAATTGATCCGCACTTCTTGGTGATAAATAACTGGTATGAGGATCGATTTCGCGAGAAAAGGCGTTCATATAGAGCTGGAACGCGTCTTCATCACGAGCTTGGCTCAGACGTTTAAGCGCATTGTTGTAACGCTTGCCCAAGACGTCTTTAATCTCATCCCAGTTCTTACCCGTCATCTTAAGGTTAAGCGCATCATATTTGACGCGTTTTCGCCAAAGCTCATCTAACTCTGCCGTATCTTTTGGCCAAGGCGCTTTACTACGATCTAATTCGATGGTCTCGTCGATATCAAAATGCATCTCTTTGTCTAAAAGAGATAAAGCATATCGGAAACGCTCATAGCGTCTCTTTATAGAGAGATTGTAGATATCAAAGGCAATCTGGTTTTTGCCAGTTTTCAGCTGGTCATCCAGTCTTGTTGACCACATAGCGAAAGAATCGATATCTTGCTGAGTGAACACATTTCGACTGAAATCAAGCAACTCTATATATCGATCGAATGTGGCTTTCGATAACTGGTCATCAAGAGAGAAATGCTTGTAGTGAGAAGTTCTAAAAAAAGACGTGACACGTTTACTGGCTGTCTCGTGCTGAACTTCAGGAGAAAGTGAAGGTAAGTCTTTTAGACCGATGTTTGCTTCAATAGCATGGGCTGAAAAAGCTGCTAGCGATAAGCTAGCAGCGATCAGCGACAATTTTGAACGGCATTTCATGCGTAGGAGTATCTCCTTTAAGCGCGTAAGTGCTCCGCTTTTACAACCATTTGCAGGCCGTTAGTCAGTTGAACACGCACGTCTTCCTTGTTAATTTCAACGATAGTTGCAGCCATATTTCCTTTGCCCATGTTCACGTTCACTTGTTTGCCAACTGTCATTTCGTCAGCATTTAGTGCGCGCGTCTCTACTGGTGCTGCGGCTTTTTGCGCTTTATTTTGTTGCGGGCGACGGCCTTGTGGCTTTTTAGCCGCTGGCTTAGCCTTTTGTTTACCTTCTTCGCGAGCTTTCTGAGCTTGCTCTTTACGACGAGCCTGCACTTTCGCCTTGCTTTCTGCTAGTGCAACCTTTGCGTGCTCTACGTGTTCTTCTTCTAGTTCACCAGCTGGATTACCATCTAGGTCTACACGTGTTGCGCCTGGTTTAACACCGTGTAGGTAGCGCCATGATGATGTGTACTGTCTTAACGCTGCACGAAGTTGAGTTTTACTTACTTTAGGATCATCACTTAGACGTTCCGCAAGATCTTGAAAGATACCAATTTTAAGTGGTTTTGCTTCACCTTCTAAAGTAAAGCACTTAGGGAAACATTCAGCAATGTATGTGATAACTTCTTTGCTGTTTTTTAACTTTTCAGTGTTTTCCATGAGGATTCCTGGTTATTGCGGCCTGCCCGCGAGCATTAAGATAAATATTTCAGGTATTATAGTGACCTGTATACGAAAAACCACTGTGAAGAGGCAATTTATGCCTTGATAGCGTGTGAATTAAGCAGCTTTTCCACTTCGCTCATTAAAAATGTTAAACCTTGCTCATCAATCTCGCTAAATCTGCCTATATTTGGGCTGTCAATATCTAATACACCAGCAATCTTTCCATTGATAGAAAATGGAACAACAATCTCAGAGTTACTCGCAGCATCACACGCGATGTGCCCTTCGAACTCATGAACATCGTAAACACGCTGAACACTATTTTGTGCAACCGCCGTACCGCATACGCCACGACCTACAGGAATTCTTACGCACGCTGGCTTTCCCTGAAATGGACCTAACACCAATTCGTCCTCTTTCATCAAGTAAAAGCCCACCCAATTGAGTTGTTCTAACTCCATATTGAGTAACGCGCTAAGGTTAGAAAGGTTAGCAATCAGATCGGTTTCGTCTTCCAAAAGTGCAATCGCTTGTTTGGTTAAACGCTGGTATTGTTCAAATGTCATTGTTACTGCTGTTCCATGTTTAAATTTCGAGACATCCTTAGTCAATTTACGTAAAATCGACCTTATTCATAAATAGGAATCATTCTCATAGTGATAAATAATAGTCCGAACACTATTAGCCGTTCTTGGTTGATAACACAAGCAAAAAAACATAAAGCCAAACTGATTGGGGCTAACATTATTGCCGTCATCGCGACGTTGATTAGCGTGCCCATTCCTCTTTTAATGCCTTTGATGGTTGATGAAATACTTCTCGATCAACCTGGTCAGGGGCTGGCGGCCATGAACTTAGTGTTACCTGAGTCTCTACAGACTCCGACTGGATATATCTTTTTAACACTTTTCCTCGTCATACTCATGCGTAGCGTCAGCCAGGCGCTGAACATTCTACAAAACAGGCAGTTTACCCTTGTCTCCAAGACCATCACTTATCAGATGCGTAGCAAAATGATTGATAAGTTAGGTCGTATTAGCATTCGTCAGTATGAAACGCGCGGTAGTGGCAGTATTAACTCTCACCTTGTGACTGACATTGAAACGATCGACCAATTTATTGGTTCCACATTAAGTAAATTCATCATCGGATTTCTCACCGTTGCGGGGACGGCTGCGGTATTGCTCTGGTTAGATTGGCGCTTAGGACTCTTCATTCTATTAGTAAACCCAATAGTCATTTACTTTTCCCGCATGCTAGGCAGCAAAGTAAAGCACCTGAAAAAGAAAGAAAACCAATCGTTTGAAAAATTCCAAAATCGTTTAGTCGAAACATTAGATGGTATTTATCAGCTTCGTGCCGCTAACAGAGAAAAAGAGTTCCTAGAGCAACTGAAAAAGCAGGCGGATGATATCCGAGTCGATGCAGATAAATACGCTTGGCAAACAGAAGCCGCTGGTCGCATCTCTTTTTTGCTCTTCTTGCTCGGTTTTGAGCTATTTCGCGCGGTTGCCATGCTTATGGTGCTCTTTAGCGATCTGACTATTGGCCAAATTTTTGCCGTCTTTGGCTACCTTTGGTTCATGCTCACTCCAGTTCAGGAACTCTTAGGCATTCAGTTTGCTTGGTACAGCGCAAAAGCTGCGATGGGCAGAATTAATCTGCTGCTCGATCTGGAAGAAGAACGTAGGCCACCAAGTAAAGTGAACCCATTTAAAGAAGGACGTGAAGTCGATGTCGACATTGACAACGTCTGTTTCTCGTACAACGAAGAGCATCAGATTTTCAACAACTTGAACCTCCACATCCCCGCAGGGAAAAAAGTGGCGCTGGTTGGTGCAAGTGGTGGCGGCAAATCAACTTTAATTCAATTACTTATCGGTGTGTATCGCGCCAATTCAGGAACCATCCGCTTTAATGGCGAGACAGTCGATGACATCAGTTTTGATGTAATCCGTGACCAGATAGCCGTTGTATTACAACAACCTATACTATTTAATGACACTTTGAGGCATAATCTCACGCTTGGTGCGCACTATGATGATTTAAAGCTATGGCATGCGCTCGAGGTTGCTCAGCTGCAAGATGTGATCAATCAGTTGAGCGATGGACTCGACACACAGATTGGTCGCAATGGGATTCGGCTATCCGGCGGTCAACGACAACGCCTAGCTATCGCTAGAATGATATTGAACGATCCTCAATTTGTCATACTTGATGAAGCGACCTCTGCGTTAGATACCGCTACTGAGGCTGCGCTACATAAAGCACTCACCGAATTTCTGAAAGGGCGTACAACACTTATTGTTGCTCACCGACTTTCGGCGGTAAAACAAGCAGACATCATCTATGTATTAGAAGATGGACAAGTGACACAAGCGGGAACTCATGGAGAGTTGGTTGAACAAGAAGGTTTATATCAAACCCTATATGGCAGTGTGCAATCACACAGCTAAGCCTCGTTGTGCCATTTTTTCGGAGGGTGATTATGACTCACCCTCCATGTAACAATCCCCACTCTCACTGCACCCCGCCAAACAGTGTCCGTTTATGCCAAGGGTGTGAGCTACCGATAGACAATGTTCCACTTGAAAAAGGTCTGAGTGCTTCGTGCCCACGTTGTGGTACACCGCTTTACAAAGGTGGGATGCCATCTTTATCAGGAAACCTCGCCATCGCGGTTACCTGCTTACTGCTCTTCATCCCCTCCCACTTTTTCGACTTTATCAGCATTCGTCTATTTGGGGTGATGATTCCTGCTACACTCCCCAATGGGATATGGGCACTCATTCAAGAAGGGTTTCCCTTACTTGCTGTTCTGATCTTTTTCTGTAGCTCAATTGCCCCGCTGATTCTGGCTGTTGCAGTGATATCCGCACACGTCTCGTTAAAACAACGTGCTTTCAAAGCACTAAAGCTATCACTGAGTGTCGTTCAACATATTAAATCATGGGCAATGATCGATGTGTTTCTGGTCAGTGTTGCCATTTCTTGTTTTAAACTCCAAGACTACTCAGACATTTTTGTCGGCACAGGCTTATATGGATTAGTACTGCTCCAGCTCGCCACCGTATTGCTGGTCACTCGCGTAAGAGTCTATCAATATTGGGAAGAGTATCTGCCGGAAAGCAGCCTCAACTTAGGTAAAAAGCAGCTCCACTGCCATACTTGCCACCTTTCACAGCCTGAAGGTGAACACTGCTCACGCTGCAACAGTCCAATTCATCACAGAAAGCCCCACTCTATACAGAAAACTTGGGCGTATTTACTTGCAGCAAGTGTCGCTATTTTTCCGGCTAACCTAATGCCGATCTCTATTTTATTAACCAACGGGCAACGATTGGAAGATACCATTTTTTCTGGGGTCGCTTCTTTAGTAAAGAGTGGTATGAGTGGGATCGCTCTCATTATATTCGTCGCGAGTATTGTCGTTCCCGTCTGCAAAATCTTGGGCTTGTCTTACATACTCTTGGCAATCAAGTTCAAGCGAACCATTCTCCACAAGCAACGAATGTACATCTTCTTTTTGATCAAATGGATTGGTCGTTGGTCGATGATGGATCTGTTCGTTATTTCCATCATGATGACATTACTTGACCGTGGCCAGATTTTAGACTTCACACCAGGCCTTGGTGCCGTCGCTTTTGGTTTGGTCGTTGTACTGACCATGTTGGCAACCGAAAGCTTAGATCCACGCTTAATTTGGGACAACTATACGCCCGACAAAAACAGTAGAGAGTCTTTAGATGAGTAATCCAACTCCCTCACAAAAATCGTATTCACCAGAGGTAAAGCGCGGTGGTGGCATATCGCCTTTATGGTTATTGCCTTTTCTAACAGTCATCCTTGCTGGCTTTTTAGTGTACAAAGCTATCCAAGATGCAGGCCAGCGGATTCAGATCTACTTTTCTGATGCACAAGGCCTCATTGTTGGGCGAACAACCATTCAATATCAAGGCTTGGAAGTCGGGATGGTTAGAGATGTAAAACTCACGGACGATTTACAAAGCATTTATGTGGAAGCGGATATCTACCCAGAAGCCACCAAACTACTCGGACAAAACACGCGTTTTTGGATGGTAAAACCGACCGCAAGTTTATCCGGTGTTTCCGGTTTGGATGCCCTAGTGTCAGGTAACTACATTGCAATTTCACCTGGAGCAGAAGGCTCTGATTTCGAAACAGAGTTCACAGCACTCGAACGAGCACCCTCTGATCTTCTGGCGAAAGAAGGGCTAAACATTACTCTCAGCGCAAGGGATCTAGGCGGAGTATCAATCGGTTCTCAAATTGTTTACCGAAAGATCCCGATTGGTGAAGTCTACAACTACCAATTGGATGAAGAAGCGAAAAATGTGCTCATTCAGGCGTCAATACGAGACGAATACCGACATATCATCACAGACGATAGCCGCTTCTGGAATGTGAGCGGTGTTGGCGCGACAATCGGTTTTTCTGGCGTTGATGTACGCTTTGATAGCTTGAGCGCACTCATTGGTGGTGCCATAGCCGTTGATTCACCGGATGGCGGCGAACCCATTGGTGATAACAGCAAATTCAAGCTCTACCCTGACCTCAAAACCGCTGGTCGTGGTATCGCGATCAAAGTTGAGCTCCCGGACAACAACAACATCAGTGCTTCCGGTGCGCCAATCATGTACCGAGGGATAGAAGTCGGCCAAATTACGGATTTGCAGCTTAGAGACGAACGACAGAAAATCGTTGCCTCTGCAGCTATTCAACCGGCATTTAGCGATATGCTAAACAGCGGCACTCGCTTTATTCTTGAAGAAGCGGAAGTCTCCTTTTCGGAAGTAAGAAATTTACCCAATATCATCAAAGGTAACTTTTTAACGATTGTTCCCGGCGAGGGCGAACGCGCACGTACGTTTACTGCCATTCGACAAAATGACTATGACCGCCAACAAGCGCGCTCTATCTCGGTTCAGCTAACGTCTGACAATTCATTTGGTTTGGATGTCGGTGCTCATATCCTTTATAAAGGCATCACTGTCGGCTCGATCGCTGGCGTTCAACTTATCGACGATCAAGTCAGCATCGACACGCTAATCGATGTGAGATATGCCCACCTCATCAAATCGAATAACCGTTTTTTTGTGACGGGCAGCGCGAGCGCTGAACTCACGGAGTCAGGCTTGAATGTGAACGTGCCACCAGCAAAGCAGTTATTGACTGGCTCTATCAGTTTTGTCAGTGAAGGGACAGGCAAAGCGAAGAAAACGTACCAACTGTATCAGAGCAAATCCTTAGCGGAATTAGCCAAATATAACCTTTCCGGTTCGAGTAAGCTGACGCTGTATGCCACTGAACTGCCTCCCATCAGCAAAGGCAGCCCTCTCCTCTACCGCAACTTACAAGTCGGGAACGTTTCTGATTTTAAGTTAGTGGACGGCGGTGTTTTCATCACTGCCAGTATCGAAAATCAATACAAATACTTAGTCACAAATCAAACTGTATTCTGGAATCGTTCAGGAATAGAAGTCGAAGCAAGTTTATCTGGCGTTAACGTGACGGCGTCCCCGCTTAAGTCGTTAGTTCAAGGTGGAATCGCATTTGACTCTCTACCCGGCGTCATTAACAAACAGAACGAAAAATGGCTTCTGTATGACAACTTTAAAAGTGCCAGAAAGCTCGGGCAAAAAATCTCCCTGATTTTTGAAGGCGAAAACTCCGTTGTAAAAGGTACGCCTATAAAATACAACGGCATCACAGTTGGTGAAGTAACGTTGGTTTACCCCAACTTCTCCCAAGAGAAAATGGAGATCGATGCGCATATTTTGCCTGAATTCGCTGCCTCTATTGCAAGAACAGGTTCTTATTTTTGGATAGCAAAACCTGAGATTGGATTAGGCGGTGTGAAAAACATCGGCAATTTGCTGAGTCAGTCTATTTACGTTACGCCCGGAAATGGGGAACCAAAACAGAGTTTTACGCTCAACAGTAATGCTGTTGGCTCAAATGGTGTGCAATTTATTTTGCAAAGTGAACAACGAGGATCTGTGGCTAAAGATACGCCTGTTCTTTATCGTCAGATCGAAGTGGGCAGAGTCACCAACGTGGAACTGGGTGAGTTTGCTGACCGAGTCGTCACCACCGTCAGTATCCAACCCAAATTTGCCTACCTTATCAGACAAAACAGCGTCTTTTGGAATACATCTGGCGTTGATGTATCAATAGGAATTTCGGGGGCAGAAATCCGCGCAGGTACGGTTGATAGCTTGATCAGGGGAGGAATTACTTTCGCCACGCCTGAAGACAAACAACTAGAACCTATCGCCAAACCGGGACAGGCATTTTACCTTCACCCACAAGGCCAAGAAGGCTGGACAAAATGGCGAACAGCGATACCCAAGCCACAATAAAAACCATCTGAATAGATAAACTGATAATAAAAACGCAGCCTCCACGCTGCGTTTTTTGCTTTAATCCGCTATAATTCGTGCCCATTTTATCGCGTTCAGAGAAACAACCTTGCATTCAAACGTATATTTGCCCCAAGCATTTCTTGACGAAATGGAGGCCATCCTTCCCGCTTCACTCAACATGGAAGATTTCATTTCTGCTTGCCAACGCCCTTTGAGAAAAAGTATTCGTGTGAATACCCTCAAGATCACCGTTGAAGAGTTCGTAAAAAGAGCAGCAGAAAAAGGCTGGGAGCTCACTCAAGTGCCTTGGTGTCATGAAGGGTTCTGGATTGAAGCTGACGAAAGTGTGGTTCCTCTTGGGAATACGGCAGAGCATATGTCTGGGCTGTTCTACATTCAAGAAGCAAGCTCGATGATGCCCGTGTCTGCGCTGTTTAAAAGTGACGAAGACCGTTTTGAAAGTGTGTTAGATATGGCCGCAGCACCAGGCTCAAAAACGACACAAATCGCGGCCAATATGAGCAATGAAGGCGTATTGGTTGCCAATGAATTTTCAGCCAGCCGAGTAAAAGTCTTACACGCGAATATCGAACGTTGCGGTGTACGCAATGCGGCACTTAGCAACTTCGACGGCCGAGTATTTGGTGGTTGGCTACCCGAGCAATTTGAAGCCGTCCTGATTGATGCTCCTTGCTCGGGTGAAGGCACAGTGCGTAAAGATGCCGATGCGATGAAAAACTGGAACAAAGAATCAGTCATTTCTATCTCGGACACACAAAAAGATCTGATTGAAAGCGCATTTCATGCCTTGAAAGTGGGCGGCGTTTTGGTCTATTCAACGTGTACGCTCAGCGTCGAAGAAAACCAGCAAGTCTGCCACCATCTAAAAGAGAAATTTGGCGATGCTGTCGAATTCGATAACTTAGCCGAGCTTTTCACCGATGCTGACAAAGCCGTGACGGAAGAAGGCTTTTTACACATCTTCCCACAAGTGTATGACTGCGAAGGCTTCTTTGTCGCGCGAATCCGTAAACTTGCCGCTACCGACGCGCCACAAGTGAAAAAGCGCTTGGGCAGGTTCCCTTTTGAGAAAGCCTCTCAGAAAGTTCAAGATGAAGTGGAAAAGCAACTGCATAAAGCACTGGAAATCGCGTTGCCTAATGACAGTTCTGTTTGGCTGCGTGAAAAAGATGTTTGGTTATTCCCGAACGCTTTAGAGCCAATGCTTGGTGAGTTCCGTTTTTCTCGTATGGGCATCAAAATTGCTGAAACCCATAAAAATGGCTACCGCTGGCAGCACCAAGTCGCAACCGCTCTAGCAACAGGAAAAGAAGCGCATAGCGTTGAGCTTTCCGTAGAGGATGCTCGAGAATGGTTTATGGGTAGAGATGTTCGACCAAACAACCAATCTGGTAAAGGAGAAGTCATCGTCAAATTGGGTGATGATGTGATCGGTTTAGGTAAGTGGGTTGGGAATAGAGTGAAAAACGGACTACCACGTGAACTCGTACGTGATAAGAACTTATTTTAGACCCAATCTATGCTCGCTACTTAAATTAGGTTGAGTAAAAGTATGACAGCGTTCTTAACAAATTGAGTAAAGTATGAATTTGTTACTTCGCCTAGCGAAATATACACAATACACTAGACTTTAAAGTATCGAGTCATTAGGTAATATGGCCGATTAGCGCAGGCTCATGAGAGCCCTTTCCCCTGTGCCCAAGGCCCCCAGCTTTGGGCTTTTTTTGCCCCTAGCGCTGGGCTAAGGGCAAAAAGTAACGCTTATACTAAGCGAATGCCTTCTTTTTCAATCACGATCTTGCCTAATTTGTACAATCCACCGATGGACTTTTTAAAGGTCCCTTTACTGGTACGAAACGCAGCAAAAATAGCTTCAGGGCTAGATTTATCATTCAGTGGTAAAAAGCCACCTTTTTTCTCCAGCAAGTCTAGGATTCGCTCGCTTAAGTCATCCATTTTGGCCACGCCGACTTTTTGCAATGCAAGGTCAATTTTGCCGTCTTCACGTATGTTTTTAATGTAGCCTTTCAGCTTTTTGCCGATAAACAGCTTGCCAAAAACATCGGATTTAAAAATCATTCCCCAGTGTTCACCTTCGACAATCGCTTTGTAACCAAGGTCACTACGCTCAGCAATGATCAAATCCACTTGCTGATTACGCGCATATTGGGGTGTTGTCTTATCTAAAAGCTTATTGAATTTGGTGGTTCCTACAATTCGACCAGACGCTTTATCGGTATAGACATAAACAAGTACATTTTGACCCGCAGTAAAACGCGCGCGTTGTTCACTGAAAGGAATCAATAAGTCTTTACCTTTAATCCCCCAGTTTGCAAAAGCACCAGTACTATTCACGCCTTCAATTTGCATCAATCCCCATTCGCCTACTTGCGCGATAGGCGTTTCAGTTGTTGCCACGATCTGGCTGTCAGAGTCGAAGTACAAGAAAGCGTCAACCGTATCTCCTACTTCAACGCCTTCTGGAACAAAGCGATTAGGCAGCAATGTCGTACCGTAGTCACCGGCATCGAGAAATACGCCAAAATCTGCCTTCCGTACTACTTCTAAGTGGTTAATCTGACCAACTTTAATCATTTAAACTGTCTCTTATTAAATTTGCGGTGATTATAACGAATCTCTGATATGCTTTCGCCAGTTATTGGTAGTTTTTTTAGGAGCTTTTCATTGATCACCGTTGATAAGCAGGACGGCATCACTCTCAAAATCTCTCATGCAATGGCTTCAACGAAGAAAGCGACCGTAGACCTTTACTTTTTTGTACCTGGCGAACTGGGACTGACTGCCGATGTGCAAAAAGAAAGTGAGTTTTATTATGAGTCCATTGTCCAAAAACGCGCTTACTACAGTGATAAAACCCTTCTCCCCCTAGTACACAGCCGCTTAGCGAAACGCGGTCGACTCTCCTCTACTCAATATCGTGTCAGCTTGAGCTTGTTCGCGTATCAGTACGTAATAGCACTAGATAAGGCAGTTAGCCAGCTAAACAAGCACAATAAAGAATCCGTCACCGTTGATGAAGTGGATGAAGTGATTGACCTGGCTTTAGATATTCTAAAGAAACTGCGTCGTGGTATCCCCTACGAAGAAAATTTAAAGCGTTACTACGCGAACATTGATAACTATCTTTCTTGGTATACCGGACAAAGGCTAATGTCGCTGGTGGCACATATGCCTCGCGATGGTGAGTACAAGTCAATTAAAGAAAGTTTATTGGCCATTGTTGAGAAGGAAACTGCCCACAGAAAGCTAAATAACTACAATTCTGAACGAGTACGTGACGACGTCACGCGATTGAGCAACAAAATGCGATTGCTCCGCCGTCTGATAGAACACCCCGTTGTTCTGAAAGAGAAAACACAATCACTCGGAAGTAACATGAAGCGAGTGGTGAAAGGCAGCGCGACGGGATTTGTGATGGTGTTTGTTACCATTACGGCTATTTTAGCGCGCGATTACTGGGGCGAAATTACCGTGTCATTCATCGTGTTGATGTCATTTGTCTATGCGCTTCGCGAGATTTTTAAAGACGATTTGCGTGATGTCATGTGGCGTTGGCTTCGCAAAGGCAGACCCAAGTGGCGTAAGCTCTACCTAGATCCAACCACCCAAAAAGCAGTAGGACAAAAGCTCGAGTGGCTCGACTACAAACTGCTCGAAAAACTGCCCGACAGAATCAAGCTCATCCGTAAAAAACGCGTTGTACAGAGAGAAGAAACGATTCTCCACTATCGCTCAGAAGTCGAAATGGCGACATCGAAATTCATGAGTGGTTATGAAGAGACGCGCGAGTCGCTACTGATTAGTATGCGACCACTAATGCGACTTATGGACAAAGGATCTAATAAGGTTTACACCTTGAGCAACGGGCAAGTGAGCCGCGAATCGGTTGAAAAGCGGCACCTAATTAACTTAATCGCTAAAGAAGACGCTCACAACGGAGAAGTAAAATACTACCGTTGGAAGATTGTCTTAAACAGAAGCAAAATTGTCGCCGTAGAAGAGATTGAAGTGGATGACATCAGCCACCCATTTTCTTCAGTGACAGAGTAAGCTCAAATTCCGCCATTGGCTCGTCCCCATGTAATGAAGGGCAGATGGCGGTAATTTTAACCGATTGGTTCACTCGCTCTCCTGTCTCAATCACCTCATCAAGCATGCGATCTATCAGTTCACCATCATTACAAATAAAGTGAACATCTGCCTCTGGACGCTTCAGAAAACGCCCTTCTACCGCTTTAAAGGCTAACGATATCTTCTCGCCTCGGCTCTGGGCTTTACTCATTGCCATAAACCCACCGGCAACATCAGCCCCAACAGCAAGCACACCAAAATACATGCTGTTCAGGTGATTTTTCGTCGTGCGCCTCAGTGGAATTTTCACCTCTACACCTTTGCTATCAAGGTTCAAAATCTTAGGGCGGCATATCCAGATCAGTGGTACTTTTAAAAAGCCAAACGTCTTCAAGTAGAGATTGGCTTTGGTAATTGGAGAGAACATAAACAGGTCCGATTAGTCATTATTATCAGACCCAGTTCATAATGAACACCAATTCATGTCAACATTTTATTAACATCAGCATTCTCAATAGTGATACGGCAACAAATTCCCGTTACATTGTCACAACTGCGTCAAGTTTATGCTCAACGATGTATTCTTGAATCTTCGGGTATTCGATTAAGCGACTGCTTGTGATAACCACAGGTTTATTGACTGACGCGGCCGCCGTTGAGGCCATATCAATCAGCTCAACAATCGTTTCGTTTTGCGGATCATAGAGATACTCTAAGTGCTCATTGAATCGATCGATACCCAAAGTAAACTGCGCTAAATTTTCTAAGTTAATCACCATGCCATCAAAATAATGCAATAACTTTTCTGCTAACAAAGCGGACGATGGCACATCAGCAGAATAATGCACTTTTAAGCCATTTAGGCCACGTGGTAAACCTTGCTCGGCTAACAGGTCAATCACTTTTGCCGCGTCAGACATGGTACGAACAAACGGAACCACAATCTGAACGTCGATGCCCTGCTCTTGCAGCGCCTTAATCACCTTACACTCCAGAATAAACGCCGTTCTAAAGCGCTCTTTGGCGTAACGAGACACACCTCTTACACCCAATGCTGGGTTGACTTCATGCTCTTCTAAACCGCCACCAATGAGAGAGTTAAACGAATAGCTATCTGCATTGCTCAAGCAGACGCGAATAGCTTGGTGTTCCGGTTTTATCGCATTGTGAATCTGTTGTGTCAGGGTCGCAACAAAGTGATCCTCTAGAGAAACCTCTCCCAAAATCGCTCGAATAGAAGATGACTCAACTTCATCCAGTTTTTGCGAGTCACATTCAATATTTGGATGGTAAAAAATGTGTTCCATAATTAAATCAGACAATGAAACATACAGATGTGTATGGCTGGTCAAACATTCTGTCTCAGGCAACACATCTCCCAATGCTAAGGCTGGGTGTAAACCGCTTGATGTTTCTATACTCATAACTGCTCCGTGCATAATATTATTCTGCTTTGTACGAAACATACCCATTGATATTCTTAGGCACAAGAGCCAATTACATTTTTAGTAAGTAAATATGAATACTTTGTCACTTTATGTTTACACTGAATGAAGTTTAGCGATAAGTGGTTTATTCCTTTGTTTGTTTCCGTTATCTTTATCGCTTCGCAATAAAAAGAACAGGCTGCAGTATGCCACTCAAAACCGATGAATTAAGAACCCAACCTTTGGGTCCTATGCCCACCCCGGCAGAGCTTGGAAGCGCTCACCCAATTACGGACGATGTTGCGGAACGCATAGCTGAGTCTCGTCGTCAGATTGAAAAAATTCTTACTGGTGAAGACGATCGTCTTATCGTCATCGTTGGCCCTTGCTCTGTACACGATACAGACGCGGCGCTTGATTACGCAAATCGTCTTGCCAAAATCCAAGAGCAATATAAAGACGAATTGTTCGTTGTTATGCGCACCTATTTTGAAAAGCCACGTACGGTTGTAGGTTGGAAAGGCTTAATCACCGACCCTAACCTTGACGGCTCTTACGCTCTCGAAGCTGGTCTTCACAAAGCGCGCAAACTTTTATTAGATATCAATAAACTTGGCCTTGCGACAGCAACTGAGTTTTTGGATATGATCACTGGCCAATACATTGCGGATTTAATTTCATGGGGCGCTATCGGCGCGCGTACAACCGAATCCCAAATTCACCGTGAAATGGCGTCTGCTCTTTCTTGCCCAGTAGGCTTCAAGAACGGCACCAATGGCAATATCAAAATCGCTATCGATGCGATCCGTGCCTCTAAAGCGTCGCACTACTTCTATTCTCCAGACAAAAATGGTCGAATGACGGTTTACCGTACCAGCGGAAACCCATATGGCCATGTGATTCTTCGTGGTGGAGACAAAGGCCCTAACTTTGATTCAGCATCTGTTGACGCTGCATGCAAACAACTGGCTGAATTTGGTTTGCCGGAACGTTTGGTTGTCGACTTTAGCCACGCAAACTGCCAGAAGCAACATCGAAAGCAGTTAGATGTTGCGGCCGATATTTGTGAACAAATCAAGTCAGGCAAAAATCAGATTGCCGGTGTCATGGCGGAAAGTTTCATCATTGAAGGAAACCAGCCAATGGATGACATTCACAACTTAACTTATGGCCAATCCATTACTGACCCATGCTTAAGCTGGGAAGATACAGCGACAATGCTGGATATGTTGGCCAATGCTGTTAAAGCACGATAATTACAATCAGAGGACTTAATCATGCCATCTTTTGATATCGTATCTGAAATCGATACTGTAGAGCTGCGTAATGCGGTAGACAATGCTTCTCGTGAGCTGTCTACTCGTTTTGATTTTCGTGGTGTTGACGCGTCGTTTGAGATGCAAAAAGATGAATCTGTGAAACTGAACGCTGAAGGAGACTTCCAGCTAAAGCAAATGCGTGACATTTTGCGCTCTCACCTTGCAAAACGCGGCGTTGACGCTAATGCAATGGAAGCAAAACCTGAGGAAGCGACAGGTAAAAAGTGGCACCAGATTGTCACCTTCAAGCAAGGCATTGATACGCCAATGGCGAAAAAAGTCGTTAAAGCGATTAAAGATGCGAAGCTAAAAGTTCAAGCGTCTATCCAAGGTGAAAAAGTACGTGTGACAGGTAAGAAACGCGATGATCTGCAAGCAACCATTGCACTACTCCGTGAAGCCGAGCTAGGCCAGCCGTTCCAGTACGAAAACTTCCGCGACTAATGACTTATTCGCAGTATATGAAAAACCGCCATTTGGCGGTTTTTTTGCTTTATTGATGCTCTCGCTTTAATAAAGAGAGTAATGAGTAAATTTCTTTGTTAGACCGCGCCTAATCGAATATGTAGATCGCTGTTCTTGAGTAAGCTGAATTGAGAAGTGTTCGGCGCAACAAAAACCACAACACGAGACTGCTCTTGCCTTGCGTTGCTCAACTTCTCAGCAAGCTCACTGTCACTGCCGTAACACTCGCGCTCTGCGTCTCGTCTCACTAAATCAACAAACGAATATGGGCACGCTTTAGGATAAAGAACTCGCTCCGCTTCTTGCATCAGCCTTAGCGCTTTCATTGGCAATAGCTCAACATCGTCACCAAAATCAATCCATGTGACGCTTCCAAGCTCCACCACACCCGCTCTCAGTGCGCTTTGGTAGAGGTCTTCAAGTTCTGCTCTGCTTTTGGCTTTGTCTACTCTTGGATCGGCAAAAAAGCTTTCCCAAAACTTACGTCGTGAATCAACACTTCGGAGCGCTTCTTTGATATCTGCACGCTTTGACGCACCAAAGTCAGCCAACAACGACAAATTATGCGGCAACGTTGCCTCTAACTTTTCTCGAATATTCCTAACAAGAACAGGCGACGCTCCTCCACTCGATATCGCGAGCTGAATACGCCCTCGATTCACCATAGAGGGAGTTATAAAGTCACAATAAGGCTGGTCATCCACGACATTGACTAAAATGCCCAGTTTCTTCGCGTCATGATAAACCTGATGATTCAAAGCTGGATTATCCGTGGTTGCCCATACTTGGATGAACTTTTGGACGAGCTGTTCTTTTGAATAGAAATTCTGAATCCATACACATTCTTGTGAATCGACAAGTTCTTGCAAGTACGGTGCGATTTGTGGGGATACAATGGTTACCAACGCCCCTGCACGCACTAAACTATCCACTTTTCGGCATGCGACTTCACCACCACCGACGACAAGAACCGGCTTACTCTTAAGATTTAAAAACAGTGGAAAATACTGCATTTCTTTCCTTGAATAATTGAACAGGCTGTTAGTTAGATACTAACAAACTTAGGGCAATAACTTAAATGCGACCGAGTAAATAATATAATTTATAACCAAATTTAATGTTACTGATAGAATTAAATACTAAGAAGTATTGCCCTTCCAAACACAATATCCGATTAGTTCCTATCATCCGATCACTCTCTCCTGTTGCACCAATAACGTGAGCTGTTGCTCTATTTACATTTGCGTAACATTTGTTCATTCTAGTTAACAAGAGTTTGTGATTGCACTCAAAATTCTTTTTAAATTATAAGTTTGAGAATTCACAATTCTTTTCCTAGGCTTATAAGTGGTTGATTTGCATGAAGCTGTAAATCTGCAAATTTGGTCAAAAATGGAATAAGCACAACATTTTTCACTCGTTGTATCAGGTGTGGCCTGGTTTAACAAAGGATTATTCAGGAAGGATTCAAATGGCAAATAAACTAACACTCCTTGCGTCAGTTGTAGCGGCATCTACTGCATTTATGACTACCAACGCGTCCGCTGCAGACAGCACGCTTGATAAGGTCACTAAACAAGGTTTCGTCACTTGTGGGGTCAGTACTGGTCTACCTGGTTTCTCAAACCCTAACTCTAAAGGTGAGTGGGAAGGCATCGACGTTGAGTACTGTCAAGCGCTTGCAGCTGCAGTACTTGGGGATAAAACGAAAGTTAAATATGTACCTCTAACCGCTAAAGAACGTTTCACTGCGCTTCAATCAGGTGAGATCGATATTCTCTCTCGTAACACAACATGGACACTACACCGTGATACCGCACTAGGTTTGAACTTTGTTGGTGTTAACTACTACGACGGCCAAGGCTTTATGGTTAAGAAGGATCTTGGCCTGAAAAGCGCAAAAGAGCTTGATGGCGCGTCTGTTTGTGTTCAATCGGGAACAACAACGGAGCTAAACCTGGCTGATTACTTCCGCAACAGCGGTATGTCGTACAAACCAGTGGTTTTCGATACTGCTGCACAAACGTCAAAAGGTTTCGATGCCGGTCGCTGTGACGTGCTTACTACTGACCAATCTGGTCTATATGCCCTACGTTTGAATCTTGAAGATCCGAAATCTGCGCAAGTTCTTCCTGAAATCATTTCTAAAGAGCCTCTGGGCCCTGCTGTACGTCAAGGTGATGATCAGTGGTTGAACATTGCTAAATGGACACTCAATGCGATGATCAATGCAGAAGAATACGGTATCACGTCGAAAAATGCAGACGATATGCTGAAATCAACCGATCCAAACATCAAGCGTATACTGGGTGTTGATGGTCCTAAAGGTAAGGGCTTAGGTATCCGTGACGATTGGGGCTACCAAGTTGTCAAGCAAGTCGGTAACTACGGTGAAAGCTTCGAGCGTACGGTTGGTGCAGGCTCTCCACTAGAAATCTCACGTGGCGTTAACGCACTGTGGAATGCGGGTGGCTTTATGTACGCCCCACCTATCCGCTAAGAAATACATAACTACAAAATAAATGGGCGGGTTTTTCCGCCCTATTTACACAAATGGATTTGAGGTTGTAGCTGTATGAAACCTACTAGTACCGCTGCGTCGAAGACGGACAACAGACCATCTTCAAACGCGAGCCTAATTTACAATCCCACTTTTCGTTCAGCCGTATTTCAGATTATTGCGATATTAGCGCTGGCCTTTTTCTTTTATACGATTGTCAACAATGCACTCACCAACCTGGAAGCGCGTGGTATCGCGACGGGGTTTGGCTTCCTCAATCAAGAAGCTGGTTTTGGGATTGGCCTTACACTGATTGAGTACGATGAAACCTACTCCTACGGTCGAACATTTATTATTGGTCTATTAAATACTGCGTTAGTTTCTTTTCTCGGCATTATTTTAGCGACTGTGATCGGCTTTGTTATCGGTATTGCGCGACTTTCTTCTAACTGGTTAGTGAGTCGATTTGCTGCCGTTTATATTGAAACGTTTCGTAATATTCCTCTGCTTCTGCAAATATTCTTTTGGTATTTCGCAGTCCTTCAAGCGCTACCATCAGCAAGACAAAGTTTAAGTTTAGGCGAAGCCATCTTCCTCAACGTACGTGGTTTGTACTTCCCCGCGCCTGTTTTTGAAGAAGGCTCATCTGTTGTCATTGCAACTCTCCTTATCGGCATCGTTGCTTCTCTTCTGATCAACATCTGGGCTAACAACAAACAACGCTTGACCGGACAACAAACGCCGATGGGGCGTATTATTTTCGGTTTGGTTGTTGTGCTTCCTGTAGTGGTGTACTTCATAATGGGATCACCAATCAGTGCAGAATACCCTGAATTAAAAGGCTTTAACTTCCGTGGGGGTGTCAGCATTATTCCTGAACTTGCGGCACTTCTTTTGGCATTGAGTATCTATACTGCTTCGTTCATTGCTGAAATCGTACGTTCCGGTATTAACGCGGTGAGCTATGGCCAAACGGAAGCCGCGATGTCGTTGGGCTTGCCACGCAACAGAACCCTGAAACTCGTCATTATTCCTCAGGCTCTGCGCATTATCATTCCACCGTTAACGAGCCAGTATCTCAACCTGACTAAAAACTCTTCGCTAGCCATGGCGATCGGTTATCCGGATTTGGTGTCTGTGTTTGCAGGAACGACACTCAACCAAACCGGTCAAGCAATCGAAATCATTGCCATGACAATGGCTGTTTACTTAACTCTGAGTTTGGTCACGTCTGCGTTAATGAACCTTTACAATAGCAAAGTTGCACTGGTGGAGAGATAAGCATGAAAGTACATCAATTTCAGCCCGATCTACCACCGCCATCCAATACGGTCGGTCCGGTAGGTTGGCTACGTAAAAACCTATTTAATGGCCCGGTAAACTCTGTTCTGACGGTCATCATCGCCTACTTTGCCATTTCTTTAATTTGGAATGTGCTAGATTGGGCGATTATCAATGCTGACTGGATCGGTACGACTCGCGACGCCTGTTCTCGTGAAGGGGCATGCTGGGTATTTATCAGCGTTCGCTGGGAGCAGTTCATGTATGGGTTTTACCCTCAAGCCGAACTGTGGCGTCCTCGCTTGTTCTATATCACATTAGCGATTTTCACCATACTACTCGCGTACGAAAAAACGCCGAAGCGCACATGGATTTGGCTGTTTTTCGTCAACATCTATCCGTTCATCATTGCTGGTCTTTTATACGGTGGTATATTCGGATTGGAAGTGGTCGAAACGCACAAATGGGGCGGCTTACTCGTTACTTTAATCATCGCGTTAGTCGGTATTGTGGTCTCTCTTCCCATTGGTGTCGCGCTGTCACTGGGTCGACGTTCAGATATGCCAATCATCCGAAGTATCTGTACCATCTACATAGAAGTATGGCGCGGTGTGCCACTGATTACCGTGCTGTTTATGGCATCAGTCATGCTACCTCTATTCCTGTCAGAAGGTTCTGAAACTGACAAGCTTATCCGCGCCCTTATCGGTGTCGTGATGTTCAGTTCAGCCTACATGGCGGAGGTAGTGCGCGGTGGTCTGCAAGCGATTCCAAAAGGCCAGTACGAGGCTGCGGATGCTCTCGGCCTAAGTTATTGGAAAAAGATGGGGCTTATCATCTTACCTCAAGCATTGAAGATAACGATTCCATCCATTGTGAACACCTTTATTGGCCTGTTCAAAGACACCAGCTTGGTCCTTATCATCGGTATGTTTGACGTACTGGGTATTGGTCAAGCTGCAAATACCGACCCTGAATGGCTTGGATTTGCAACGGAAAGCTATGTTTTTGTCGCGTTAGTGTTCTGGGTATTTTGTTTTGGTATGTCCAGATATTCCATTTGGCTAGAAAACAAACTGAATACCGGTCACAAACGATAAATTAGAGAACTCAAGGACGTATTATGACGCAACAACAAGATTACATGATCCAAATTCAGGATATGAATAAGTGGTACGGTCAGTTCCACGTATTAAAGAACATCAATTTAAACGTTAAGAAAGGCGAAAAGATTGTTATTTGTGGCCCATCAGGTTCAGGTAAATCGACAATGATTCGCTGCATCAACCGTTTGGAAGAGCATCAAAAAGGACATATTTTCGTTTCCGGTAATGAATTGACGGAAGACTTAAAGAACATCGAAGCCGTGCGCCGAGAAGTTGGCATGTGCTTCCAACACTTTAACCTGTTCCCTCACCTAACGGTGTTAGAAAACTGCACGTTGGCACCTATTTGGGTAAAGAAGATGCCAAAAGACAAGGCGGAAGAAGTCGCGATGAAGTATCTAGAACGCGTTAAAATTCCAGATCAGGCGAACAAGTACCCAGGGCAGCTTTCTGGTGGCCAGCAACAGCGTGTAGCGATCGCCCGCTCACTTTGTATGAACCCACAAGTCATGTTGTTTGATGAACCAACCTCCGCACTCGACCCAGAAATGGTGCGCGAAGTGCTTGACGTTATGGTTGAGCTAGCCGAAGAAGGGATGACCATGCTTTGTGTTACTCACGAAATGGGTTTTGCAAAAGAAGTAGCAGACAGAGTTATCTTTATGGATGCTGGTGAAATCATTGAAGAGAACAACCCTGTCGACTTCTTTGAAAACCCACAATCAGACCGCACGCAGAACTTCTTGTCTCAAATTCTCAGCCACTAAGGTATGCTCAGTTAAGTATTCGGAGGCGGCTTAGGTCGCCTCATTTATTTGTGTTATATTGTGTTACATCTTTCAACATACTTAACATTCTAATTCTATTATTATTTTAAGAACTGAAAAACGTTAGGGGGCTTGATCTTTTGATCATTCAACCTCATAAATGTATTCATAAACATAAAACCCTTACGAGGAAGATCATGAATAGTCCTATGTTTACCCGCTCAACAAGTGCACATAATGTACTTGAGATAAACAAAACGCTTAAAAATACGTATTTCCTATTGTCTATGACACTAGTAACCAGTGCTATCGCTGCAGTTGCTACCATGGCAATGGGCATTTCTTCAATCATGGCGCTGGTTATGCAGCTAGCGGCTATCGGCATTCTGTTTTTTGCTTTGCCTCGCAGCATTAACTCTTCAATGGGTATTGTTTGGACATTTGTCTTCACTACTCTGATGGGTGGTGCGTTAGGTCCAATGCTGAACTACTACGCGTCTATCCCAAGCGGCCCGTCAATTATCGCGCAAGCACTTGGTTTAACAGGTATGGTATTCCTAGGCTTATCTGCTTACACAATCAGCAGCAAGAAAGATTTTTCTTTCATGCGTAACTTCCTAATTGCAGGCCTGATCATTGTTATCGTAGCGGCAATCATCAACATCTTTGTTGGTTCAACTGTTGCTCAGTTAGCGATCAGCAGCATCTCTGCACTTGTGTTCTCTGGTTTCATCCTATACGACACAAGCCGCATTGTGCGTGGTGAAGAGACAAACTATGTTAGCGCTACTGTCTCTATGTACCTGAACATTCTTAACCTGTTCACTAGCCTACTAAGCATCCTAGGCATTATGAACGACGACTAATCTGTTCATAAACTGTCTTACCAGAGCCCGAAAGTTAACGCTTTCGGGCTTTTTCTTTTCTTGCTTATTGTGATTTCACTGATAGCTGCGCTACCCTATTCAATATCAGTGATTTTAAGGTAGTAAAGATGTTCGAATATAACGGCAAACAGATTGAAACTGATGCTCAAGGTTACCTACTGGACCACAAGCAATGGGACGAAGGGATGATCGCAGTGCTTGCCGAACAAGAAGGCATTGAATTGACCGATGCGCACTTAGAAGTTGTCCATTTTGTGCGTGATTTTTATGAAGAGTTTAATACTTCTCCGGCAGTAAGAATGCTGGTTAAAGCGATGGAAAAAGCACACGGCCCAGAAAAAGGAAACAGTAAGTACCTATTTAAGCTGTTTAAACAGGGGCCAGCAAAACAAGCGACAAAACTCGCGGGATTACCAAAACCGGTGAAGTGTCTTTAGTCTACTCGCTATAGAATTTTAAATCCTTTAAACGGTTTAAACGACATTGGCTCTGAAACGACCGAATCTACGGTTGCTGTTTTAGGGCCTTCTTCCAACCATGCTGCCATCTCTTTGATTTTATCTTCGCTACCACACACAACAACCTCTACCTCACCCGTCATTAGGTTTTTGGCATAGCCGGTTAATCCAAGCTTAAGCCCTTGATGAGAAGTGTGATATCGAAACCCAACCCCTTGCACCATCCCAAATACTGTAAACTTCTCGCATTTTTGCAACATTTCTGATACCTCACTCGACATTGGTGATATATTCCGCCTGTTTAACCAAGAAACTTTATTAAACACTTTTGGATACAAAGCATTATGAAAGAAATACCGTTTCGCTGGATTGATAAATATCTCATACACTTAAAAATTCAAGAAAAGTTCTATCTTCTCTTCTTATTACCATTCATCGCTTTATGTGTCCTCACAGTAGTCTTAGACAACGCAGCTGACGCAATGCTAAACCATCTATACCAAGATGAGCTTCTGCTCATGCGTAATCTCATTGAAGCTGGCAATCTTGGTAAAGAGCAAGTGTCGGAGATGATCAAACATTCAGAGACAATCGCTTTCGGAACAGGCGCAGGATCTGTCCTTGTGAATAATGGTCAATTCAGTCTTATCGCCACACATAACCAAGACTTGTGGACTGCGCTTTCTGCTACCCACATTACAATCATAGCAGTTACATTATTTTTAATAGCTATGGGGGTTTACTACATCATGACCTTTATTGGTGGTGCTATGTTTACCATGAACAAAGCGCTATCGACGTTAGCGGAAGGCGATTTAACCAACAGAATGAACTTTTTTAAAGTGCGTGATGAGTTTAGTGAAATAGCAATTACTATCGACCGCGTTGCTGAACGTGAGCAACAAATGGTTTTATCGATTCAAGAGTCCATCGCTCTGATGCAGCAGATCAGTTCTGACCTAAACCAAACGAATCAGCAAACGGCGTCTACTTCTAACACTCAGCAAGAGCATTTAAGTTCGCTAGCCAGTGCGACAGAAGAAATGGCATCGACCATCCGTGAGGTTGCGAACCTGGCTCATGATTCTAGTACTCAAACGGAAGATGCGAGAGAAGTTGCACAACAAGGCCAGCATAAGGTTGGACATACACTCAGCTCTATCTCACAACTTTCTAGCGAAATTCAATCGGCGTCAGAAGCGGTTGCAGAACTTGACGCGAACGCAGCTCAAATTGATGAAGTGGTCGCAACGATTAATGCTATTTCAGAGCAAACAAATCTATTGGCACTGAATGCCGCTATTGAAGCCGCACGAGCTGGTGAACAAGGCCGAGGGTTTGCTGTCGTAGCCGACGAAGTACGTACACTCGCGGGCAGAACGCAGAAGGCAACGATTGAGATCCAGACTATGATTGAGGCATTACAACGTAACAGCCAATCACTGACTAAGTTGATGGAAACAACCGTAGCTAATGCGAATCAAGGCAGATCTTTAATGTCTGAAGTTAATTCAGAAATCATCTCTCTGGCAGACAAGAATCAAACCATTTCAGACAGTAGCGTGCAAATCGCGACAGCCGCAGAAGAACAAGGAGTGGTTGCGGACAATATCGCGGCAAGTGTCGAAGAAATAAGAGTTCAATCCAACCAAGTTTGTGAAATGATTGATGCAACCAACAGCAACATCACGCAACTGAGGAATCAGAGTAACTCGATGGAACAGTTACTCACAGGGTTAAAAGCCTAATTATCCCGAGCTGAAGTTAACTACAAAGAGCCGCTTTCAAGCGGCTCTTTTATTTGATTTTCAAAACAACATCCCCGACAATACCCACCCTTTCCAAACTATCAATCGAGTAAATCAATGACTCCAGCTATCTATCTTGTAAAAGGCCGTGAAAAGTCTCTTCGCCGTAAACACCCATGGGTATTCTCTCGTGGCATTAATAAAGTTGAAGGAGAGCCGGCTCTTGGTGAAACAGTAGATGTATTTACTCATGATGGAAAATGGCTTGCTAAAGCGGCCTACTCTCCTAACTCTCAAATCCGAGCTCGCGTTTGGTCATTTAATAAAGAAGACATCAACAAAGCGTTTTTTGTAAAACGTATTCAAGATGCACAGTTGCTCCGTGAAGACATCATCGAACGTGATGGCTTAACGGGTTATCGCCTGATTGCAGCAGAGTCAGATGGTCTACCAGGCATTACAATTGATAAATACCAAGACTTTTTGGTATGTCAGCTTTTGAGCGCAGGTGCTGAATTCCATAAACAGACCTTAGTTGAAGCATTATTAGAGGTGTTCCCAGAGTGCAATATCTACGAGCGTTCTGATGTAGCAGTTCGTAAAAAAGAAGGCCTGGAAGAAACCATGGGGGTTCTTCACGGTGAAGAGCCACCTAAATCCGTGGTGATTGAAGAAAACGGCGTAAAAATTAGTGTCGATATTGTCGGTGGACATAAAACAGGTTTTTACCTAGACCAACGTGACAGCCGCCTTCAATCAATGAAATACGTAAAAGACAAAGACGTTCTAAACTGTTTCTCGTACACAGGTGGATTCGGTCTTTACGCATTAAAAGGTGGTGCTAAACGTGTAATTAACGCGGATGTATCTCAGCCAGCCTTGGACACAGCCAAGTTCAACGCCGAATTAAATGAGTTCGATATTTCAAAGAAACGTGCCGTCTTTTTGAACGCGGATGTATTTAAGCTGCTTCGTGAATACCGCGATCAGGGTACAAAATTTGACGTTGTGATCATGGACCCACCGAAGTTTGTCTCAAGCAAAAACAATCTTACTTCAGGTGCAAATGGCTACAAAGATATCAACATGTTAGCGATGCAGATCCTTAAACCGGGCGGTACACTACTGACCTACTCTTGCTCTGGCCTAATGAGTGCAGACCTATTCCAAAAAGTGATTGCCGATGCCGCTGTCGACTCTGGCCGCCAAGTGAAATTCATCGAACGATTCGAACAAGCTGCCGACCACCCAACAGACAGCGCGTACCCTGAGGGTTTCTACCTGAAAGGGTTTGCTTGTAAGGTACTATAAGAAATCCTGCTATTACATTTTTAGCTACCTTCTTAGAGTTAACACAATAAAAAAACCGGGATGTAAAATCCCGGTTTTTTGTTAGCTAGAGTTTAGTCCTTGATAATAAACATACTATCTAGGTTGTTGGTAATATCCGCAGCAGACAAACCTTCTAACTCGATCGTTACATGCTCATTCGCGTTGTTTTGAACTTCAATAGTCACGCTTCCGTCTGTATCCTTAGCGGACTGCTCAATACTGCTCAGAATCGTGCTCACGTCATCGTCAGTAATATCACCAAACAAGTCGCTCAGATCGATCTTATCACCTTCGTCAACATCGAAATCTTTGATGGTATCTGTGCTGCCGTCCAAGTCACCATCTAACCACGTGAAGATATCTGCATCTGCCCCGCCAGTGAGGGTGTCATTTCCGATTCCCCCAATAAGGATGTCATCGCCAATTCCACCATCTAGCGTGTCGCCACCACCTTGGCCAAACAAAATGTCATCACCTAGACCGCCTTGAAGAGTATCACCTTGATCATTAGCGCCTGCTTGAGAGAACTCGTCAATGTGATTCCTTATATAGTTGTGAACCTGTGCGGTTGTTACTTCTGAAGCGCCCAAATTAGAAGCTACGTACTGCTCAAGACCAGTATAACCTTGCTCCGATATACCACTAAAGTGCAGTGCATCACCAAACAATATGTCATCACCAGCACCACCATCTATCGTATCTTTTCCTGGTAGCCGTTGATCAGTATCTCCGAGAATCGCGTCCGCCAGTTTATCCGCATCGACATTAACAGCAACTTTACCATCAGAATCAAACAGAGTAAGTACGTCCTCCTTGATATTATTACCAATACCAATTGCTTCGACTTCCACGCCCTCCGCAACAAGGTTTTTATACGCTAAACGAGATTCGTCTAATATGCGCTCCCAATCATTCTCATTTTCATCAAGAGCACTAACATAGCCATAACCACCGTTCCCATCCGGGCGCATGAACCCCAAGACCGTTTCAAAGGCTATTCCAAATAGGACACTGTATTTTACAACAACGCCACTCTCATCAATTGTTACCCTGTTGCCAAAGCTATATTGTGTGCCATATTCATAATTCCCACCTGTCACATCATTCAGGTATACGTCATGCTCATTACCGGAGTAATTAATCAAACGTGGGTTTTCTGTTTCCTCATTAAAGGTGTTTGGCTTTCCATCAGTTATAAAGTATGCCTTGTTCACTGCATCGGGATTACTTTTCATGGTACTAGTAAACCAGTTAGCTGTGGTATTAAATGCATCTTCATAGTTAGTGGAACCACTTGGTACGAGTGCATTAACTAGGTTCGCAAGATCTGAATCATCATACTCACTCAACGAGTTCAAATTCACAGATATCGAGTTCATCGCATAAGTATTAAAGTCTGTTACGAACACGTTAACATTGCCACTGTTCCCCGTTGTGGCACTTTCAAGCAGCGATTCAAAAACCTCTTTTAGCTGAAGTTTCATTGAATTTAATGAACTATTGCTAACACTAAGGGAGGTATCAAGCATAAAAGCAATGTTGTAATCCTGGCCTTGAGTGACAATGTCCCCGGATAGATCTGCAACAGAAATATTATGCTCATTTCCATAAGAGACTTCCTGACCATCAGCCGATTCTGTATTCCCAACGAAGTCTGAAAGCTGGACGTCATCCTCTCCAGTGGCTTTGTTCGTTTCTCCCGTTGTTTTTTCTGTTGCCTCTACTTCAACTTTCAAAACAACATTCCCTGCTTCTGCGCTAGGAATTCGTACAACTAAATCTGTCAATGTAAGATTTTGATTGTCACTCGACAACTCCGATACAATTAAATGTATCTCACCGTTTTCGTTAGCAGTACCAAGTACATCTCCTGACGAGTTTAGAAGACTCGACCCCTGAGGCAACCCACTCAGCACCATGGATGAAAGATATTCACTACCGTCGGTATCACTCACTGCTGCATTAATATCAACAGGGTATCCAACATACAATGGCTGAACACTTGTCACTTGCCCAGTTTCATTATCAATCTGATAAATACCGTCATCAAACTGAATGTATTCTACGTTATGAACGTGTTTAGTTGTTAACTCACCATGCTCAGTAGTAGTCAACCTCAACCATTTGTCATGTTCCGACCACTTGCTGTTATCAATCTCGTAATCAACTCGGCTACCTTTTACCACTAAGATATCGCTACCAGCGCCGCCATATACCCCATCGTTTCCTGTACCAGAAACAAGTACATCATCACCAGCACCAGCATACAGAGACTGCCCTTGGACACCATCTGCACCAACCAAAACATCATCGGTTTCGTGTAAGTCATAGTGAACCTGAGAGTACAGGCCATCTTGACCACCATGTTGGCTGACCAGATAGTTATTGCTAGTAGAGATTCCGTATAAGTTATCACCGTTAGCGCTCTGATCTATTTGTTCATTTCCTATTTTAAACCGTAGCTTATTGAAATCACCCGATTGGAACTGCTCTGTAGTTATCCCCCAAGTCAAAAATTTGTCTGAGTAGACAGGCTGGCCATTTCCGGTCAACGTAATTGATACTGACGGCTTATCTGCCACTGGATTGACATTTATCGCAACAGTCGATTCTTTACCTTCATTTATACCATCAGTTGGTTTAAAACCGATTTCGGCATAATCTTGTTTCTGATCACCAGTACCTTCAGTCAAATGGCCATCATAGCCTGACTCATCTTCATCAGGAGTGAAACGGACCTGACAAGAATCAAACTGTGATTTATTCAATACCTGACCAATACTTACCTGCTGCCAATCTCCATCACTATCCAAATACTCAAGCTTACCATCATCTGGTATGTCAGTAATTTCGACACCGAGAGCAGAGTCTAGAGAATCTGCGTCTGAAATTCCGAAGGAGTTCCATTCAATGAATACAGAAGTGTCTTCGGTTGTCGCAATTGGCACTTGTTTGTTCAATTCTATTGTGGGAGCGTCGTTCGCACCATGGATGGTGATGGTCACCACCTGCTCGGTGCCGTCTTCCGATTTCACCGTGAAGGTTTCTGTCAGTGTCTCGTCCACGTTCAACGCATCGACCGTCTCGTTGCCGTTATCCAGCACGTAGGTCCACTTGCCGTTCGCATCCACACGGAACGTGCCGTACTGGCCGCCGCATCGGCTTGCGCCTGGAACACGTTGTCGGTGTTGTCCACGTCGCTTGCGAGCAAGGTGCCCGTCGCGGTGGTCTCCGCCGCGTCTTCGGTCACGCTGCCGCTATCATCGCCTGTGATTTTCGCGCCGTCGTTCGCACCATGGATGGTGATGGTCACCACCTGCTCGGTGCCGTCTTCCGATTTCACCGTGAAGGTTTCTGTCAGTGTCTCGTCCACGTTCAACGCATCGACCGTCTCGTTGCCGTTATCCAGCACGTAGGTCCACTTGCCGTTCGCATCCACACGGAACGTGCCGTACTGGCCCGCCGCATCGGCTTGCGCCTGGAACACGTTGTCGGTGTTGTCCACGTCGCTTGCGAGCAAGGTGCCCGTCGCGGTGGTCTCCGCCGCGTCTTCGGTCACGCTGCCGCTATCATCGCCTGTGATTTTCGCGCCGTCGTTCGCACCATGGATGGTGATGGTCACCACCTGCTCGGTGCCGTCTTCCGATTTCACCGTGAAGGTTTCTGTCAGTGTCTCGTCCACGTTCAACGCATCGACCGTCTCGTTGCCGTTATCCAGCACGTAGGTCCACTTGCCGTTCGCATCCACACGGAACGTGCCGTACTGGCCCGCCGCATCGGCTTGCGCCTGGAACACGTTGTCGGTGTTGTCCACGTCGCTTGCGAGCAAGGTGCCCGTCGCGGTGGTCTCCGCCGCGTCTTCGGTCACGCTGCCGCTATCATCGCCTGTGATTTTCGCGCCGTCGTTCGCACCATGGATGGTGATGGTCACCACCTGCTCGGTGCCGTCTTCCGATTTCACCGTGAAGGTTTCTGTCAGTGTCTCGTCCACGTTCAACGCATCGACCGTCTCGTTGCCGTTATCCAGCACGTAGGTCCACTTGCCGTTCGCATCCACACGGAACGTGCCGTACTGGCCCGCCGCATCGGCTTGCGCCTGGAACACGTTGTCGGTGTTGTCCACGTCGCTTGCGAGCAAGGTGCCCGTCGCGGTGGTCTCCGCCGCGTCTTCGGTCACGCTGCCGCTATCATCGCCTGTGATTTTCGCGCCGTCGTTCGCACCATGGATGGTGATGGTCACCACCTGCTCGGTGCCGTCTTCCGATTTCACCGTGAAGGTTTCTGTCAGTGTCTCGTCCACGTTCAACGCATCGACCGTCTCGTTGCCGTTATCCAGCACGTAGGTCCACTTGCCGTTCGCATCCACACGGAACGTGCCGTACTGGCCCGCCGCATCGGCTTGCGCCTGGAACACGTTGTCGGTGTTGTCCACGTCGCTTGCGAGCAAGGTGCCCGTCGCGGTGGTCTCCGCCGCGTCTTCGGTCACGCTGCCGCTATCATCGCCTGTGATTTTCGCGCCGTCGTTCGCACCATGGATGGTGATGGTCACCACCTGCTCGGTGCCGTCTTCCGATTTCACCGTGAAGGTTTCTGTCAGTGTCTCGTCCACGTTCAACGCATCGACCGTCTCGTTGCCGTTATCCAGCACGTAGGTCCACTTGCCGTTCGCATCCACACGGAACGTGCCGTACTGGCCCGCCGCATCGGCTTGCGCCTGGAACACGTTGTCGGTGTTGTCCACGTCGCTTGCGAGCAAGGTGCCCGTCGCGGTGGTCTCCGCCGCGTCTTCGGTCACGCTGCCGCTATCATCGCCTGTGATTTTCGCGCCGTCGTTCGCACCATGGATGGTGATGGTCACCACCTGCTCGGTGCCGTCTTCCGATTTCACCGTGAAGGTTTCTGTCAGTGTCTCGTCCACGTTCAACGCATCGACCGTCTCGTTGCCGTTATCCAGCACGTAGGTCCACTTGCCGTTCGCATCCACACGGAACGTGCCGTACTGGCCCGCCGCATCGGCTTGCGCCTGGAACACGTTGTCGGTGTTGTCCACGTCGCTTGCGAGCAAGGTGCCCGTCGCGGTGGTCTCCGCCGCGTCTTCGGTCACGCTGCCGCTATCATCGCCTGTCGTTCGCACCATGGATGGTGATGGTCACGCTCGTTCTTCCGATTTCACCGTGAAGGTTTCTGTCAGTGTCTCGTCCACGTTCAACGCATCGACCGTCTCGTTGCCGTTATCCAGCACGTAGGTCCACTTGCCGTTCGCATCCACACGGAACGTGCCGTCTTGCGCCTGTTGTCGGTGTTGTCCACGTCGCTTGCAAGGTGCCCGTCGCGGTGGTCTCCGCCGCGTCTTCGGTCACGCTGCCGCTATCATCGCCTGTGATTTTCGCGCCGTCGTTCGCACCATGGATGGTGATGGTCACCACCTGCTCGGTGCCGTCTTCCGATTTCACCGTGAAGGTTTCTGTCAGTGTCTCGTCCACGTTCAACGCATCGACCGTCTCGTTGCCGTTATCCAGCACGTAGGTCCACTTGCCGTTCGCATCCACACGGAACGTGCCGTACTGGCCGCCGCATCGGCTTGCGCCTGGAACACGTTGTCGGTGTTGTCCACGTCGCTTGCGAGCAAGGTGCCCGTCGCGGTGGTCTCCGCCGCGTCTTCGGTCACGCTGCCGCTATCATCGCCTGTGATTTTCGCGCCGTCGTTCGCACCATGGATGGTGATGGTCACCACCTGCTCGGTGCCGTCTTCCGATTTCACCGTGAAGGTTTCTGTCAGTGTCTCGTCCACGTTCAACGCATCGACCGTCTCGTTGCCGTTATCCAGCACGTAGGTCCACTTGCCGTTCGCATCCACACGGAACGTGCGTACTGGCCGCCGCATCGGCTTGCGCCTGGAACACGTTGTCGGTGTTGTCCACGTCGCTTGCGAGCAAGGTGCCACGCGGTGGTCTCCGCCGCGTCTTCGGTCACGCTGCCGCTATCATCGCCTGTGATTTTCGCGCCGTCGTTCGCACCATGGATGGTGATGGTCACCACCTGCTCGGTGCCGTCTTCCGATTTCACCGTGAAGGTTTCTGTCAGTCTCGTCCACGTTCAACGCATCGACCGTCTCGTGTCCACGTCGCATTGCCGTACTGGCAATCGGTTGCCCTGTCACGTTGTCGGTCTCGCTTGCGAGCAAGGTGCCCGTCGCGGTGGTCTCCGCCGCGTCTTCGGTCACGCTGCCGCTATCATCGCCTGTGATTTTCGCGCCGTCGTTCGCACCATGGATGGTGATGGTCACCACCTGGATTTCACCGTGATTTCTGTCAGTCACGTTCAACGCATCGCCGTCTCGTTGCCGTTATCCAGCACGTAGGTCCACTTGCCGTTCGCATCCACACGGAACGTGCCGTACTGGCCGCCGCATCGGCTTGCGCCTGGAACACGTTGTCGGTGTTGTCCACGTCGCTTGCGAGCAAGGTGCCCGTCGCGGTGGTCTCCGCCGCGTCTCAACTGCCGCTATCATCGCCTGTGATTTTCGCGCCGTCGTTCGCACCATGGATGGTGATGGTCACCACCTGCTCGGTGCCGTCTTCCGATTTCACCGTGAAGGTTTCTGTCAGTGTCTCGTCCACGTTCAACGCATCGACCGTCTCGTTGCCGTTATCCAGCACGTAGGTCCACTTGCCGTTCGCATCCACACGGAACGTGCCACTTGCCCGCCGCACACGGCTTGCGCCTGCCGTACTGGCAAGGTGCCCGCGCATCGGCTTGCGCCTGGAACACGTTGTCGGTGTTGTCCACGTCGCTTGCGAGCAAGGTGCCCGTCGCGGTGGTCTCCGCCGCGTCTTCGGTCACGCTGCCGCTATCATCGCCTGTGATTTTCGCGCCGTCGTTCGCACCATGGATGGTGATGGTCACCACCTGCTCGGTGCCGTCTTCCGATTTCACCGTGAAGGTTTCAGTGTCTCGTCCACGTTCAACGCATCGACCGTCTCGTTGCCGTTATCCAGCACGTAGGTCCACTTGCCGTTCGCATCCACACGGAACGTGCCGTACGTCCGCCGCATCGGCTTGCGCCTGGAACACGTTGTCGGTGTTGTCCACGTCGCTTGCGAGCAAGGTGCCCGTCGCGGTGGTCTCCGCCGCGTTTCGGTCACGCTGCCGCTATCATCGCCTGTGATTTTCGCGCCGTCGTTCGCACCATGGATGGTGATGGTCACCACCTGCTCGGTGCCGTCTTCCGATTTCACCGTGAAGGTTTCTGTCAGTGTCGTCCACGTTCAACGCATCGACCGTCTCGTTGCCGTTATCCAGCACGTAGGTCCACTTGCCGTCGGGAACGTGCCGTTGCGCCTTGCGCCTGGAACACGTTGTCGGTGTTGTCCACGTCGCTTGTGCCCGTCGCGGTGGTCTCCGCCGCGTCTTCGGTCACGCTGCCGCTATCATCGCCTGTGATTTTCGCGCCGTCGTTCGCACCATGGATGGTGATGGTCACCACCTGCTCGGTGCCGTCTTCCGATTTCACCGTGAAGGTTTCTGTCAGTGTCTCGTCCACGTTCAACGCATCGACCGTCTCGTTGCCGTTATCCAGCACGTCCACTTGCCGTTCGCATCCACACGGAACGTGCCGTACTGGCCCGCCGCATCGGCTTGCGCCTGGTTGTCGGTGTTGTCCACGTCGCTTGCGAGCACCGTCTTCGCGGTGGTTCCGCCGCGTCTTCGGTCACGCTGCCGCTATCATCGCCTGTGATTTTCGCGCCGTCGTTCGCACCATGGATGGTGATGGTCACCACCTGCTCGGTGCCGTCTTCCGATTTCACCGTGAAGGTTTCCGCCTCGTCCACGTTCAACGCATCGACCGTCTCGTTGCCGTTATCCAGCACGTAGGTCCACTTGCCGTTCGCATCCACACGGAACGTGCCGTACTGGCCCGCCGCATCGGCTTGCGCCTGGAACACGTTGTCGGTGTTGTCCACGTCGCTTGCGAGCAAGGTGCCTTCGCGGTGGTCTCCGCCGCGTCTTCGGTCACGCTGCCGCTATCATCGCCTGTGATTTTCGGCTCGTTCGCCTGGTGATGGTCACACCTGCTCGGTGCCGTCTTCCGATTTCGTGAAGGTGTCAGTGTCCGTCCACGTTCAACGTCATCGACCGTCTCGTTGCCGTTATCCAGCACGTAGGTCCACTTGCCGTTCGCATCCACACGGAACGTGCGTCTGGCGCCGCATCGGCTTGCGCCTGGAACACGTTGTCGGTGTTGTCCACGTCGCTTGCGAGCAAGGTGCCCGTCGCGGTGGTCTCCGCCGCGTCTTCGGTCACGCTGCCGCTATCATCGCCTGTGATTTTCGCGCCGTCGTTCGCACCATGGATGGTGATGGTCACCACCTGCTCGGTGCCGTCTTCCGATTTCACCGTGAAGGTTTCTGTCAGTGTCTCGTCCACGTTCAACGCATCGACCGTCTCGTTGCCGTTATCCAGCACGTAGGTCCACTTGCCGTTCGCATCCACACGGAACGTGCCGTACTGGCCCGCCGCATCGGCTTGCGCCTGGAACACGTTGTCGGTGTTGTCCACGTCGCTTGCGAGCAAGGTGCCCGTCGCGGTGGTCTCCGCCGCGTCTTCGGTCACGCTGCCGCTATCATCGCCTGTGATTTTCGCGCCGTCGTTCGCACCATGGATGGTGATGGTCACCACCTGCTCGGTGCCGTCTTCCGATTTCACCGTGAAGGTTTCTGTCAGTGTCGACCGTCTCGTTGCCGTTATCCAGCACGTAGGTCCACTTGCCGTTCGCATCCACACGGAACGTGCCGTACTGGCCCGCCGCATCGGCTTGCGCCTGGAACACGTTGTCGGTGTTGTCCACGTCGCTTGCGAGCAAGGTGCCCGTCGCGGTGGTCTCCGCCGCGTCTTCGGTCACGCTGCCGCTATCATCGCCTGTGATTTTCGCGCCGTCGTTCGCACCATGGATGGTGATGGTCACCACCTGCTCGGTGCCGTCTTCCGATTTCACCGTGAAGGTTTCTGTCAGTGTCTCGTCCACGTTCAACGCATCGACCGTCTCGTTGCCGTTATCCAGCACGTAGGTCCACTTGCCGTTCGCATCCACACGGAACGTGCCGTACTGGCCGCCGCATCGGCTTGCGCCTGGAACACGTTGTCGGTGTTGTCCACGTCGCTTGCGAGCAAGGTGCCCGTCGCGGTGGTCTCCGCCGCGTCTTCGGTCACGCTGCCGCTATCATCGCCTGTGATTTTCGCGCCGTCGTTCGCACCATGGATGGTGATGGTCACCACCTGCTCGGTGCCGTCTTCCGATTTCACCGTGAAGGTTTCTGTCAGTGTCTCGTCCACGTTCAACGCATCGACCGTCTCGTTGCCGTTATCCAGCACGTAGGTCCACTTGCCGTTCGCATCCACACGGAACGTGCCGTACTGGCCGCCGCATCGGCTTGCGCCTGGAACACGTTGTCGGTGTTGTCCACGTCGCTTGCGAGCAAGGTGCCCGTCGCGGTGGTCTCCGCCGCGTCTTCGGTCACGCTGCCGCTATCATCGCCTGTGATTTTCGCGCCGTCGTTCGCACCATGGATGGTGATGGTCACCACCTGCTCGGTGCCGTCTTCCGATTTCACCGTGAAGGTTTCTGTCAGTGTCTCGTCCACGTTCAACGCATCGACCGTCTCGTTGCCGTTATCCAGCACGTAGGTCCACTTGCCGTTCGCATCCACACGGAACGTGCCGTACTGGCCCGCCGCATCGGCTTGCGCCTGGAACACGTTGTCGGTGTTGTCCACGTCGCTTGCGAGCAAGGTGCCCGTCGCGGTGGTCTCCGCCGCGTCTTCGGTCACGCTGCCGCTATCATCGCCTGTGATTTTCGCGCCGTCGTTCGCACCATGGATGGTGATGGTCACCACCTGCTCGGTGCCGTCTTCCGATTTCACCGTGAGGTTTCTGTCAGTGTCTCGTCCACGTTCAACGCATCGACCGTCTCGTTGCCGTTATCCAGCACGTAGGTCCACTTGCCGTTCGCATCCACACGGAACGTGCCGTACTGGCCGCCGCATCGGCTTGCGCCTGGAACACGTTGTCGGTGTTGTCCACGTCGCTTGCGAGCAAGGTGCCCGTCGCGGTGGTCTCCGCCGCGTCTTCGGTCACGCTGCCGCTATCATCGCCTGTGATTTTCGCGCCGTCGTTCGCACCATGGATGGTGATGGTCACCACCTGCTCGGTGCCGTCTTCCGATTTCACCGTGAAGGTTTCTGTCAGTGTCTCGTCCACGTTCAACGCATCGACCGTCTCGTTGCCGTTATCCAGCACGTAGGTCCACTTGCCGTTCGCATCCACACGGAACGTGCCGTACTGGCCGCCGCATCGGCTTGCGCCTGGAACACGTTGTCGGTGTTGTCCACGTCGCTTGCGAGCAAGGTGCCCGTCGCGGTGGTCTCCGCCGCGTCTTCGGTCACGCTGCCGCTATCATCGCCTGTGATTTTCGCGCCGTCGTTCGCACCATGGATGGTGATGGTCACCACCTGCTCGGTGCCGTCTTCCGATTTCACCGTGAAGGTTTCTGTCAGTGTCTCGTCCACGTTCAACGCATCGACCGTCTCGTTGCCGTTATCCAGCACGTAGGTCCACTTGCCGTTCGCATCCACACGGAACGTGCCGTACTGGCCCGCCGCATCGGCTTGCGCCTGGAACACGTTGTCGGTGTTGTCCACGTCGCTTGCGAGCAAGGTGCCCGTCGCGGTGGTCTCCGCCGCGTCTTCGGTCACGCTGCCGCTATCATCGCCTGTGATTTTCGCGCCGTCGTTCGCACCATGGATGGTGATGGTCACCACCTGCTCGGTGCCGTCTTCCGATTTCACCGTGAAGGTTTCTGTCAGTGTCTCGTCCACGTTCAACGCATCGACCGTCTCGTTGCCGTTATCCAGCACGTAGGTCCACTTGCCGTTCGCATCCACACGGAACGTGCCGTACTGGCCCGCCGCATCGGCTTGCGCCTGGAACACGTTGTCGGTGTTGTCCACGTCGCTTGCGAGCAAGGTGCCCGTCGCGGTGGTCTCCGCCGCGTCTTCGGTCACGCTGCCGCTATCATCGCCTGTGATTTTCGCGCCGTCGTTCGCACCATGGATGGTGATGGTCACCACCTGCTCGGTGCCGTCTTCCGATTTCACCGTGAAGGTTTCTGTCAGTGTCTCGTCCACGTTCAACGCATCGACCGTCTCGTTGCCGTTATCCAGCACGTAGGTCCACTTGCCGTTCGCATCCACACGGAACGTGCCGTACTGGCCCGCCGCATCGGCTTGCGCCTGGAACACGTTGTCGGTGTTGTCCACGTCGCTTGCGAGCAAGGTGCCCGTCGCGGTGGTCTCCGCCGCGTCTTCGGTCACGCTGCCGCTATCATCGCCTGTGATTTTCGCGCCGTCGTTCGCACCATGGATGGTGATGGTCACCACCTGCTCGGTGCCGTCTTCCGATTTCACCGTGAAGGTTTCTGTCAGTGTCTCGTCCACGTTCAACGCATCGACCGTCTCGTTGCCGTTATCCAGCACGTAGGTCCACTTGCCGTTCGCATCCACACGGAACGTGCCGTACTGGCCGCATCGGCTTGCGCCTGGAACACGTTGTCGGTGTTGTCCACGTCGCTTGCGAGCAAGGTGCCCGTCGCGGTGGTCTCCGCCGCGTCTTCGGTCACGCTGCCGCTATCATCGCCTGTGATTTTCGCGCCGTCGTTCGCACCATGGATGGTGATGGTCACCACCTGCTCGGTGCCGTCTTCCGATTTCACCGTGAAGGTTTCTGTCAGTGTCTCGTCCACGTTCAACGCATCGACCGTCTCGTTGCCGTTATCCAGCACGTAGGTCCACTTGCCGTTCGCATCCACACGGAACGTGCCGTACTGGCCGCCGCATCGGCTTGCGCCTGGAACACGTTGTCGGTGTTGTCCACGTCGCTTGCGAGCAAGGTGCCCGTCGCGGTGGTCTCCGCCGCGTCTTCGGTCACGCTGCCGCTATCATCGCCTGTGATTTTCGCGCCGTCGTTCGCACCATGGATGGTGATGGTCACCACCTGCTCGGTGCCGTCTTCCGATTTCACCGTGAAGGTTTCTGTCAGTGTCTCGTCCACGTTCAACGCATCGACCGTCTCGTTGCCGTTATCCAGCACGTAGGTCCACTTGCCGTTCGCATCCACACGGAACGTGCCGTACTGCCCGCCGCATCGGCTTGCGCCTGGAACACGTTGTCGGTGTTGTCCACGTCGCTTGCGAGCAAGGTGCCCGTCGCGGTGGTCTCCGCCGCGTCTTCGGTCACGCTGCCGCTATCATCGCCTGTGATTTTCGCGCCGTCGTTCGCACCATGGATGGTGATGGTCACCACCTGCCGTCTTCCGATTTCACCGTGAAGGTTTCTGTCAGTGTCTCGTCCACGTTCAACGCATCGACCGTCTCGTTGCCGTTATCCAGCACGTAGGTCCACTTGCCGTTCGCATCCACACGGAACGTGCCGTACTGGCCGCCGCATCGGCTTGCGCCTGGAACACGTTGTCGGTGTTGTCCACGTCGCTTGCGAGCAAGGTGCCCGTCGCGGTGGTCTCCGCCGCGTCTTCGGTCACGCTGCCGCTATCATCGCCTGTGATTTTCGCGCCGTCGTTCGCACCATGGATGGTGATGGTCACCACCTGCTCGGTGCCGTCTTCCGATTTCACCGTGAAGGTTTCAGTGTCTCGTCCACGTTCAACGCATCGACCGTCTCGTTGCCGTTATCCAGCACGTAGGTCCACTTGCCGTTCGCATCCACACGGAACGTGCCGTACTGGCCCGCCGCATCGGCTTGCGCCTGGAACACGTTGTCGGTGTTGTCCACGTCGCTTGCGAGCAAGGTGCCCGTCGCGGTGGTCTCCGCCGCGTCTTCGGTCACGCTGCCGCTATCATCGCCTGTGATTTTCGCGCCGTCGTTCGCACCATGGATGGTGATGGTCACCACCTGCTCGGTGCCGTCTTCCGATTTCACCGTGAAGGTTTCTGTCAGTGTCTCGTCCACGTTCAACGCATCGACCGTCTCGTTGCCGTTATCCAGCACGTAGGTCCACTTGCCGTTCGCATCCACACGGAACGTGCCGTACTGGCCGCCGCATCGGCTTGCGCCTGGAACACGTTGTCGGTGTTGTCCACGTCGCTTGCGAGCAAGGTGCCCGTCGCGGTGGTCTCCGCCGCGTCTTCGGTCACGCTGCCGCTATCATCGCCTGTGATTTTCGCGCCGTCGTTCGCACCATGGATGGTGATGGTCACCACCTGCTCGGTGCCGTCTTCCGATTTCACCGTGAAGGTTTCTGTCAGTGTCTCGTCCACGTTCAACGCATCGACCGTCTCGTTGCCGTTATCCAGCACGTAGGTCCACTTGCCGTTCGCATCCACACGGAACGTGCCGTACTGGCCCGCCGCATCGGCTTGCGCCTGGAACACGTTGTCGGTGTTGTCCACGTCGCTTGCGAGCAAGGTGCCCGTCGCGGTGGTCTCCGCCGCGTCTTCGGTCACGCTGCCGCTATCATCGCCTGTGATTTTCGCGCCGTCGTTCGCACCATGGATGGTGATGGTCACCACCTGCTCGGTGCCGTCTTCCGATTTCACCGTGAAGGTTTCTGTCAGTGTCTCGTCCACGTTCAACGCATCGACCGTCTCGTTGCCGTTATCCAGCACGTAGGTCCACTTGCCGTTCGCATCCACACGGAACGTGCCGTACTGGCCCGCCGCATCGGCTTGCGCCTGGAACACGTTGTCGGTGTTGTCCACGTCGCTTGCGAGCAAGGTGCCCGTCGCGGTGGTCTCCGCCGCGTCTTCGGTCACGCTGCCGCTATCATCGCCTGTGATTTTCGCGCCGTCGTTCGCACCATGGATGGTGATGGTCACCACCTGCTCGGTGCCGTCTTCCGATTTCACCGTGAAGGTTTCTGTCAGTGTCTCGTCCACGTTCAACGCATCGACCGTCTCGTTGCCGTTATCCAGCACGTAGGTCCACTTGCCGTTCGCATCCACACGGAACGTGCCGTACTGGCCCGCCGCATCGGCTTGCGCCTGGAACACGTTGTCGGTGTTGTCCACGTCGCTTGCGAGCAAGGTGCCCGTCGCGGTGGTCTCCGCCGCGTCTTCGGTCACGCTGCCGCTATCATCGCCTGTGATTTTCGCGCCGTCGTTCGCACCATGGATGGTGATGGTCACCACCTGCTCGGTGCCGTCTTCCGATTTCACCGTGAAGGTTTCTGTCAGTGTCTCGTCCACGTTCAACGCATCGACCGTCTCGTTGCCGTTATCCAGCACGTAGGTCCACTTGCCGTTCGCATCCACACGGAACGTGCCGTACTGGCCCGCCGCATCGGCTTGCGCCTGGAACACGTTGTCGGTGTTGTCCACGTCGCTTGCGAGCAAGGTGCCCGTCGCGGTGGTCTCCGCCGCGTCTTCGGTCACGCTGCCGCTATCATCGCCTGTGATTTTCGCGCCGTCGTTCGCACCATGGATGGTGATGGTCACCACCTGCTCGGTGCCGTCTTCCGATTTCACCGTGAAGGTTTCTGTCAGTGTCTCGTCCACGTTCAACGCATCGACCGTCTCGTTGCCGTTATCCAGCACGTAGGTCCACTTGCCGTTCGCATCCACACGGAACGTGCCGTACTGGCCCGCCGCATCGGCTTGCGCCTGGAACACGTTGTCGGTGTTGTCCACGTCGCTTGCGAGCAAGGTGCCCGTCGCGGTGGTCTCCGCCGCGTCTTCGGTCACGCTGCCGCTATCATCGCCTGTGATTTTCGCGCCGTCGTTCGCACCATGGATGGTGATGGTCACCACCTGCTCGGTGCCGTCTTCCGATTTCACCGTGAAGGTTTCTGTCAGTGTCTCGTCCACGTTCAACGCATCGACCGTCTCGTTGCCGTTATCCAGCACGTAGGTCCACTTGCCGTTCGCATCCACACGGAACGTGCCGTACTGGCCCGCCGCATCGGCTTGCGCCTGGAACACGTTGTCGGTGTTGTCCACGTCGCTTGCGAGCAAGGTGCCCGTCGCGGTGGTCTCCGCCGCGTCTTCGGTCACGCTGCCGCTATCATCGCCTGTGATTTTCGCGCCGTCGTTCGCACCATGGATGGTGATGGTCACCACCTGCTCGGTGCCGTCTTCCGATTTCACCGTGAAGGTTTCTGTCAGTGTCTCGTCCACGTTCAACGCATCGACCGTCTCGTTGCCGTTATCCAGCACGTAGGTCCACTTGCCGTTCGCATCCACACGGAACGTGCCGTACTGGCCCGCCGCATCGGCTTGCGCCTGGAACACGTTGTCGGTGTTGTCCACGTCGCTTGCGAGCAAGGTGCCCGTCGCGGTGGTCTCCGCCGCGTCTTCGGTCACGCTGCCGCTATCATCGCCTGTGATTTTCGCGCCGTCGTTCGCACCATGGATGGTGATGGTCACCACCTGCTCGGTGCCGTCTTCCGATTTCACCGTGAAGGTTTCTGTCAGTGTCTCGTCCACGTTCAACGCATCGACCGTCTCGTTGCCGTTATCCAGCACGTAGGTCCACTTGCCGTTCGCATCCACACGGAACGTGCCGTACTGGCCCGCCGCATCGGCTTGCGCCTGGAACACGTTGTCGGTGTTGTCCACGTCGCTTGCGAGCAAGGTGCCCGTCGCGGTGGTCTCCGCCGCGTCTTCGGTCACGCTGCCGCTATCATCGCCTGTGATTTTCGCGCCGTCGTTCGCACCATGGATGGTGATGGTCACCACCTGCTCGGTGCCGTCTTCCGATTTCACCGTGAAGGTTTCTGTCAGTGTCTCGTCCACGTTCAACGCATCGACCGTCTCGTTGCCGTTATCCAGCACGTAGGTCCACTTGCCGTTCGCATCCACACGGAACGTGCCGTACTGGCCCGCCGCATCGGCTTGCGCCTGGAACACGTTGTCGGTGTTGTCCACGTCGCTTGCGAGCAAGGTGCCCGTCGCGGTGGTCTCCGCCGCGTCTTCGGTCACGCTGCCGCTATCATCGCCTGTGATTTTCGCGCCGTCGTTCGCACCATGGATGGTGATGGTCACCACCTGCTCGGTGCCGTCTTCCGATTTCACCGTGAAGGTTTCTGTCAGTGTCTCGTCCACGTTCAACGCATCGACCGTCTCGTTGCCGTTATCCAGCACGTAGGTCCACTTGCCGTTCGCATCCACACGGAACGTGCCGTACTGGCCCGCCGCATCGGCTTGCGCCTGGAACACGTTGTCGGTGTTGTCCACGTCGCTTGCGAGCAAGGTGCCCGTCGCGGTGGTCTCCGCCGCGTCTTCGGTCACGCTGCCGCTATCATCGCCTGTGATTTTCGCGCCGTCGTTCGCACCATGGATGGTGATGGTCACCACCTGCTCGGTGCCGTCTTCCGATTTCACCGTGAAGGTTTCTGTCAGTGTCTCGTCCACGTTCAACGCATCGACCGTCTCGTTGCCGTTATCCAGCACGTAGGTCCACTTGCCGTTCGCATCCACACGGAACGTGCCGTACTGGCCCGCCGCATCGGCTTGCGCCTGGAACACGTTGTCGGTGTTGTCCACGTCGCTTGCGAGCAAGGTGCCCGTCGCGGTGGTCTCCGCCGCGTCTTCGGTCACGCTGCCGCTATCATCGCCTGTGATTTTCGCGCCGTCGTTCGCACCATGGATGGTGATGGTCACCACCTGCTCGGTGCCGTCTTCCGATTTCACCGTGAAGGTTTCTGTCAGTGTCTCGTCCACGTTCAACGCATCGACCGTCTCGTTGCCGTTATCCAGCACGTAGGTCCACTTGCCGTTCGCATCCACACGGAACGTGCCGTACTGGCCCGCCGCATCGGCTTGCGCCTGGAACACGTTGTCGGTGTTGTCCACGTCGCTTGCGAGCAAGGTGCCCGTCGCGGTGGTCTCCGCCGCGTCTTCGGTCACGCTGCCGCTATCATCGCCTGTGATTTTCGCGCCGTCGTTCGCACCATGGATGGTGATGGTCACCACCTGCTCGGTGCCGTCTTCCGATTTCACCGTGAAGGTTTCTGTCAGTGTCTCGTCCACGTTCAACGCATCGACCGTCTCGTTGCCGTTATCCAGCACGTAGGTCCACTTGCCGTTCGCATCCACACGGAACGTGCCGTACTGGCCCGCCGCATCGGCTTGCGCCTGGAACACGTTGTCGGTGTTGTCCACGTCGCTTGCGAGCAAGGTGCCCGTCGCGGTGGTCTCCGCCGCGTCTTCGGTCACGCTGCCGCTATCATCGCCTGTGATTTTCGCGCCGTCGTTCGCACCATGGATGGTGATGGTCACCACCTGCTCGGTGCCGTCTTCCGATTTCACCGTGAAGGTTTCTGTCAGTGTCTCGTCCACGTTCAACGCATCGACCGTCTCGTTGCCGTTATCCAGCACGTAGGTCCACTTGCCGTTCGCATCCACACGGAACGTGCCGTACTGGCCCGCCGCATCGGCTTGCGCCTGGAACACGTTGTCGGTGTTGTCCACGTCGCTTGCGAGCAAGGTGCCCGTCGCGGTGGTCTCCGCCGCGTCTTCGGTCACGCTGCCGCTATCATCGCCTGTGATTTTCGCGCCGTCGTTCGCACCATGGATGGTGATGGTCACCACCTGCTCGGTGCCGTCTTCCGATTTCACCGTGAAGGTTTCTGTCAGTGTCTCGTCCACGTTCAACGCATCGACCGTCTCGTTGCCGTTATCCAGCACGTAGGTCCACTTGCCGTTCGCATCCACACGGAACGTGCCGTACTGGCCCGCCGCATCGGCTTGCGCCTGGAACACGTTGTCGGTGTTGTCCACGTCGCTTGCGAGCAAGGTGCCCGTCGCGGTGGTCTCCGCCGCGTCTTCGGTCACGCTGCCGCTATCATCGCCTGTGATTTTCGCGCCGTCGTTCGCACCATGGATGGTGATGGTCACCACCTGCTCGGTGCCGTCTTCCGATTTCACCGTGAAGGTTTCTGTCAGTGTCTCGTCCACGTTCAACGCATCGACCGTCTCGTTGCCGTTATCCAGCACGTAGGTCCACTTGCCGTTCGCATCCACACGGAACGTGCCGTACTGGCCCGCCGCATCGGCTTGCGCCTGGAACACGTTGTCGGTGTTGTCCACGTCGCTTGCGAGCAAGGTGCCCGTCGCGGTGGTCTCCGCCGCGTCTTCGGTCACGCTGCCGCTATCATCGCCTGTGATTTTCGCGCCGTCGTTCGCACCATGGATGGTGATGGTCACCACCTGCTCGGTGCCGTCTTCCGATTTCACCGTGAAGGTTTCTGTCAGTGTCTCGTCCACGTTCAACGCATCGACCGTCTCGTTGCCGTTATCCAGCACGTAGGTCCACTTGCCGTTCGCATCCACACGGAACGTGCCGTACTGGCCCGCCGCATCGGCTTGCGCCTGGAACACGTTGTCGGTGTTGTCCACGTCGCTTGCGAGCAAGGTGCCCGTCGCGGTGGTCTCCGCCGCGTCTTCGGTCACGCTGCCGCTATCATCGCCTGTGATTTTCGCGCCGTCGTTCGCACCATGGATGGTGATGGTCACCACCTGCTCGGTGCCGTCTTCCGATTTCACCGTGAAGGTTTCTGTCAGTGTCTCGTCCACGTTCAACGCATCGACCGTCTCGTTGCCGTTATCCAGCACGTAGGTCCACTTGCCGTTCGCATCCACACGGAACGTGCCGTACTGGCCCGCCGCATCGGCTTGCGCCTGGAACACGTTGTCGGTGTTGTCCACGTCGCTTGCGAGCAAGGTGCCCGTCGCGGTGGTCTCCGCCGCGTCTTCGGTCACGCTGCCGCTATCATCGCCTGTGATTTTCGCGCCGTCGTTCGCACCATGGATGGTGATGGTCACCACCTGCTCGGTGCCGTCTTCCGATTTCACCGTGAAGGTTTCTGTCAGTGTCTCGTCCACGTTCAACGCATCGACCGTCTCGTTGCCGTTATCCAGCACGTAGGTCCACTTGCCGTTCGCATCCACACGGAACGTGCCGTACTGGCCCGCCGCATCGGCTTGCGCCTGGAACACGTTGTCGGTGTTGTCCACGTCGCTTGCGAGCAAGGTGCCCGTCGCGGTGGTCTCCGCCGCGTCTTCGGTCACGCTGCCGCTATCATCGCCTGTGATTTTCGCGCCGTCGTTCGCACCATGGATGGTGATGGTCACCACCTGCTCGGTGCCGTCTTCCGATTTCACCGTGAAGGTTTCTGTCAGTGTCTCGTCCACGTTCAACGCATCGACCGTCTCGTTGCCGTTATCCAGCACGTAGGTCCACTTGCCGTTCGCATCCACACGGAACGTGCCGTACTGGCCCGCCGCATCGGCTTGCGCCTGGAACACGTTGTCGGTGTTGTCCACGTCGCTTGCGAGCAAGGTGCCCGTCGCGGTGGTCTCCGCCGCGTCTTCGGTCACGCTGCCGCTATCATCGCCTGTGATTTTCGCGCCGTCGTTCGCACCATGGATGGTGATGGTCACCACCTGCTCGGTGCCGTCTTCCGATTTCACCGTGAAGGTTTCTGTCAGTGTCTCGTCCACGTTCAACGCATCGACCGTCTCGTTGCCGTTATCCAGCACGTAGGTCCACTTGCCGTTCGCATCCACACGGAACGTGCCGTACTGGCCCGCCGCATCGGCTTGCGCCTGGAACACGTTGTCGGTGTTGTCCACGTCGCTTGCGAGCAAGGTGCCCGTCGCGGTGGTCTCCGCCGCGTCTTCGGTCACGCTGCCGCTATCATCGCCTGTGATTTTCGCGCCGTCGTTCGCACCATGGATGGTGATGGTCACCACCTGCTCGGTGCCGTCTTCCGATTTCACCGTGAAGGTTTCTGTCAGTGTCTCGTCCACGTTCAACGCATCGACCGTCTCGTTGCCGTTATCCAGCACGTAGGTCCACTTGCCGTTCGCATCCACACGGAACGTGCCGTACTGGCCCGCCGCATCGGCTTGCGCCTGGAACACGTTGTCGGTGTTGTCCACGTCGCTTGCGAGCAAGGTGCCCGTCGCGGTGGTCTCCGCCGCGTCTTCGGTCACGCTGCCGCTATCATCGCCTGTGATTTTCGCGCCGTCGTTCGCACCATGGATGGTGATGGTCACCACCTGCTCGGTGCCGTCTTCCGATTTCACCGTGAAGGTTTCTGTCAGTGTCTCGTCCACGTTCAACGCATCGACCGTCTCGTTGCCGTTATCCAGCACGTAGGTCCACTTGCCGTTCGCATCCACACGGAACGTGCCGTACTGGCCCGCCGCATCGGCTTGCGCCTGGAACACGTTGTCGGTGTTGTCCACGTCGCTTGCGAGCAAGGTGCCCGTCGCGGTGGTCTCCGCCGCGTCTTCGGTCACGCTGCCGCTATCATCGCCTGTGATTTTCGCGCCGTCGTTCGCACCATGGATGGTGATGGTCACCACCTGCTCGGTGCCGTCTTCCGATTTCACCGTGAAGGTTTCTGTCAGTGTCTCGTCCACGTTCAACGCATCGACCGTCTCGTTGCCGTTATCCAGCACGTAGGTCCACTTGCCGTTCGCATCCACACGGAACGTGCCGTACTGGCCGCCGCATCGGCTTGCGCCTGGAACACGTTGTCGGTGTTGTCCACGTCGCTTGCGAGCAAGGTGCCCGTCGCGGTGGTCTCCGCCGCGTCTTCGGTCACGCTGCCGCTATCATCGCCTGTGATTTTCGCGCCGTCGTTCGCACCATGGATGGTGATGGTCACCACCTGCTCGGTGCCGTCTTCCGATTTCACCGTGAAGGTTTCTGTCAGTGTCTCGTCCACGTTCAACGCATCGACCGTCTCGTTGCCGTTATCCAGCACGTAGGTCCACTTGCCGTTCGCATCCACACGGAACGTGCCGTACTGGCCCGCCGCATCGGCTTGCGCCTGGAACACGTTGTCGGTGTTGTCCACGTCGCTTGCGAGCAAGGTGCCCGTCGCGGTGGTCTCCGCCGCGTCTTCGGTCACGCTGCCGCTATCATCGCCTGTGATTTTCGCGCCGTCGTTCGCACCATGGATGGTGATGGTGATGGTTTGTGTATCTGCGCCATCCGCCGTCGGGATGGTGTACGTCACCGTCTCGCTTTCATTCGCATCCAGGTACTGCACCGCGTCGTTATTCACGGTGTAGGTCCACTCGCCATTCTCGTCGATGCTTAAGCTGCCCAGCTCTTCCGTCACGGTTGAGTTGGCCGCATCGAACACTGGCGTGCCGAACGCGCCATCGCCGTCCGCATCGTTCAGAGTCACGGTGCCCGTCGTGGTTAGGTTGCCGCCAGTCACCGCAACGTCTTCCGTCACGCTGCCTGTATCGCGGTTGCCAGCGTCGGAATCGATGGTGATGTCTGAGTCGTCATCGACAGGCGTAACCCCAACATTCACAACAATGGTGTCTGTACCACCGTTACCGTCAGACACAATTACTGTAAAGCTGTCTTCACCATTAAAGTTTGGGTTCGGCGTATAGGTCCAATTGCCATTTTCATCAACGGCAAGCAAACCATTACTTGGCGGGTTCCCTTCTGAAAAGGTGACATTGTCACCATCAGTGTCACTAGCAGTCAGTTTGCCTGTAATGGGTTGGTCTTCCAATGTTGTCAGGCTTAGATCTAAGCCATCTGGGTTTGAGTTGGTTTCAACAGCGACAACGTTTTCTTGAAGAAGCGGGTATTGTGCAATGAGTGAGACGCTTTGAGTTTCAGAAAGGCCAAGGGCTAACAAGCCTTCTGTTGAGAATTCTGTGGATGCAATGGTTTCTTCGCCATTTCGTACAATAGTACCAGCTAAGGTCGCACTTGAACTGACTTGCTGTCCTGCTGCGGCAGCAAAATCCTCTCCTAGTTGAGTCGGATCTTGTCCTTGTTCAAGAGCGGCAAAAATTTCTTCAACGTCATCAGAAATACCCTGAGGCACTCCATCTTCACCGATAAGCTCTACATTTAGGGTAGATTCATGACCGAGTTCTTGGCCTCTATCCAGAATCACTTCTCCTGGTTTTGGAAGTTCACCCTCCAACAAAGTCCGAACTACACCATTAGTATCAACTACTACTTTTTGACCACTTGCTAAACTAACTAAAGCTACGTATGCACTCATAACCACGCCTATAACCCTTTACAATACAGCCGCCCAAAAAACCTGCGACAATAATTTGGCATTTATTATATTCAATAACCGCATAAAATAACATTTTCGTTCTTTCATCTGAACCAATTTTTCTTTATTTCGCTTAATTCTTTTCGTTTCGGTCACAATCTTCAAACTCGAAAAACCAGTAACTTAGATAAAAAAACCAGCTCAAATGCAACAACTTCTTACCATTCTGTTATTTTTATTTCCTATATTTTCTTTATATAGAATCTCTTTTTTCTAAAGCAAACGTTTATTCCGCATTTCGGTTAGTGTTTTTATTCAACTGATGTTATTTTATTGACGGTTAGCACTATTTTTACTCAAAAATGAGACAAAACATTTGCTATTATTTTACTAGCGTAAAAGTTTATAGGAGAGTTAGAGTGAAGTTGATTAAGTTGAAAGTACTAAGTTGCGCAGTGGCACTTAGCTTTCCTGCCTTTAGTCAAACGTTAGAGCAGTCGGTCGCATACACCATTACCCACAGCCCTGAAATTAAAGCTGCTTACAATGAATTTAAAACTAAAGTTTATGAGTCAAGTGCTTCGACAGGCGCTTACTTGCCTCAATTAGATCTTGATGCTGGTATTGGCTACGAAGATGTCGATCTCGCGTCTGGGACAGAAAACGAATTAACTCGTAAAGAGGCAACGCTTTCTCTTACTCAATTGATTTGGGATGGTTCTAACACAATAAACGACATCGACCGCACCGCTGCAGAAGCGGAATCAGTACGTTATCAACTGCTATCTGACGCGCAAGACATTGCACTCCAAGTGTCTAAAACATATTTAGATGTCATTAAAGCGGAAGAAGTCCTTTCTTTGTCAGAAAACAATCTCACTGTACACGAAGATATTCACAGTGACATAAAAAGGCGTGTCGAGTCAGGTATAGGATCGACCGCAGATATGTCCCAAGTTGACGGTCGTCTTGCTAGAGCCAAAAGTAATCTGATCGCCGCTCAAAACAACTTGCTAGACGTAAAGACACAATTTAAACGCCTTGTTGGTCAAGCACCTGAAGACCTCACATTTCCTCGTGCCGATCAAACCGCGCTGCCCCTATCAGTAGAGCAAGCAACGCAATTAGCGTTTCAGAATCACCCTGTGATTAAAATTTCTCAAGTCGATGTTGACTCAGCAAGATTCCAGCATCAGCAATCAAAAAGCGCTAACCTCCCAACGTTCTCCATAGAAGCTAATCAGACATGGCGTGATGATGCAGGCGGGATTGAGGGCTCTAGTGAAGAGCTATCCGCAATGTTACGAATGCGCTACAACCTTTACAACGGTGGCTCTGATGCCAATCGTTCTAAGAGCACGGCTTATCAATTGAATAAAGCAAAAGATCTGCGTGACAGAACATTTCGTTCAGTAGAAGAAGGGTTAAACCTTTCTTGGAGCGCGCTCTATATGACCACGCAACAGAAAGAGTTCTTAGCCAACCATGTAGATTCAGCTTCAGATACTGTTGTTGCATACAGAAAACAATATCGCATCGGTAAGCGTACGTTACTCGATCTACTGAATACAGAAAATGAGTTGTTTGAAGCGCGTAAAAATTACCTAGATGCAAAATACGATGAGCAGTACGCCAAATATCGCGTAATGAATGCGACTGGTAATTTGCTGGATGCTTTGAGAGTGGATACACCTAAAGAATGGAACGAGGCAATAGAGTATTAATATGAATAAGTTCTCAATTCCTATACTAATTAGTGCTTTGATTTGTAGTGGTTCTGCGTTGGCAGAAGATAAGTACGACTATATTGCGACGCCCGTTGCCACACAGATTGATGATTTACGTGACGAAGATGACGATGGCGTTATTAACGCCCGCGATCTTTGCCCAAAAACAGCGGTAGGCGCTGAAGTCGACAACGATGGATGCGGAACATATATCAAGTCATCAGATAAAATGAATCTGCATATTTTGTTCGCGAACGACTCTAGTGTGGTACAACCTATGTTTTCGAGACAAATTAGAGATATGTCTGAGTTTTTGGAATCATACCCATCAACATCCATCGAGTTACAAGGTTACGCAAGCAAAGTCGGTCGTGCAGAGTATAATTTAGCACTTTCCAAAAGACGTGCAGAAGCGGTTCAACGCATGCTAATTAATAATGGTGTATCGCCTGAACGAGTTTCTATTGTCGGTTATGGTGATACTCGAACATCCGGTGAAGTAGATGACGAAGCGACTCAAGCACAAAACAGAAAGGTCGTTGCTTCGGTCGTGGGTCATAAAGGCCACGTTAAAGAAGAATGGACCATCTTTACTAAACTAGGTAATTAAGTCATTAAGGGGGTGTAAATCCCCTTTTTGTTTTTTCTTTTCGAGCATCAGTGCTACCCTAGAGACGACACTAATCAAGAGATAAACCTAATGAGCAAATTAACTTCAGACATTCAAGCAAACTTGGAACTATTCGTTGCTGAAACCAAAGAAAACAATTTGGTTTGGGGCTTACGTAACGAAGAAGGCTGGTTGTCATGCGATTCTACTGAGTTTGAAAATAGTGAAGTGATGCCTTTCTGGTCTGCCAAAGAAGATGCCGAAGCACATAATGTCGAAGAATGGGCAGACTTTAAAGTGCTAGAGATTCCTTTAGATATTTTTGTTGAAGATTGGCTTTTAACTCTGTCTGAAGATGGAGTGCTAGTTGGCACAAACTGGAATGCACAGCTTGAAGGCCGAGAAATGGAACCGTCTGACCTTGCTAAAATGTATCTGGATTAATTTCCCGTCAGCGCTCTTCGGAGCGCTTTCTCATTCTTAAGACACGTAACAATAAACACTTCGCAAATCTTCCGATTTTACCCTTATTAACCTATTGAAAAACAAAACGAAAAAACTCTAGAATGTAGACAAATTAAATAAGTAATGAATTATGAAACGTCTATCTATTAGAATTTTAGCTGCTGCCCTACTTTCCATCTCTTTAACTACATCTGCACAAGATGATTTGAGCAACTGGGAGGCTGCTTATCATGAAGTCTTAGCTCAAGACGAGCAACGTGCATTGGCCATGTTACAAGATCGGTATAACGCGCTACCTCCGGGGATCGAAAAACTCTACATAAGTTCGAAAATCCATGGGTATATGACCTTAAGAGGTCAGCCATATTTTGGTAATGCACTTACCTATGATCCGGAATACTCCGGTTTAGAGCAAAGCTTAATAGAGGCGTTAAACAAAGAAGAACAATTAGATTTTGACGCCGCAATTAAAGAATACGTTTCATTACTTAAGTACTCTATTGAATCCCAACAACTCGAAGGTGAAGTACTTTTCGAATACCACCTTTGCCGAGTTTTAAACCGTCGCGGCCAATTTAGCCAAGCCTCGTTATATTGCACGTCATTGCACGATCACCTAAATAATACTTCCTTTTCTATTTTGCCCCGCTACCGCGCACTCCACGTCATTGGAAACAACTATGACTTTACTGGGGAATACCAAAAAGCGTTAGACGTCTTTAAAGAATACCTATCAAGCATACCAGAACACGTCGATCCGTCTGGGGTATACAACGACTCTGCACTGGTACTGAGTAATTTGGGCAAGATTGAGTTGGCAAAAGAATATCTGCAAGTCGCAATTAATCAAAGAACGGAAACAGCCTCACAGCTAGAACTGGCACAATCTCATTACAATATGGGAGATATTTTACTCGCTGAAGGTGACTTTGAAGACGCTATTGAACACTTTCAAAAAACAGAAAGTATCGTCCAGTATTTTAATTATCTCTACGGGTTAACTTATGCTCAGTTAGGCTTGGGAAAAGCGCACATAGAGTTGGGCAAATTTAACTCTGGCAATAAATACTTACTTGATGCCTTAGAATCCGCATCTATCCAAGGAAATGATCAGATTAGAGGCGAAATATATCTCGCTCTAGCCAAAGGGCATCAAAAACAAAACAAATACATTTTGGCCGAGGACTTTTCTAGCAATGCTAACGCCCTCGCAGATCGTATTAACAGCGAGCACCTAAAGGGATTGGCATTACAGAGTCTCGCCAGTATCGCTGAAGATCAGGGCAAATACCGCCAAGCCCTAACCCACTACCAAGAGTTTGTTAAGATCGAATTAGACAAACGAGATAAGAAGCACCAATCAGCGTATCTCGCTCTGGACTCAGAAAGACAAAAATACGCCCGCATACAGCAAGACATCGCTTTCACCCAAAAAAACCTGGAACAGAAACAAAAAATTGAGCAAATGAGCTCAGAAAACAAACTCCTTTATTTAGTTATCGCTTGTTTAATACTGCTGCTATTCGGCTCTTATTATACCCGTCGCAAAATGGTCAAAGTGGCTGAGATGGATCTGTTGACGGGAGCATGGACTCGCGCTGCTGCTATCCGCAACATTAAAAAGCTACCAAGAACCCGCGATGACAACCATAAACACCTCGTCATTCTGTTCGATTTAGACGATTTTAAACAAATCAATGATGCTTATGGACACCCGACTGGGGATATCGCGTTATCACATGTGTCGAAATTGGTGAAAGGTCAATTATCGCCTCGTGATATTTTTGCGCGCTTAGGTGGGGAAGAATTTGCCGTTGTGATTAAAAACATAGATGAGTTGGATGTAAAAGAAAAAGTCGAAAACCTGCATGCAGCGATCGCTCAAACGGCCTTCGAAGCGGAGAACCACGAGAAACTCAACATTACTGCGAGTTTCTCATACCTGAGTACTTCAAAATCGTTGGCTGATTTTGATGATCTCTACTCTATTTTGGATCAAGCGCTATACCAAGTGAAAAAATCGGGCAAAAATCAAATTATCGACGCTTTCAATGAACCCATTACTTTGTCGACTGCTGCTTACGTATAAGCTCAGCCATGACAGCTTTGCGATCGTTGAGGTAGTCGTTAAGACCTATTTTTCGAAGTTCACACGACGGACAATCACCACAGCCATCGCCGATAATGCCGTTGTAACAAGTTAACGTTTTTTCACGTACCAGTTGCAAAGCATCATTCTGGTCTGCAAGTGCCCATGTCTCCGCTTTATTAAGCCACATAAGTGGAGTAGCGATATCCAAGTCGCGATCCATACCTTGTACTAATGCGGTATTCATCGCTTTGACAAACGCATCACGGCAATCTGGGTATCCTGAAAAGTCCGTTTCGCATACGCCAGTGATGATGGTCTGTGCGCCAATTTGATACGCATAGATACCTGCCAGTGTCAGGAACAAAATATTGCGCCCTGGCACAAATGAGTTCGGTAAACCATTTTCCTGTAACTCATGAGAAACGGGAATGTCGTCACGCGTTAGTGAGCTGATAGCCAACTCATTGAGTAAACCAACATCCATGACCTTATGCGCCTTTACACCGAGCTCTTTCGCTAGGCTTTGTGCAACTTCAATTTCGAGCTTATGGCGCTGACCATAATCAAACGTAATTGCATGGACTTCATCGAACTCTTTTAGTGCTTTTACAAGACAGGTCGTCGAGTCCTGACCACCACTAAATACAACAACGGCTTTTCTCATGATAGGGTCCTTTATGCAATGCTAAGGTATTTATGTGTCTGGATGGAGAGACGCCAATTGCGTTTAACACACACATCAATACACAGCTGTGTCGCTCTTGGCTTTTGACTGATAGGTTGAAGCGCAATGGTCGTGTTTGAAGAGACGTTTGCACGCTCCAGTAGCTCATCCAATTGCTCTATGTCTTTCTCTGTTGCAACAGGGTGCTTTACCTCGTTTGCACGCTGAAGGGCAGAGTCCAAAACAGGCAACTTTCCTTTCATCGCCACTTTTGGTGACACTGTCACCCACGTCGAGTCAGTCGCAAGCACTTCCGAGGTGCCACTTGTCTCGATTTGGCATTGGCAACCAATGGCCTCAAATGCAGCCGTCAGTGGGCGTAAGTCGTATATACAAGGCTCTCCACCTGTGATCACAATGTGCTTCGCGGTGTAAGCTTGCTTTTGGTACTCGTTAACGATCGATTCAGCGGATGCACGGCACCAAGTTGGTGAATCTTCAGTTTTTACAATGATTTCGCCAAAGTCGCGTTCGTCTTCTGGAAGTGCATCCCAAGTTTGTTTAGTGTCACACCACGCGCACCCTACAGGGCATTCCTGCAATCGGACAAATACTGAAGGGACACCAGTAAACACCCCTTCACCTTGGATAGTTTCGAACATTTCGTTAACTTTATACAACTTACTCTCAACCTGACTCGTGATCAAAAATTTACAGGGTCGTGACGATAAAGGAGTGATGGAAGAAGGTCAACTAAATCGTAAATTGATCATTGATCTAAGGCCTTTGTTCGTATTGATAGTGCAAACAACGCCATCAGTAATGGGTAGCGTAGAATCTCAAATACTAAGCTTAAAGCAGAGCTATGGGAGACATAGGTTCCTGCAATGGAAATAGCGAAGTTCACGACTAACAAGGCAATAATCAAAAACAGAGCCGTCACTGGTTTTATCGTTGAACGATATTTTTCAATCGAATTCAGGAGTATAAAAGACGCGAAAATAAAGGAAAACCAGTACCCGACTGTAAGGCTTGGCCAAGCAATTAGCATCCCTCCACCAATAAGTAACAGCATGATCCAAACATAACGCGAAGAGAGAAGGGATACGGCGTCAACATTTTGTTTGCTTTCCAATCGAACAGCATGCCATGAAGTAAGAAAACCAACGAGCGCGCCTGATGCAACGTCGATGATGAACGATGAACCGGTATAGAACTGTGCTAAGCCTAGCCAAGCGACCAATATCATGAAAGAAAACGTATATCGATTCATGCCCAGCTTCTTACTCTCATTGAGAATAAGCACACCCAAAGCAACCCAAAGCGCGGCTGGTGTATTGGGGAAGCTGAAACCGTAAGTTTGCATTAAATCAGTAGCTGGTAGGTAAACATGCGGACGCGGAAACGCAAAGCCTTGTTGAGCTATTGACGTCATTAGTGCCGTAATACTTGTCACAAACAGTGCTCTACAAAGAAAACCCTTACCGTAAAACATATAAACCAGAGGGATAAAAATAATGAGCAGAACAGGCTCCGCCAACAGATTGCCACTGATGATGGCACGATGCACTGCCTCACTTAATCCATAAGACAACGAGTGTATTGTGCTCTGAAATTGTAATAACCAGCCCAACTCAATCTGATTAAAGCTTGGCGCAGCGTCAATCAAGGTACCAACATAGGTAACATGCTGGTTACTCGCTTGATGAAGAAGTTTTACCAGCAGATCTCTTTGCTCTGGAAATCGGTACTGCTCCAAAGGAATGTTCGTTGGGTCAACAAGCATAGCGGAAGAAGTTTCAACACCATAATGTGGTGCAAACCAAATCGGTAATTCTAAGCCATTGTAACTATTGTTGAATTGAAATGAGATGATGTCCGAGTCTGAAACACAGTCATAAAAGATGGCATCTTCTGCACGACCAAGCTCACCCTTGACGCTGACCACCAACCCAGCCTCTTCCCATGTTTCTCGTTGGGCAGCAATAGCTGGGTTTTCACCAGGCTCAACTCTACCCGCAGGCAAAGACAACTTTTGCGTTAATACCTCATGTACCAACACCAACTTGTCGTCCACGCGAATAATGCATGCAGCCCCTTTCACTCCGTCGTATGTTGTCTTCGCTACGGATAGCGGAGAAGTGGAGAATAAAGCAGAACAGAGAATGAGAAAAAACAACTGTCTCAACACAGAATCTAACCTTTAACAAAAAGTACAATGACCAACGCATGATGGCAGCAAAGTGAATATTTTTCATCATAAATTAAGTGTAAACCTATGCTACTCATAGTTCACAAGTCTAAGAATCACTGAAAAATACGAGTCATGTAATGTTTAACAAAGGTAGCCATCACGTTAAAGACCGTTGTACTTTACAAATTCATATGGCTAGACCAACAAATAAGGGCTCATTGTTCATAAACAATGAGCCCTCTTTACGATTATGACTTAAATTAGCCCAAGCTGAAGTGACTTACTTAGAGTTTCAACCAAGCGTGACTCCAAGCAGAACCAACACCCGGCTCATACGCGCTAGGCGTTGCACTGCACCAAAGGCTGTTTGGCCAAGATAAACACTGGTAAGTCGAACCATGGTTAGTCACAACATCTCCCGCTAGGTACAAGTTACCCGCTTGATAGGCATCCCCAGAAGCAGGTTGTGATGGCTGTGTTGGTTGTACTGGTTGTGTGGACTGCGTAGGTAACAACGGCTCAATTGGTGTTTCGACTGGCAGCTGGTTAGCTGAACAAGTCGCACTGTCGATAGATTGCCAAACACCCCAAGGACCAGATTCAGCTGGGTTATCACCTCGCGTCCACCATTGCGCTTGCCACAATTGTCCATTCCAAGAGGCCTTATCACCTTGGTTGTACACTGTGCTCACTTGCCACTCACTTGCGCAGCTACCTGATGGTGGCGCAGTAACGGATTTTGCTTGAGCTTTCGCAACGGCTTGATATTGTGTGCTGGTCTTATCAATCGCAAAATTCAGTGTAGCTGATGCTTCGCCAGCTTGTGCAGCACCAAATTCCACATCCACACGACACGTCGTGTTCTCTGCTAGCGTTGACTGGCTACACTGATCGTTAGCAACAACAACCGCGTCCGTCACACCAGAACCAACCAAATTGATATTCTCGACTGTGAATGCTGTATTACCCGTGTTACTAATCACAAAGCTGTGCTGTTTGATCTCACCAACATTGAACGAAGATAGAGCCTGATTCGCAGTATAGCCGACCGATACGTTATCAACGGGTTGAGTTGACGTACCAATCACGCCATCAACAAAGTTACGCAATGCAGCGATATCACTGTACACGCCATACTGACCTGGACGCGCACACCCAATACCCCAGCTGACCACGCCAAGCTGCGTGACTACTCCACCGCGATTAATCACGATTGGACCACCACTGTCACCTTGACACGAATCGATACCACCTTGTGGTACGCCCGCACAGAATGCAGCATCACCAACCGTGGTGTAGTTCCCACCAGTTTGACGACATGTTGCGTCAGAAACCAGCGGTACATCGACCTCTTGCAACCTTGTAGGAGATATTCCCCCTTCCGATGTTCTTCCCAAGCCCGCAACCGTTAACCAGTCGCCCACGCTCGCGTATTGAGTCAAACTACCTTCAGCAATTTCAACTGCAGAAACACCTTGTGGAACAGAAGAGAGTTTCAAAACGGCAATATCATGAGAAAGTGTTGCGCGGCGATACGCCGGATGCATGTGGATTTCGCTCACATTAGCGCGAACACCATCGGTTCCGTTGTAGATAGAGCCACCAATTTTCACTGCGATTTGGCTAGGCAGATCGCCTTCCACACAGTGGGCTGCCGTCAATACATAGCCATTACCGATGTAGCTCGCACCACAGTATGAACGGTTGCCATATCGACTTACGATTTGGGTGTAGAACTGCCAATCATTCGGATCGGCTGTCACGCCGCCGACGATTTTAGGTTGAAAGATGTGATTTTGCGTCTGTGATAAATCATCAGCACTTGCGAACATTGGCAGCATGGCCAAAGCAAGTAACGATTTGGATAGTTTCAAAGTTATTTCCTCTTATTTTTGTTAGCACGATACTCGTGCTACTCAATAAACAAGCAGAAAAAAACAGTGATACCAATGAGGTTATTAATCAGTGTGCGTGCATTGCGACCCACTTAAACGTAAACGGCAAGCAATGAACTGAGCCGTTTCAATATGACATGGGTTTCATCACTCAATTACCGTCTGATTAGAGGAATGAACTCTTCCCTTAATTTAATGGTTTCCTCAACCAATGTATGTGATGTCCGAAACCCTGATTCTCGTAGAGTGCCAGCGCATTCTGGTTAAAGTGCCAGACTTCAACAAACATCTGCTGAACACCATAGTCGATAAAGGTTGATTCCATTTTCTCAAGCAGTGCTTTTGCGGTTCCCTGCTTCCTAGACTCAGGCAAAACATACAATTCATCAATACTGCCCATTTGAACGGGTTTACTGACTACCGATACCAATTCACAAAAATGACCTGAGACAAAACCTACGATTTGATCATGCTCACACGCAACAAACACCAAGCACTCTGGGTTATCCAAATAGCGAGCGATACTTTTTTCCTGTTCAATCTCTTCTGCGGTTTTAAAGTGTTCTGGGCACTGCTGATGGTGCTCAGCATGCAAGAGGTACATCAGTTCATTTAGCTGGTCTAAATCTGATTGGTTAGCGGCTCTGATCATCAAGGGGAAACATCAATATGTTAAGGGGGCGAGTAAAACAGTAGTGTGATGGTTCAGACGATATTTATCAACAAGAAAGCCTCCGTGTCAGGAGGCTTAAAGATAGATATTCCAATTTTAGAGACTAGGAATTCAGAACTTTTTCGATCTCATCCAAGCTGGTTGGATCATCAATGGTAGATGGTACTGTGTATTGCTCACCATCCGCTATCTGACGAATCGTTCTACGTAGAATTTTGCCTGAACGCGTCTTAGGCAAGCGTTCTACGACCAGAGCATGTTTAAAACACGCGACCGCGCCGATTTCTGAACGTACTTTGCCAACCAACTCAACTTCTAATTCGTGTGCGTCGACCTTAACGCCATCTTTCAGCACCACGAATCCAAGTGGCAATTGACCTTTCAATTCATCGTGAACCCCAACAACGGCACATTCTGCTATAGCTGGGTGACCGCCAACGATCTCTTCCATCTCACCCGTTGACAATCTGTGACCGGCAACGTTAATCACATCATCAATACGCCCCATGATGAACAGATAACCGTCTTCATCCAAGTAACCACCATCACCCGACACGTAATAACCTGGGAACTGGCTTAAATAGCCCGATTCGAAGCGGTCGTGGTTGCGCCAAACTGTTGGCAAGCAGCATGGTGGTAGAGGTCGTTTCAACGCCACAAAACCTTGCTGATTTGGACCAACAGGTTCACCCAGTTCGTTCAAGATTTCCACTTGATAACCCGGAATCGGCTTGGTTGAAGAACCCGCTTTAACTGGCATTAACTCAACACCGGTTGGGTTTCCTGAAATCGCCCAACCCGTTTCTGTCTGCCACCAGTGGTCAATAACAGGCTTGTCGGTTTTGCTTTGTACCCATTCCAATGTTGGTGGATCTAGGCGCTCACCAGCCATGAAGATGGTTTGCAATTTAGACAGATCGTACTTTTCTAGAAACTCTCCATTTGGATCCTGTTTCTTGATAGCTCGAAAAGCTGTGGGGGCAGAGAAAATCACATCGACGGAATATTCTTCACACACTCTCCAGAATGCACCTGGGTCCGGTGTGCCTACAGGCTTACCTTCATACAGAATCGTTGTACAACCGTGGATCAGCGGTGCGTACACAATATATGAGTGCCCGACTACCCAGCCTACATCGGATGCCGCCCAGTAAACGCCATTTTGTGGCATGTTGTAAATCGTACCCATTGAGTACTTCATCGCCACGGCATGGCCACCGTTATCACGAACCACACCCTTTGGTTTACCCGTAGTGCCTGATGTATACAAAATATAAAGGGGATCGGTCGCGAGCACTGGTACACACGCATGCGGAAGCGCGTTTTCATAAGCCTGAGCCCAGTCGATATCGCGCTCTTGCCCTAGCTCCGCTTCACACTCAGGACGCTGCAATACAAACACACTTTCCGGTTTCCAGCGGCTGTCCATAATCGCTTTGTCGACCATTGGCTTATACGGGATGATTTTTTTCACTTCAACACCACATGAAGCGGTCATAATCACCTTAGGTTCCGCATCTTCGATACGTACTGCCAGTTCGTTCGGCGCAAAACCACCAAATACAACCGAGTGAATCGCACCTAAACGAGCACACGCAAGCATCGCCATCGCCGCTTCTGGGATCATCGGCATGTAAATAACCACACGGTCGCCTTTGGTCACGCCTTGTGCTGCCAGCATTCCAGCAATTTTGGCAACTTGGTCTCGCATCTCATAATAGGTATAAGTGCGTTTTGTCTCTGTCACTGGCGAATCATAAATCAGCGCAGTTTTATCTCCACGGCCCTGTTCACAGTGATAATCGAGTGCCAACCACGAAGTGTTTAGCACGCCATCAGGGAACCAGCGTTCGATACCATTCTCATCCGTTTTCAGAATGGTTTTTGGTGCTTCAAACCAATCGATGTTTTCAGCTTGAGCTTTCCAGAATGACTCAGGTTCATTCTGTGCCCATTGATATTCTTTTTGATATGCAGACATATTGCTTCCTCCAGTATGTCTCGACATTGCATAGATGCAGCTTACGAAATGTTTTATTCAAAGACATCGGAGGGAACACGCACAAAGCCCTCCATCAAGATACGAGCGCTTCGACTCATAATGGCTTTTTCAACCACCCAACCGTTATTGGTATTATTGGCTTTGGCTCCGACTTTTAGCGTCCCTGACGGATGACCAAAGGTGACCGAATCTTTATCACCGCCACCAGCGGCTAAGTTAACTAGCGTGCCCGGTACACAAGCCGCAGACGCAATGGCGACCGCAGCCGTACCCATCATCGCGTGGTGCAGTTTACCCATTGAAAGCGCACGAACTAAGATATCGACCTCGCCTTGCTCAACAGGTTTACCACTCGATGAAAGATAGCTCTTCGGTTTAGCAACAAACGCGACTTTCGGTGTATGTTGACGCGTTTCTGCTTCTTCCAAACGTTCAATCAAACCCATTTTCAAAGCGCCGTAAGCACGGATGGTTTCGAATTTTGCCAATGCTTGCTCGTCATTATTGATGTCGTCTTGCAGCTCAGTGCCTTGATAGCCGATTGCGTCGGCATCAATAAAAATGGTTGGGATGCCTGCGTTAATCAGTGTTGCGTTGAATGTGCCCACTCCCGGCACTTCAATGTCGTCCACCAGATTACCGGTTGGGAACATACTTCCGTCACCGTCTGCTGGGTCCATAAAATCGACCTGAATTTCCGCGGCTGGAAAGGTAACGCCATCGAGCTCAAACTCGCCCGTTTCTTGCACAAAACCGTTCACAATAGGCACGTGGACCAGAATCGTTTTGCTAATGTTCGCTTGCCACACTTTGACCGTGACAATGCCGTTTTGTGGAATGCGCTCCGCCGGAATTAAGCCTGCGTGAATCGCAAACGGACCAATCGCCGCCGACAAGTTACCGCAGTTACCACTCCAATCGACAAACGGTTTATCAATCGACACTTGGCCAAACAGGTAATCCACATCGTGATTCGGCTGAGTGCTTTTCGACACAATCACCGTTTTGCTGGTGCTCGATGTCGCCGCGCCCATCCCATCAATCTGCTTGCCGTACGGGTCGGGACTGCCGATAACGCGCATCAGCAATTTGTCACGCGCTTCTCCGGCAACCTGAGCTTCTGTTGGTAAGTCTTGTAAGCTAAAGAACACACCCTTGCTCGTGCCGCCACGCATATAGGTGGCGGGCACTTTGAGCTGACTTTGAGTTGCTTGATTCATTGCCACTCTCCTCACTGCGCCAAGAAGTCTTGAGCAAAGCGCTGTAGAACACCGCCAGCATTGTAGACGAGTACTTCGTCGGCAGTGTCTAATCGACATGTTACTGGCACATCAATTTTTGCACCATTCGCACGCGTAATCACCAGAGCCAAATCAGCGCCAGGCTTGATATCCCCTACTACATCGTAGGTTTCGGTGCCATCGAGCTCTAGCGTTTTACGGTTTACACCATCTTTGAACTGCAGCGGCAATACGCCCATACCGACCAAGTTAGTACGGTGAATACGTTCAAAACCTTCGGCAACGATTGCTTCTACCCCAGCCAAACGCACACCTTTTGCTGCCCAGTCACGTGATGAACCTTGGCCGTAGTCTGCCCCCGCAACCACAATCAATGGTTGCTTGCGATTCATGTAGGTTTCAATTGCTTCCCACATGCGTGTCACTTTTCCTTCTGGCTCAATACGAGCATAAGAACCCTGCACGACTTCGCCGTTTTCCTTGACCATTTCGTTAAACAGTTTCGGGTTCGCAAAGGTGGCACGCTGCGCAGTTAGGTGGTCACCTCGGTGCGTTGCGTAAGAGTTAAAGTCCTCTTCCGGCACACCCATTTTCGCTAGGTATTCACCCGCAGCACTGCTCACCATAATCGCATTCGAAGGCGATAAGTGGTCGGTGGTGATGTTGTCACCTAAGACTGCTAATGGACGCATGCCAGATAAGGTTCGCTCGCCCGCCAGGGCCCCTTCCCAGTAAGGCGGACGGCGAATATAAGTACTCATTGGACGCCAGTCATAAAGCGGATTGCTATTACGCTCAGCATCGTCAAGTTTGAACATTTGAATGTAGATTTGGTTAAACTGCTCAGGTTTAACGTGCTTACCGACCACTTCATCGATCTCTTCGTCAGTCGGCCACAAATCATTGAGGTAAATTGGATTGCCCTGCGCGTCTTTACCCAGCGCGTCACGCTCGATATCAAAGCGAATGGTGCCCGCGAGAGCATAAGCCACCACCAATGGCGGCGACGCAAGGAATGCTTGCTTCGCGTATGGGTGGATTCGACCGTCAAAGTTACGGTTGCCCGACAATACCGCCGTCGCGTAAAGGTCACGGTCAATAATCTCTTGCTGGATCTTTGGATCCAACGCACCGCTCATGCCGTTACAGGTGGTACACGCATAAGCGACAATACCGAAACCAAGCTTCTCAAGCTCAGGAAGTAGACCCGCTTCTTCAAGGTACAACTTAGCGACTTTTGAACCCGGCGCAAATGACGACTTCACCCAAGGTTTACGCACAAGGCCAAGCTCGTTCGCTTTCTTCGCCACCAAACCAGCAGCAACAACGTTACGTGGGTTACTGGTGTTGGTACAGGACGTGATCGCAGCGATAATGACCGCGCCGTCTGGCAATTCGCCCTCTTTCTCTTCGAACTGACCAGAAATGCCACGCGCCGCCAGCTCTGAGGTTGGCAAACGTCGGTGTGGATTCGAAGGCCCCGCCATGTTGCGCGTCACAATCGATAGATCAAATTCAAGTACGCGCTCGTATTGCGCTTCGACCATATCGCCTGCCCATAGACCAGTTTGCTTGGCGTACTTCTCTACCAAGTCAACTTGCTGATCTTCACGACCGGTCAGTTTTAGATAGTTGATGGTCTGTTCATCAATGTAGAACATCCCTGCCGTTGCACCGTATTCTGGTGTCATGTTGGAGATAGTCGCGCGGTCACCAATGGTTAGATCTTTCGCACCTTCACCAAAGAACTCAAGGTAAGACGACACAACACGTTCATTGCGCAAGAACTCGGTAATCGCTAGAACGATATCTGTTGCAGTAATGCCAGGCTGGCGTTTACCAGTTAATTTCACGCCGACAATATCTGGCAAACGCATCATCGATGGACGACCTAGCATCACGGTTTCAGCTTCCAAACCGCCCACGCCAATCGCGATCACACCAAGTGCATCAACGTGTGGCGTGTGGCTGTCTGTGCCTACACAGGTATCTGGGTACGCGATGCCTTGTTTTGCTTGCACCACTGGAGACATTTTCTCCAAGTTAATCTGGTGCATGATGCCGTTACCCGCTGGAATCACGCTGACGTTTTCAAACGCAGTTTTACACCACTCGATAAAGTGGAAGCGGTCTTCGTTACGACGTTCTTCAATCGCGCGGTTTTTCTCAAACGCATCTGGATCAAAACCTGCGTGTTCAACCGCCAACGAGTGGTCAACAATCAGTTGAGTCTCTACCACAGGGTTCACTTTAGCAGGGTCACCACCTTGCTCTGCAATCGCATCACGCAGACCAGCGAGGTCCACCAGCGCAGTCTGACCAAGAATGTCATGGCACACGACGCGCGCAGGATACCAAGGGAAATCTAAATCTCGCTTGCGTTCAATAATCTGTTTTAAGGAGTCGGTTAACGTTGATGGTTCACAGCGACGTACTAACTGCTCTGCCAGCACTTTAGAGGTGTACGGGAGCTTGTCGTAAGCACCCGGTGAAATTTCTTCGACAGCTTCTCGGGCATCAAAATAATCAAGATGGGTTCCCGGAAGCGATTTGCGGTATTGGGTATTTATAGTCATGATTTTGCTTCCACTCACAATATACAGCGGCTCTGACGACCTCTAAAGTGAGGTCGTCAGCATGTGGCATTTGCCTATCGTTCTTCGATTGGAACCCAATCTTGGTGATCTGGACCAACATAGTCCGCGCTCGGACGAATAATGCGGTTGTTCGCGCGTTGCTCATAAACGTGCGCAGCCCAACCTGTCAGACGACTCATCACAAAGATTGGCGTGAACAATTTCGTTGGAATGTCCATGAAGTGGTAAGCCGACGCGTGGAAGAAGTCCGCATTACAGAACAAGCCTTTCTCACGCTTCATTACTGCTTCAACACGATCAGAGACCGCGTATAGATGGGTATCACCTACCGCTTCAGATAGCTCCTTCGACCAGCGTTTGATCAGTGCGTTACGCGGGTCACTTTCTCGATAGATAGCGTGACCAAAGCCCATGATCTTGTCTTTGTTTGCCAGCATCTGCATGATGTTTGCTTCTGCTTCGTCTGGGGTCATCCAGTTCTCGATCATCTCCATCGCCGCTTCGTTTGCACCACCGTGTAGAGGGCCACGCAGCGTACCGATTGCGCCGGTAATGCAAGAGTGAATATCAGATAAGGTCGACGCACATACCCTCGCGGTAAAGGTAGAGGCATTGAACTCGTGCTCAGCGTACAGAATCAATGAGCAGTGCATCACTTTCTTATGCAGTTCACTCGGCGCTTTGTCGGTCAGCATTTTTAGGAAGTAACCGCCAATGCAATCTTCAGATTGGTCTTCAGTATTGATACGCACGCCATCGTGGCTGAAGCGGTACCAGTAACAGATGATCGCCGGGAAGAGCGCTAGCATGCGCTCCGTCGCATCAAGCTGCTCAGAGAAATCCATCTCTTGTTCTAGGTTACCAAGCACAGAACAGCCGGTGCGCATCACATCCATTGGGTGCGCGCTTGCTGGAATAAGCTCCAGCGCTTGTTTCAACTCTTTAGGCAAGCCTCGTAGGCCAACCAAGCGCGTTTTATATGAATCCAGTTCGCTCTGATTTGGCAGATGGCCGCGCAACAGTAAGTGCGCAACTTCTTCAAACTGAGCGTTGTTTGCTAGGTCGGTAATATCGTAACCACGATAAGTCAGACCTGTTCCCGTTTTTCCGACAGTACATAAAGCCGTGCTTCCAGCGCTTTGGCCGCGTAGACCCGCGCCACCTAATTCTTTAGTCGTCATTTTGAACTCCTTTTCCGTCTGGCCGCTCCTTTTTGGAGTCTTTTAACCAAACATCATTCACGTTATTGGATTTGATAATTTCCGATTATCTTCTCTAAGTAACTTTCTTGGGCTTCCGTATCTCTTGTCCCGCTATTTCCCTTCTGAGAAAAGCTGGTCGAGTTTGTCTTCGTAGTCGTGGTAATTCAGGTGTGCGTAAAGCTCTTTACGCGTTTGCATCGAATCGATTAGAGCTTCCTGATTCCCCACTTCAAGCAGATGTTTGTAGACCATTTCTGCCGCTTTGTTCATCGCGCGGAATGCACTTAGTGGGTAAAGCACCATGTCCACTTTTGCTTTCGCCAATTCTTCACAGCCATAAAGCGGTGTGGCGCCAAACTCTGTAATGTTGGCCAGAATTGGCACGTGCTTACCAGTTGCCTGTTGCAGCGCGGTAGAGAACTGGTCGTATTGCTCAAGCTTGGTCATCGCTTCAGGGAAGATCATGTCTGCGCCTGCTTCAACACACGCAATCGCGCGTTCAATTGCGCTATCGATGCCTTCAACGGCCAACGCATCAGTACGTGCCATAATCACGAAGCTTTCATCGTTGCGGGCATCCACTGCCGCTTTCACTCGGTCAACCATCTCTTGTTGGCTGACAATCGCTTTATTCGGGCGATGACCACAACGTTTCTGTGCCACTTGGTCTTCCATGTGAACCGCCGCTGCACCAGCTTTCTCCATCGATTTGATCGTGCGTGCAATGTTGAAAGCGCCACCAAAACCAGTATCGATATCCACCAGCAAAGGCAGATCACACGCGTTGGTAATGCGGTCAACGTCAACCAGTACATCGTTCAATGTGGTGATACCCAGATCAGGCAAACCGTAAGACGCGTTCGCAATGCCACCACCTGATAAGTAAATCGCTTGGTGACCTAAGTTCTTCGCCATCATGGCGCAGTATGGGTTAACCGTACCGACAATTTGCAGCGGATCATTTTGCTCAATGGCGAGTCTGAATTTCGCCCCCGGAGATAAACTCATGACACTTTCCTTCTAGTCATTTTCGGCAATTAATATTTGTTGCTCTATCAAGCTTCGACTGCCCGAAATGTGTCTTCTCATGAGCATTTCTGCCAGCTCCTCATCTCGGTTTTCAATCGCTTGTAGAATGAATTTATGTTCGTTTAACGCTTCTTTTGGTCTCGATTGAGAACGTGGCGACTGGTAACGATACATGCGTAATAAGTGGTAAAGCTCGTTGCACAGCAGTGAAATCAGCTTGCTGTTGCGACTGGCTTTGATAATGCGGTAGTGAAAGTCAAAATCACCGTGCTGATGAAAGTAAGAAGACCCTTCGACTTCTTCGATATGGTTTGAATGTGTCGACAATAAGTGTTTTAGACCAATCAGTTCTTCTTCAGTGATATGGCGCGCAGCGAGTCTCGCCGCCATGCCTTCTAGAGCTTCTCGAACCGCATAGAGTTCAATCAGTTTTTCTGGTGAGAATGTAATCACGCGGGCACCCACATGCGGGATTCGCTCTATAAGGCTCAAGCCCTCTAGGCGCATAATCGCTTCACGCAGCGGCCCACGGCTAACTTGGTAACGCTTTGCCAGCTCTGGCTCGGAGATCTTACTTCCTGGAGCAATCTCCCCATTTACAATCGCTTCTACCAAAGACTCGGTTAGCGTCTCGGATTTTGTGTTTTCTTTTTCAGCGCCAACCGCTTTAAGACGAGCATTAAGTTCAACATTCATATCTAGGCACTCGCTCTACACCACCCTAAGGTGTCTACAATCTTTTAACTTGAACTTAGAATAGACCAATAAATTGTCGACAATCAAGTGTATTGTCGACAATTTAGACTAAGGTATGACATCGGATGGATAAATGTACCAAAGCAGGTTTCTTGTGTGAGGTGCATCACTCACTCGTTTTACTGCAGAGCCATTGTTCCTGTTGAATACGTGATTGTGTGCCAAACGACAATGTAATTGACATCCCTGCTATATGAGACTTCGTTGATATGGATTCCTAATCTTAAATCCATCTTTAATTTAACATTTTATTAACCTGGAATTTCGGCAACCATGGAGTGGCTTATTAATACAAGGAGTCACAAATGCAAGTAAGCATCACAACAACAAAAACTCTCCTCGCTAGCGTAGTTAGCGCAACGCTCTTATCAGGGTGCTACTGGGACGATCCTGAAAAAGCAGCAAAACACGTCAGTAATCAAATTAAACGTAAGGCTGTTGTTGAACATTTAGTGGAATTAGAAGGTCGTGCATCTACAACAACCGATGGCAATTCGACCACTCGTGCAGCTGGCACAGATGGCTACCAATACTCAGTTGACTACATCATTGAAACCATGCGTAACCATGGGTACAAAGTAGATATTCAAGAGTTTGATTTTCGTGCGTGGGAAGAACTAGCAGGTACGACACTGAATGTAGATGGTCACGAGTTACTCAGCGTGCGCTCCGCTGGTGAAGGCGCAGAAGCCGATTTTGCAGTCATGTCCTACTCTGGTAGTTCAGACGGTCCACTGAAAGCAGAAGCCGTATTCCTTACACCAGATTTCCGCTTCGATGCACCCGATTATGACAGCACTGATGGTTGTGAAGCGTCTGACTTTGATGGGAAAGATGTGACAGGAAAAGTGGCGGTCATTCAACGCGGTGGCTGTAACTTTAATGCTAAGGTTGTGAATGCACAAGATGCTGGCGCAGTCGGTGTTATCGTCTTTAACCAAGGCAATGCGGAAGGCAGAACAGCAGTAGTAAACGGCACACTGGGCAGTGACAGCACAGCAACGATTCCAGCTTTCGGTGCTCGTTTCGAATTAGGTCAACAATGGCATGCAGCCAGCGAGACTTCTGGTGTGCCTGTCGTGCTCAATATCAGCGCTCAAGATGAAGTGGTACTGACTCAAAACATCATCGCTGAAACCAAAGGCGGCGATGCTAACCAGATCGTAATGCTTGGCGCGCACTTAGACTCTGTTCCTGAAGGCCCGGGTATTAACGATAATGGCTCAGGTACAGCAGGTCTACTGGAATACGCAGTGACACTTGCGGAGCTTCGTGCACCAGTGAAGAACAAGATTCGCTTTGCGTGGTGGGCAGCGGAAGAAGCTGGTCTGGTTGGTTCAGAGTACTACACTACTGAGCTGTTTGGTCCACTCTACGACCAAGCTCAGCAAGAAATCATGGCTCAATTTGAGCTTAGCGATCCAAGCCAGCTAACGCCAACACAACTTGATTTGGTTGAAGAGCGTTACAACGAACTTAACAAAGTTAAGCTTTACCTAAACTTTGATATGATCGCATCACCAAACTACGTGTTTGGCGTTATGGATGGGGATTTATCTGATACCAAAGAGAGTCCAGACAACGCCTATACGGGTGACTTTAAACCTCCTTACGGTACTTCTCATATTGAGTCTAAATTCAATGATTTCTTCGGCAGTAAGAAAGAAGGCACCGTTCCTCAAGCACTATCAAAACGTTCAGACTATGCTGGATTTGCGGATTGGGGTGTCGCATTCGGTGGCCTATTCACTGGTGCAGAGAAAGCCAAAACCGCAGAACAAGCAGACCTATTTGGCGGTGATACCGGCGTTGCGTACGATGTTTGTTACCACCAAGCGTGTGACGACCTAAACAACATCAGCCAGAAAGCACTTCATGTGAACACGCAGTCTCTCGCTTATGTCACCACCTTCTATGCGTTTAGCGAACCTGTATTCCCAGAAGAGCAAGTTCAGGCAGCACCTATGATACGTACATTTGGCATCAAAGATCCAAGCGAAAGACTTCGCATAGGTGAGAAGCTAAAAGCCGCAGACAGCGTGTCTGATCACGATCATTTCCACGGTGACTTTGACCAAGACCGCGAATAAACGCAATACGGTTATCAAATTCAAAGCCGCACATTCACGAGTGCGGCTTTTTCTTGGGTGGCACTTACACGCCGACACGCCCAGCGTGAACTTTATGAATAAAATCTACTTAATACCCAATATTGTTTTTATCAACGCATTACAGACACACATTTAACACTCTATTAACCTTCATCCTATCTGTTAACAACCCTCCCTCACTGTCGACAGATCACTAGATAACGATAAGCGCGTTTCCAACGAGAAACGAGCACCTACATAAGGAACGTGAATCATGATGAAGGTACTAAAACCCACTCTGGCAGCATCCATTATTGCCGCAACATTTTCATTCAGTGCTTTGGCAGCAGATTTAGACAAAATCCACTTTCTGATCCCTGGTGGCGCTGGTGGCGGTTGGGATATGACGGCGCGTGGCACGGGTGACGTACTGGTCAAGTCAGAGATTGTTGACAATGTATCTTTCCAAAACCTGTCGGGTGGCGGCGGCGGTAAAGCAATCGCACACCTAATCGAAACCGCAGAGCGTCAAGAAGACACCTTAATGGTCAACTCAACGCCAATCGTGGTTCGATCTCTAACAGGTATTTTCCCTCAATCTTTCCGCGACCTGACTCCGGTTGCTACAACCATCGCTGATTACGGCGCAATCGTGGCGTCTGCTGACTCAAAGTACAACACGTGGGAAGACGTGGTAAAAGATTTTGAATCTAACCCTCGCAAAGTCAAAATCGCTGGCGGTTCTGCTCGCGGTAGTATGGACCATTTGGTCGTAGCAGCGGCGTTTAAAGGCGAAGGTTTTGACGCTAAGCAAGTCCGCTACATTGCCTATGATGCGGGTGGCAAAGCAATGGCAGCCCTACTGTCTGGCGAAACGCAACTGCTCTCTACTGGCCTAGGTGAAGTACTGGAAATGTCAAAGTCTGGCCAGCTAAAAGTACTGGCTGTGACAGCACCTAAGCGCTTGGAAGCAGCACCAGATATTCCGACTCTGACTGAATACGGTAACGAAACCGTATTTGCGAACTGGCGTGGTTTCTTTGCCGCTCCAGGTGCAAGCCAAGAAAAGATCGACGAATGGAATGCGGCTCTGACGAAGATGTACAAAACGGATGAGTGGAAAGTGGTTCGTGACCGCAATGGTTGGATTGACAACTACAAAGCGGATAAAGATTTTTACGCATTCCTGGAAGACCAAGAGAAGCAGATGGGCGACCTGATGCGCGAGCTTGGTTTCCTGAAGTAACCCAGTAAACATGGGCAGACAAACGCTGCCCATACCCTTTCGCCGCGTTCGAGATAACTTCAATCTCCTTGTTTATGGCTTTATATAAGCAAACTAGCTGGTTTGACTAGCAGCAAATTGGCTACCTTGTTAATGAAACATGCTCATTAATCTTCGTACGCGGCCTTTTATTACCTAGAAGCAAATGGAGTTGGATATGTCAGACTTGCCAACGAACTCTTTCAATACAGGAAATTTCTTTTCCAAAGAGAACCTCCTATGCCGCGATCGTGTTGGTGCGATGATATTCCTGATCGTCTGCCTATGCTATGGCTACCAAACGACACAAATCCCACTATTTCCCGGCGATGAGTACGAACCCTTTACCGCACGCACGTTACCCACTCTACTGACCTTTGCCGGTATTGGATTGTCACTTTTACTGCTTGTCACAGGCAAACCTGATAAACAAAGCGGCGCTGTAATGGGCTTCAACTGGAAGCTGCTTATTGGTTTCTTAGTGTTGATGGCTTTGTATGGCGTTGGCCTAACCTATTTAGGTTTTGTTCTGGCAACTGGCTTCTTTTTGCTGGCTGGCTTTTACATCCTTGGTGAAAGACGTAAAAACATTCTGTTTGGCGCTTCATTCCCGTTTGTCATTGCGTTTTACCTACTGCTGACTCAGGGTTTGGATATCTATCTTGAGCCGGGCATTATTTTCACTATGTGGTCGAACTAAGGTAAGGAACACAATATGTTAGATGGAATCTTACAAGGTCTTTCGACCGCAGTAATGCCAATGAACATCATGATGGTGATCGTTGGCTGTTTCGTGGGTACCTTCATCGGTATGCTTCCGGGTCTGGGGCCTATATCTGCTATCGCGTTGATGATCCCAATCACTTACGGCTTAGACCCTTCTTCCGGTCTTATCCTAATGGCAGGTGTCTATTACGGCGCGGTATTCGGCGGATCTACATCTTCAATCCTAATTAACGCTCCGGGTTGTTCTTCAACGGTGGTTACAGCGTTTGACGGCTATCCAATGGCGCAAAAAGGTCAGGCAGGTAAAGCACTCGCACTGGCAGCCTACTCTTCATTTACTGGTGGTACGCTGTCGGCAATCATGTTGCTTGTTGCAGCACCTGCTTTAGCAAGTGTGTCACTGAGCTTCCAGTCTTCTGACTACTTTGCACTTATGCTGTTAGGCTTGTCTGCTGTAGCGGCTTTTGCAGGCCCTGGTCAAGTAATCAAAGCTTGGATGATGACCATTCTTGGTTTGATGCTTTCTACCGTTGGTATTGATAAAGGCGTCGGCGTTGAACGCTTTACCTTTGGTTTAACGGATTTGATGGATGGCTTTAGCTTCTTGCTACTTGCGATGGCGACGTTCGCACTCGGTGAAACTTTAATGGGCATTCTAAAGCCTGAGAAAGACACCAGCGCTGAAGAGCAACAGAAGATGAGCAACATCGGCAGCATGAAAGTCACCAAAGAAGAGATCAAAGAAGTGGCTCCTGTGTCTATCCGTTCTTCGATTTTAGGTTTCTTTACAGGCGTACTTCCGGGTGCAGGTGCAACGATCGCGGCGTTCTTGAGCTACGGTATGGAGCGTAACCTAGCGCCAAAAGGTAAAAAAGAAGAATTCGGTAAAGGCAGCATTCGCGGTCTGGTTGCGCCTGAATCGGCAAACAACGCAGCTTCAAGCGGCTCATTCGTACCACTACTGACACTGGGTATCCCAGGTTCAGGTACGACCGCTATTATGCTTGGCGCACTTATCGCGTACGGTATTCAACCAGGTCCACGCCTGTTTGTTGAGCACCCAGATGTCTTCTGGTCGGTCATCATCTCTATGTACTTTGGTAACATCGTACTGGTGATTTTGAACCTGCCGCTTATTCCGTACATCTCTAAGCTGTTGGCTGTGCCAAGAACAGTATTGCTTCCGATGATTTTGTTCTTCTCGATCACTGGCGTTTACCTCGTCTCGTTCAACACCATGGATGTATTTATCATGTTGTTGATTGCGATGGCGGCCATCGCGCTCAGACTGGCTAACTTCCCACTGGCTCCGCTACTACTTGGTTTTATCTTAGGTGGATTGATGGAAGAAAACCTACGTCGTGCGTTAATGATCAGCGATGGTGAGCTAAGCTTCCTTTGGGAACGCCCAATCACGTTCACATTCACTGTATTGGCGGTATTAGTACTCGCAAGCCCTATTTTGGTTAAAGTATTTCAAAAACTAAAACCGACACCGGTGAAAGTGGAACAGTAAGCTTTTCAACAATAACTAATGACTAAAGGGACTTCGGTCCCTTTTTTTGTGCCTTTGATTCCTTTGAATCATATTGCTCCACAAACCAATAGAGCATATACTCTAATTTTTCACAATTAGAGAACAATTCCATGTCGATGCGTCCTATTGCTTTGTTGATTGGTTGCTTAGGGTGTTATGCGCCATTTACGCAAGGCGCAGAAATCAGTTTCGTTCAAGCTTGGCAAGTCTTGCAGCAAGAAAACAACTCACTGGCAGCACAGCGTTCCAATGTTGAGCGCTACCAACATCTGCAAAACGCGACCGACAATCTTAACCTTCCTTCTATTACTGTTGGTGCAAACTACACGCGCCTAGACACCGATGTGACTGTCTCCGGTAAACAACTTTTTGAAAGCACTGGTGGCTCTCTGCCGGACGTAAGTGCTATCCCCATTCCCGGTATAGCGAATCTGATCGCCGGCGCGGCGGCAACCACATCGACGATTACCGAGCGCAATATTTTCACCTCTTCAATCAGAGCGATTTGGCCGATATTCACGGGTGGTCGCATTAATGCCGCGCAATCCGCAGCTGAGGGTAAAAAAGCCCAAGCGCAAAGTGAACTGGCGATGGAAACGCAAGCCCGATTTGAAGATTTAAGCAAATATTACTTCTCCGTTTTGCTCGCTGAAGAGGTGGTTCAAACACGCCAATTGGTTGAACAAGGGCTAACAAAACACAGAGATAACGCACTTAAACTAGAACAACAAGGCCAAATCGCCCGCGTGGAACGCTTGCAAGCAGAATCCTCGTTGGATCAGGCAACCATCGAGCGAAAAAAAGCGGAAAAAGACCTTGAGATCACTAAGGCTGCCCTCACCCAAATCTTAAATCAAACATCTGCGGTGGAGCCTTCAGACACCCTGTTCATCAACTCAACACTTCCACCATTGGATGTGTTCGTCGATCGCACATTAGAAACCTATCCCGGCCTTGATTTACTGGACGCCAAAGAACAGCAAGCGAACAGCCTAATCAAAGCAGAAAAAGGCAAGTACTACCCCGAAGTGTACCTGTATGGCGATTATAGCCTGCATGAAGATGACTCTCTTGCCAGCCAAATGAAGCCTGATTGGCTGGTGGGCGTCGGTGTGAGTATTCCGTTGATTGAATCAAGTGGACGAACCGACCAAGTTCGCGCTGCACACAGTGCCGTTTCACAAGTGAAGTACTTAAAAGCGCAAGCCAAGCAGGACTTAAACGTGCTGGTTCAAAAAACCTATCTTGAAGCTCAACAAGCACAAGAAGAGGTCAAAGGACTAGCATCTTCTATTTTGCTGGCTGATGAGAATCTCAAACTGAGACAAAAAGCCTTCTCGCAGGGGTTGTCTACATCAACTGATGTTGTTGATGCCCAGCTCTACGTTGCCAAAGTACAAACTCAAAAAGCCGCCGCCAGTTTTCACTATTTACTGTCGCTCTCAAAGCTACTTGCCCTTTCCAGTGAAATGGACGCATTTAGCCAGTATCAAAACAACGCAATCACGATTTCAAACCAGTAAGGACCCAAGATGAACAATGCAAAACCACTTGTACTCACGGCTGCTGCGTTAGCCCTTGCATCTTGGGTTGGATACAGCTTTTATCAGGCTTATCAACCTAAGCCGATTCGTTTGCAAGGACAGATTGAATCTCAGCAATACAGTATTTCGTCGAAAGTCCCGGGACGAATTGATGAAGTCCTCGTTCGTAAAGGCGATGCTATTGAAAAAGGCCAGCTGATTTTTACCATTCACAGCCCAGAGATTGAAGCGAAGTTAGAGCAAGCGAAAGCGGGAGAAAAAGCCGCTGATGCACTCGCGATGGAGGCAGAAAAAGGTGCGCGTATTCAACAGGTACAAGCTGCGAAAGATCAGTGGTTGAAAGCAAAAGCTGCGACGGCGTTGAGAGAGAAAACTTACCTTCGCGTTAATAACCTATTTAAAGATGGCGTTGTCGCGGAACAAAAACGTGATGAAGCCAAAACACAGTGGGATGCGGCTAAATACACCGAAAGTGCTGCGCTTCAAATGTACCAAATGTCGAAAGAAGGCGCGCGTAACGAAACCAAAGTCGCCGCCGCAGAAAAAGCGAGAATGGCCGCTGGCGCAGTCGCAGAAGTTGAAGCCTACGCAAAAGATACCTCAATCAAAAGCTGGTTCAACGGTGAAGTGTCGCAGGTATTGCTACGAAGCGGTGAGTTAGCGCCACAAGGCTTCCCCGTTGTCACTGTGATAGATACTCAAGACTCTTGGGCGGTATTAAATGTGCGTGAAGACTACTTAAAACACTTTAAGAAGAACACCACATTTAGCGCCTACGTACCAGCGCTAGATAAAGATGTGGATTTTAAAGTCACGCACATTGCCGCAATGGGAGATTTCGCCACTTGGCGCTCGACAGATGCTTCTCAGGGCTTCGATCTGCGTACTTTTGAAGTTGAAGCTCGCCCGACTCAAGCTATTAATGGATTGAGAATGGGTATGAGCTTAGCCGTTCAACTCAACTAGTTGGCAGAGCGATGCGTGAACTTATTACCTCACAGGTTGCGATAATCCGCCGCGATAAATGGTTACTCTCCTGCTTAACTTGGATACCGGTTACTTTGGCGATCATGATTTGGGCGATCTTTTCACAAGGGATTGCCCGAGACTTGCCTATTGGCGTGGTCAACTTAACACCGGGAACACTCTCTCAGCAGTTGATCCGTTACTATGACGCCACATCAACCATGCGAGTGCACAAGCAATATTCAGATGTCGCCCAAGCAAAAGGTGCACTCGTTCGCGGCGAGATTTACGCCTATGCGGTCATCCCATCTCAGTTTGACAAGTCAATCTATAAACAACTCGCACCGCAAGTGAGCGTATATTACAACAGCCAGATGATTTTGGTTGGTAAGCTGCTAAGCTCTGCTTTTACCCAAGCGCAAGGAACCTTTAACGCACAACTAAGCACCTTAGGCCACCTTTCAAAAGGCGACGCCACACTACTGTCTGCCATGGGTAAAGCGGTGCCGGTTCGCACTCAAATCACGCCACTGTTTAACAAAAACTCCAACTACGCACAGTTTCTTGTGCCTGCCATTATTCCTGCTCTCTGGCAAATCGTTGTGGTAGTCAGCACTATTTTGGTGTTGGCCGCTAATCATAGAGATAAAGGGCTGCAACCATGGCTTGGTTCATCCCCAGTAAAGTCAGTCGTACATACCCTGCTCCCGTACACAATTGTATTTGCTCTGCAAGGGTTTGCGTTTTTAGTGTGGTTTTACCTTGGGTTTAAATGGCCAATGAATGGCAGTTTTGCAGTCATTTTGTTTGCGCAGTGGATTACCCTAATCGCGTGTATGATCATGGGGAGTGCGTTCTTCTTCCTCACCTTAGATCCAGCGCGTGCAATGAGTTTTGCAGGTGCATTTACTGCTCCAAGCTTTGCATTCATGGGAATCACCTTCCCAGTTACCGATATGAGCAGTCTGGCGCAATGGTGGCGGAGTCTTTTACCCGCTAGCCACTATATAGAGGTTCAAGTGAGCCAAGTGAGTTATGGTCATACTTGGGTTCAATCTCTCACTCATTTAGTTCCTATGCTGGGGTATATTCTTCCATTGGCAATCAGCGTGTTATTGATCCACAAGCATTTACAATCTAGCCAACACTCTGCAGCCAGTAAGCACGTAAAAGCCAGCAAACAAGCAGCGCTGGAGGAGTCAGTATGAACTTGCTTACATTGATAAAGTCAGAACTGAAAGCACTGCTGAGCAATCCTGTTGTGGTACTCACCGTGTTCGGTGGTGTGGTGTTTTATTCATTTCTCTACCCACTGCCGTACAGCAACCAAACGCCACGCGAACAACCAATCAGTGTCGTTAACTTGGATATGAGCCAAACCAGCTTTAAACTGGAACGCATGGTAGATGCCACGCCACAAGTCAACGTTGTTCGGCGAGACCACTCACTCGAACAAGCCCGTAACGCATTCTTAAACGGTGAAATCAGCGGTATTTTGGTTATCCCAGAACACTTCTACAAAGACATTTTATTAGGTAAAAGCCCCACCCTTGCCTACGCAGGTGACGCTTCCTACTTCTTGGTTTACGGAACCATTGTTGAAGGGTTAGCGAAAGCAGGCGGTACGCTAGCCGCGCAAACCACTGTCTCCAAACTGCTTTTAGAAGGCCAACCTCTTTCACTGGCAGAAGAGCAATACGCCGCAACCAAACTCAACTTAAAACCGACATTTAACCCTCGCATGGGTTATGTGGATTACGTTGTTCCTGCGGTATTTGTGCTTATTCTGCAACAAACTATGGCGATGGCGGCAGGCTTGATGGTTGGCACACAAAAGCTCGGCAAAGGCTACTGGCGTAACGTACCACCAGCTCAATTGCTCGCCGTACGTTTTACTGTTTTGATCGTTATCTATTACCTACTCAGCATGTACTATTTTGGTGCAAGCTTTACCATGCAAGGCGTGAATCAGCTCGCGCATGCAGGCCAGTTATTAACGCTACTTCTGCCGTTTTTAATAGCATCGTGCGCGATCGGTATTTGGCTAGGCTCTGTCACCCCAAGGCGCGAGTTAGTCACGTTAGTGGTTTTGATTAGCTCCATGCCCCTTATCTTCAGCGCCGGGTTTATCTGGCCAGTCGAAATGATCCCGTCACCTATCGTCTGGCTGTCTAAACTGTTCCCAAGCACGCCAGCAATACAGAGTTTTCTGGCTTTAAATCAAATGGGCGCTGACTGGACACAAATCCGCGAAGGTTATCTTCAGATTTGGTTTTTGGCGGTTGTGTGGAGCGTATTTGCTTATCTCGCGTATCGAAGAAGTTTAAGGGAAGATTTTAGAGAGTATCAGGGTTGAGTTGGGGGGCTGAAGTTTATGCCCCTTTTCTTGCTAGAGCTATCACTTCCAATAAACGCACAAGTCATATTTTGGCTTAATTAATCTAATACCACTAGTATGGAATGAAGTGTTTATCTTGCTGGTAGCTGTTCAAAACGATATGTCTCAATTAATTCTCTAAGCTGATTGGTATCTCGAGAGTTATTTACTGGAATAAGCGAGATCAGAGTATTGGTAGTCAATGCTACTTTTGGTAGCCTCAAGTCCAATAAATTTCGTCGCTAACTGAAACGGGTTGAGAGATCCTGCTACAGCGGCACCTACAGCGACGCCTTGAGTAGCAGAAAGAAACATGTTGTGGTTTTGCTTGGTAAACGCATCAATGTTATTAGCGCTTGCTACAGCCCGTTGGGAGACAAGATGCATCACTTGCATAGCATCGCTATGGTTCGTTTCAGACAGATCATAATCGACAAATGATTGTTCATATTCCTGGGCCATTACTGCCGGTTCATTTGGTGTCATCGAGCAACCAGCCATCATCACGATAAGTGAAAATGCGATAGATTTTTTTAAAAATATCATTGGATTTACTATCCTGTGAGAATTACTTGTGGGAAAATAACAAATCACAGCTATATCATATGGTTAGCTTTTAGTCTGGCAGCATAATGTAGAATGCTACCGAAATAATATTTTCTATTTTCTTTTTGGAATATTCCTACAATAGAAGTCGCATTCAGTTGAATTATAATGACTTTTCAATTGTTGGATGTATGATTATTCCAAGTGATAAAATTAGGCTACTGAAGTAGATTAAGGTTCGATTTTATGACATGTAAACATTGTGGTTTACCAACATTACCAGGATGGGATAGTAACCCGATGGACATTTGTAACGTATGTTCAGACAAGAAAGCTCAGCAATGGCAAGAGGAAACTCAAGGTGGTCAGAATCCAAAAGGGGCTGATGGAACGGAGTATTTTACTCATGTTTGTAAATCTTGTTTTTCTCCTGCCTTTGAAAATAAAAGCGCCTTTTTTGGATTCGCCACGATGGCAACGGCAACATACTGTAAAAAGTGTGACCGAAAGGCTCTGATACCTATTGATACTCCTAAAGGCAAAGAGATCATGAAAAGAAATGGGTATGTTAAAAGTTAAGCTGAAACGGTACTTTTACGATTAGGTGCATACTGATGGTGGCTATAGTTTCTATGTATTGCAAGCTCAATCGGAGTTAGACGAAACCTTAAAAAACTTTAAATGAGCCTTCAAATTGGAGGCTTTTTGACATTTGAACGATAGTATTCGCTTCACAACGTGCGTGATCTACACCCTCAATATTGAACATTCATTAACCCCATTCTTCCATATCTGTAGTTATTAACAAACTGCCAATTTAGCAAAGTCGATAGCAAACTTTTATCCAAAACAATGCCTCAACCACCATCTTTCAAAAGGCTTAGAAACTCTCCAAGCCTTTTCACCTTCATTGCCCGTCAGAGAATAGCAAGCAAATAGAGCAATCTCCTTACCCTATCCCGCCCTATGCGTTTTCTTTGCTCTCGTTATCTTTTACGCGAGCAACCACCGTCGAGCCGGGAGCGATCTCTGGTTGGTTTGATGTGCTGAAGATCCGCACGTTGTTTCGAGCATCAACCACAAATAGCGGTAACAAATGCGAGTTTTTATATTGACTTTGGTAGTCATCAAAACTGAATGCGTCGCTGATCTTAGTGTGTTTTATTTCGGCACCTTGGTTGATTAGGCTTGCGAGCTTTTTGTAGCTGACAGGCTCTGAAAACAGAATTTTTCCATAGTGTTCTTCCGCCGCAATATGCTTATCACTCTCGCTCACCGCATCGTTCAGGCTATAGACGTTTTGCTCGTCAAACTCATTAATAAAACGCATGCCTGCTGTCACATTCAGGTATTTATCTGGTGTCATCGTCACATCGAACTTCAGTTTTGCAATAATTATTCTAATGATGCTGACGAACTGAAGTGCACTAAAATTTACTTTTCACTAGAGCAATCCTGTTAACTATTTGATTTAATAAAAAATAAAATTTAGTTGCGAAATACGTATCTATTATGTGTACATAGTGTATAGTGGCGTCAGCTCTAGTAGTGAGCTATTGATAGAATATTTAGTTCAAGATCTTCTCAGTTTTTTTTCGATTAAATTCGTCATATCTATCCTGCGATACCTTTTTCTTCATTCCTTATTTAGTAGCTTTCTTTTTAATTTAATCAATGTATCGAGATATATATGTCAAATAAAACAACTGGTTCAGTAAAATGGTTTAATGAAACAAAAGGTTTTGGGTTTATCACACCTGATAACGGTGGTGCAGATCTATTTGTTCATTTCAAATCAATTGCTAGCGAAGGTTTCAAAACATTAGCTGATGGGCAAAAAGTTTCATTCAATGTGGAACAAGGTAACAAAGGCCCACAAGCTGGCAACGTTACTTTAGTATAAGAATCTCTAAAAAGATCTCTCCTCATTGGTGAGATCTTTTTATTTAGATACTTACCAAGGAGTCAAATGACTCGAAAAACCAATCGAAAGGTATATTGGTTGATGCCCTGCTTGTTCAGAGAACAATCAAAGGACAAAATTTAATTGTTCACAATAAAATATTGCCTTCATCATAGTAAGACTTCTTGGTCTGCTACCATGCATCTGTTAAATAGCGATGTATTAAGACGTCATATTCTACCTAGCATAAGCATCTATCTTTTTAATCTGATTTTTTCATTTTTCGAGTTGAGAAACACTAGTGAAATTAAAGATGGATAAAGGAAGAATTTTTGGGGTTTTACTATCCAATGAAAGAAGGAAATTGAACTTTGAAAAAGCCATCAACTGGTTCTAAATCCAAGACTGTCAAAGTCAAAGATCCTAGTAAAGATGAAAGCTCTGATAGCATTCATAAGATAAGAAAAAAAATCGAAAACATTTTGTTAGAACGAGAACAAAAAAAACTTTGGGATCTATAAAGTAGAGAACTATATGAGAAAGCCAGTAAGAAAATCGAGCAAAAAAACACAAAAAAACAACTTTGAAGAGCGATTTGCTCTGATGGTTGGAGAGTATCAAAAGGCGAAAGACGTTCTTGATTCTATGCCAGAAGGTACTTCAGAGTATCAAACTCAGAAAAAAGTATGTGACAAGCTATTTGCTAGTGCTGAACGATATATTAATAAAAATTAACGAGTCTCAATGGTATCCCTCTGCTTTGTATAACATTCTTATTTGAACTATTCCTAGGCAAGGGGGCACACCACAATCATTAGGTGCTCTATAAGTGTTAGCTAATGAAAACATCTGAATCCAGTTAACTTTAAAAATCCAAATACCGCTCATCAGTCAATGCTTTCGTCACTGACCGTGCTACTCAGGATCATTACCGCTACTGCCATAGAGTTACTTGGTTAGAATAGAAGGCCCAAAACGAACTTCACGAAAGTGAGGATTATCAATCAGCACTTCCATCACAGAAAGCTGACTTAACTCAACAAGCGTTTCCAGACCTTGTAGTTCGACTTTAATGCACTCCTCCCGATTCTGGTTTCGCGCGGTATCAAGCGCTTTACATTCCATCACTTTTCCTGATTTCAACGTGAGCCGAATTGGGTATTGGTACATACAGACGATTTCAATATAATCGTATTCGCTGCAACTGATCATGAGCGTCTCCTTTCTCTCCTATACATGGTATAGCCCTATCCGTAGTAAAGAGCACAACCGCTGCGTCAAAGATTCCTAACTACTATTCTTTATTTGACAGGTACGAACTTATACAATGCTACAAAATTGATTAGTACGGAAATATCATGGCAAAACTAACCCTTCAAGAGCAAATGCTAAAAGCTGGCCTAGTGAATGAGAAAAAACTAAAAAAGGCGAAGAAAGGTTCAAAGAAATCTCGTGTACAAGCGCGTGAGGTAAAAGCAGCCGTTGAAGAAAACAAGCGTTTACAGCAAGAGCGTGACAAAGAGCTGAGCACACAGCAAAAAGAGCAGCGTTTGACGAAAGAAATCCAAGCGCAGATCAAACAGCTAATCGAAATGAACAAACTGGATCTCGCAGACGGCGATATTAAATACAATTTCACCGACGGTACGCTTGTTAAATCTCTCTATGTTCCTTCAATGGTTCGTGACCAGTTGGCAAAAGGCATATTGGCCATTGCTCGATATGAAGAAACTTACGTGGTTATTCCAAGCAGCGTAGCAAACAAAATAGCGCAACGTGATGAACAAACGATCATCGAGCAGAAAACAGCTGAAGCGGATGTGGTCGCTGAAGATGATCCATACGCTGACTTTGTCGTGCCAGATGATTTAATGTGGTAATCGCCTAAAGCGTATTGCCCAAATACTGAGAGCTCCAGAAGCGTTAATGTTAGCTTCTGGAGTTCATAATGAAAAATTGAACAATGTTCTACGGGCTTTCAAACATCAAGCATAGTGTTTGCGACAGTTTGGCTCTAATTAAAATACCAAACTAAATTCGCGTTTATGCTATTTATCTCAAAATCCGCAGACAATTTTTCGCCACCAGCATAGCTATATGAAAATGTCTCATCCTGTAGCACTGCCCACTCTACTTGCAGTCTCACTTGGTTCCCATTTCCAATTTCCATACCCAGGCCGTAGGCAAAACCACTTTCAGTGTCACTCGCTCCTCCCAATTCTGCAGTTGCTCTCCCATAACCAAGAAGACCATAAAGAGAAAAGTGCTCATGGAAAGGAAAAGTAGGACGAGCATATACACCAAAGTACTTGCTAATTTCCATAGACTCATCTAAAAAGTCGCCATCACTACTATTAAAAGCGCCTCGAGCCTCTACTGACAACCAAGGATTAAACCTGTAGCCCGCGAGTCCACCAATCATTGATACATCGGAGATGTTCTCTTTAGTAGACATCAATGGATCGCCATTCGCGTCATAAAGCTTGGCGTCAGCATCGATATCTAGAAAGTAACCACCTACACCAAAATAAAAGTCATTATACCCATCTGATTTTACATAGTGGTTATTCGCCAACGCGCTGCTCGACATGGCGAGTACGGATAAAAAAGTCCCAACTTTCACTGCTAACTTCATCGCATTTCCTTATTTCTTGTAGTAAAAAACCAATATGAAACTGGTAATTAAATATTAGTGCATTTCTCCTAACACTCACCCTTAAGGTCTAGAAACAAGAAGTACGTAATATTATTGATACAAATAGAAATAAAGACTTGATTTATGAGAAAAGTTGTATAATCATCGAGGTGCTTATTCACCTCTGAGCACTCGAACTCTGAATACTCAAAACCCCCTACGCTTCCAAAATTCTCCTTCGTCGCGGGCATAGACATCGAACGTTTTATCTGCAATGACTGATCCATCCATTTTGACCGTCATACGCCATTTACCTATATTCGACTCATAGCCATTGATGGGGTCAAGTAGTTGGATTGTATCTCCTAAGTAAAAGTCCCAATCATTGCTTCCTACGTGGATGTCACCGGTAAACGGTTCTAAAACTTGCCCTTTCTTTCCTAATACCCCGGGATGCGAAATGCAATACTCGATTACACGTCCTTTGGCTTTTTTAATATTTATGATGTAGCCAAATTCCACCTCTTCATCTGCTGGAACTTGTGTCGTGAACTCTTGAATTTTAGGTAAATGCCGAGAGTTAGAGTCCCAGTTTGAATAGATTCCATAAGAGGTCATTTCGACAATTGGGGAACGCTTTGCCATTCTTGCCACCGTTTTTTCATTTGTTGAATTGTTGCTGGCTCCACGCCATGGATATTGCCAAAATCATTTTTACATTCAATCACTTCAAATTTGGCTCCGTATCGGTTCGCCAACTTCAAGTAAGGAGTCATCTCCCAGCGTCGAACAAAAGTATTAGAAACAACAACACTCTGCTTTTTAGCTAGGCTTTTTGACGTCATCGTTTGACACCATTGATGAGCTTGAGCGATTTCATCTGACTTAAAACAGTAGCTACCCGCTTCATCCATAAAATACATATCGGCTTCGTAGTGATTCACATTGAGTGATTTAGCAAGCGTACTTTTTCCTGAACCAGGCAATCCTCGTATTAGAGTCAATTTGAATGTCATTGTTGTCATTATTTAGGGAGGTATGACGAGATCTTAATACGAAATGGCCCTAAATTGCTATCGACAAGCCAGTTAGATTGAGTTAAGTTTAGATGTATAGACGTCTATAAGAAATGCTTAGGGAGTAAGCCGTGCCAATTAAGATCCCCGATCAGTTACCTGCATCCGACGTATTGCGACAGGAACATATCTTTGTGATGCCCGAGTCTCGCGCGTCAACTCAGGAGATCCGCCCACTAAAGGTACTGATCCTCAATCTGATGCCTAAAAAAATTGAGACGGAAACTCAGTTTTTGCGTCTATTGTCGAATAGCCCTCTACAAGTCGATATTGAGCTGCTAAGAATTGACGACAGGCCAAGTAAAAACACACCGACTGAGCACCTTGATAACTTTTATCGCCAATTCGAGATGGTAAAAAAGCGTAACTTCGACGGCCTGATTATCACTGGTGCACCACTTGGTTTGGTTCAATTTGAAGATGTGCTCTACTGGGATCACTTGCAGACCATCATGAATTGGGCGAAAGAACACGTTACCTCTACACTCTACGTTTGTTGGGCAGCTCAAGCCGGGCTAAAACTGCTTTACAATTTGCCAAAGCGAACGCGTAAAGAGAAATTATCTGGTGTATATCACCACCAAATTCACCACCAGTATCATCCTGTTTTACGAGGATTTGATGACACCTTCTTAGCACCGCATTCTAGGTATGCGGACTTTTCTCCTCAGTTCCTTGAAGAACATACGGATCTTGACATCTTAGCCACATCTGATGTCGCTGGTGTCTACTTAGCCGCCACAAAAGATAAACGAAACGTATTTGTTACAGGCCACCCAGAGTACGATCCTCTTACATTACATCACGAGTATGTTCGTGACTTGAGTGAAGGAATGGAGCCTGCTATTCCCGTCAACTACTACCCAAACAACGATCCAGAGAATAAACCCGTGGCGAGTTGGCGTAGTCACGGTCACCTGCTTTTTGCAAATTGGCTCAATTACTGTGTTTACCAGCAAACGCCTTATGATCTTGAGCACTTTAGTGAAGCTAATTTCACCAAAGATGATTAAGAAGTGTTTGAGAAAGGGTTCAATTTGAACCCTTTCGTTTTTATATCAAACGGGTCAAAAGTTATAATTGCCGACTCAGTCGCATTGTTTCTGGTTGCAACTCACCACCGCCCTTTCTTTACGTTATACATGCAGTCACGTTGTTCAATAAGAAAGATATTATGCGCCGTCTATCCATACTTTTCGCTATTACGCTGACAGGTTGTGTTACCGTTGAATCTACGCAAAATCCAGGAAGCTCAGCGTCACCTAAGGAGCGAGCAGAAGCACGTATAGAGCTTGGGATTGGTTACCTAAATCAAGGCAACATGGTCAAAGCACGAGAGAATCTAGAGAAAGCGCTCACTCACTACCCGGGCTACTATCGCGCACAACTTTCCATGGCGCATTACTTCGAAAAAGTGGGAGAAAAAGACGCGGCTACCGAAATCTATGAAACGGCCCTAAAGCAACACCCGCAAAACGGAAATGTGTTAAACAACTACGGAACATTTCTTTGTAAACATGGGAATTATGAAAGAGCCGACAAGTTCTTCAATAAAGCCATTGATCAACCCTACTACTATCTCACTTCCGCTAGTTATGAGAATGCCGCTTTCTGTGCGCTAAAATCCGGTGATACTGCACAAGCGAAAACCTACTTCATGCGAACACTTGACCATGACCCGCACCGCGCGAGGGCACTTCTTCACCTTGCTAAGTTAGAAATTGAAGATGGCGATTTTGTTAAAGCAAGAATTCGCTTAATGAAATTCCACCAGCGTTACGGTGTTCAAAAAACTTCTCTTGAACTGCTTGCGGAACTTGAAGCCAAAGCTGGCAACGAGGCGTTAGAAGAAAAATATCGCCAAAAGATCAAACAAATGAGCTAAGCGTTTTTAACGTCAGCGCTTGTTTAAGTGTCTATGTTGCTAAGGCAAAACGGCTAAAACAAAGGGTGATCTGAGGAAGTTAGTTAGTCACTCTTTCGCAAGTTTTTATCCAACTCCAAACACAACGCTCTTAACGCTTCAATACTCTCTGCTTTCATGCTGGATCGAGACTCCAATTTCGCTGTCAACTGTTGTGCTTCTTCCTGTAGTTGGCAGCCTTTATCAGTCAACGAGATGACCTTTTTGCGCTCATCTAGCTCAGACACTTTTCTCGTCAACAAGTTTTTTGATTCCAGTCGCTTAACGATTGGCGTTAATGTCCCTGAGTCCAAGTGCGTATCATTAGATAACTCTTTTAAGCTCACATTGTTCTCACACCAAAGCGAATGCATCACGATGTACTGAGGATAGGTCAAATCATACTCATCCAGAATAGGGCGGAACGCACGTACCAAGGAATTCGTCGCGGTATATAAAGCAAAGCACACGTTGTCAGAGAGTTTCTGGGTCATGAGTTAGTCCAATCTTTTATCGTCCCGCCATGTTATCAAATTTTGATAAGTTTAAAATACTTTGTGCGCAAAATATTTTTGAGCAAACCTATTGAATTCTCTTTTCATCCCAGTTAACTTATCTGCAAATTGTTTGTGCGCAAATTATTTGCCAGCTAATAATACCTAATTAAAATGCTGAGTCATCATTTAAGAGAGCTCAGCGTTAGTAGAAACAAAAGTCATAGAGAGCGAAAAATGAAAAGCCATCAGATTCATCTTGCATCACGCCCAACGGGTATGCCTACACAAGAAAACTTCAAATCTGTTGAAGTTGAGTTACCAGCCCTAAAAGAGGGTGAAGTCCTAATTCAGAACACCTGGATGTCTGTTGACCCTTACATGCGCGGCCGCATGATCGTAAGCGACTCTTACATTCCACCATTTGAACTTAACGAAGTCATGGAAGGTGGTGCGATTGGTGAAGTGATTGAATCTAAGAATGATCAATTCCCTGTCGGCTCTAAAGTAAGCAACATCAGTGGTTGGCGCACAACCTTCATCAGTGATGGTGGCGATTTAGCCCTACTCCCGGCAGTTGGTGTGCCTGAGCAACACTTCTTGGGCGTTATCGGTATGCCAGGTCTAACCGCTTGGGTTGGCTTATTTAACGTCGCTAAGCTAAAACCTACTGACACAGTATTTGTTTCAGCAGCTTCAGGTGCTGTAGGCAGCGTAGCGGTTCAAATCGCAAAACTTCACGGCTGTAAAGTGATCGGTTCTGTAGGTTCAGACGAGAAAGCGGAAGCAGTCAAAGCGATGGGGGCAGATGCGGTAATCAACTACAAAAAAGTCGAAAATCTTACAGACGCTCTGCGTGAAGCTGCACCAGAAGGTATCGACGTATACTTCGAAAACGTGGGTGGAGATCACCTAGAAGCGGCGCTCAATGTGCTAAACCCGTACGGACGCATTCCTGTATGTGGAATGATCGCAGATTACAATGCAGAAACACCTCAACCAGGTCCAAACAACCTACTACTTATCAACACGAAAAAACTCACTGTACAAGGTTACATTGTGATGGATTACTGGGATCAGTACGGTGAGTTCGTTGAGCAAATGGGTCAATGGATCACAGAAGGCAAAGTCACGTCTGAAGAAACCGTCTACAATGGTCTAGACAATGCTGCAGAAGCGTTTATTGGTCTGTTTGAAGGTAAGAACAAAGGCAAGATGTTAGTTAAAATCTAAGCTTTTAAATAAAACCCAATAGCCACTCCAGGCTATTGGGTTTTATTATTTAACCTAACTTCAGCTTTTCAGCTTTAACCATTGTTGTCGCTGTTGCGGCGTTTTAAACGTCCACGCGATAAAACGGCTCACTTTTTGCCCTTGGCTCATTTCAACAATTTGAATTTCTTTCGCGCCTGCTTTATCAAGGTTTTTACGCATCCAACGTACATTGTCTTTTTTCGAAATCAGTGTTGAGAACCAGAGCACCTGCTCAGCAAAATCTCGACTTTCGAACGCCATATTTTTAATAAAAGCAGCTTCTCCACCCGGACACCAAAGCTCAGCGTTTTGGCCACCGAAGTTCAGTGTCGTTGATTCATTTGCCTTAGTATTGTGACTGTCTTGGCCCCTTTTGGCTTTGTTGACCGACAAATTCTTCAGCTTGCGTTCAGTGCCCTGCTGCGCTTCTTGTAGCGACTTATGGAACGGCGGGTTGCAGGTTGTCACATCGTAGTGTTCACCAGGCTTGATTATGCCTTTGAAAAAATGTCGGCTTTGACTTTGCAAACGGCACTCAATCTTACCTTTGAGCCCGCTGTTATTCTCCGCAATCAAATTCGCATTTTTTACCGACACCGGATCAACATCTGACCCCACGTAAGTCCACCCGTATTGAGTGCTGCCTACAATCGGGTAAATGCAGTTCGCGCCAACGCCCACATCTAATGCACGCACTAATTTGTGTTTTAATGACTTAGATTCCTTGGTCAATAGTTCAGCCAAACGGTGAACATAATCGGCACGACCCGGAATCGGCGGACAGAGATAACCCTCAGGAATATCCCAAAACGTGACACCGTAATGATGAGCCAGTAACGCTTTATTCAGTAACTTAACCGATGTCGGATCCGAAAAGTTGATGCTCTGCTCACCCTTAGGGTTCTTAATTACATAACGCTTTAGCTCCGGTAATGCAGCGATTAATTTAGGAAAATCGTAACGGCCCTGATGAAGATTACGCGGATGCAACCCTGCTTTGCCCTTCACAGTGATGGCTTTCATCTCCGACTGCTTGACCGCTGGCTTTGATGGTTTATTTGTTTGGGCTTTGGCTCTGCTTGGCTTATTAGCTTGATTCATGCGAGTTTAATTCTGTTTTGCGGTTTCAAGGTAGATCATAAACAAACGAGCATCCAGCTCTAACTGATGATAGTCCGGTTCCATATGACAACATAACTGGTAAAAAGATTTGTTGTGTTCTTTCTCTTTTAAATGCGCCAGCTCGTGCACAACTAACATGCGCAGTAGTGCCTCGGGCGCGTTTCTAAACACGCTGGCGATTCGGATTTCATTCTTAGATTTAATTTTGCCGCCGTGCACTTTCGCCACATAGGTATGTAAACCTAGTGCATTGTTGATTAGGTGAATTTTGCTGTCGTACACCACTTTACTCAGTGGTGCTGTTTTCTTCATATAACGATTTTTTATCGCCATGGTGTAATCAAACAGCGCTTTTTCACTCTTGATGATGTGATTTTCCGGGTAGCGTTTCTCGAACCAAGCTTTTAATCGACCTGATTCAACCAGCTGTGTGACTGGCGTTGTAATATGCTCTGGATAACCCTGAATGTATCTAAGTGCCGGATTCATTGATCAATTCGTCAGCTATTAAATTTAAGAGGCGTAAGTCTACCCGAATCGGACTTGCCATTCACCGTCTTTTCATTACACTGCGCAGACTTAGTATTTGGGTCTGTTGGCCATAGGAACTCACAATGAAACGACTTGTACTGTACGTCAAAGACAAATGCCCACATTGCAAAGATGCTCAGCGCTATCTCGACTCCAAAGGTTATCAGTACCGTTTAACCAACGCGAAAATGCAGCGCGGACGCAAAGAATTGGATGCCATTGGCGCACGCTCTTTGCCTGTGTTAAAGATTGGCGACCGCTACATGATCGGATGGAACCCGAAAAACTTCGAGCGCATGTATAAAGATAGCTAGTTGATTAAAAGGGGCAAGTCACGCCCCATTAACTTAGCCCACATCTGTATTGATGGTTGCTTTGTAACACTGCTCACTGTCGTCGAACACAAATTCCAACTCGTTGTGAATGCTCTCTAGCTTGTCTTTTTGATAGTGAGAGACATAAAGCAACTGGCTTAGATTCTCGCGCGCAATCAGATCAAGTGCGTTCTTCACCAAGCGGCGACCAAGATAATCCAAGCCTTGGTATGGCTCGTCCAAAATCAGAAGTGCAGGCTGTTTGACAATCGCACGAGCAATCAGCAATAGGCGCTGTTGCCCGTATTCTAAAGAGCGAAATGACACATTGGCATACTCTGACATGTGTAAGATTTCGAGCCATTCGCGAGCAATTTGAATCTCTTTCTTCGATGGTTGCTGGTACAGGCCAATCGAGTCGTAAAACCCTGAGAGTATCACCTCTAACGCCTTACAACTCACTCTGTACTGGAGATGCAGCGCAGAAGAAACCATCCCGATGTTCTTTTTGATCTCCCAAATCGTCTCACCACTGCCACGTTTTTTACCAAAAATATCAATATCATTGGAATAACACTGTGGATGATCACCAAATATCATCCCGAGTAACGTGCTTTTACCACAGCCATTCGGGCCTTTGATTTGCCAGTGCTGCCCATTTTCAATGCGCCAATTTAAATCCGTAAAGATGGTTTTATCTATGTACTCCACTCGCCCGTTACGAATTTCAAACACCGGACTGGAGAAGTATGGGTCGTGTTGGTGGCGATGAATCAGTGCCAGCATCTCTTCACTTTGTTGTTTGGACTGCGCTTTGATTTGGGTGATCACCGGGTGATTTTCCCACTCGCTTTTTCCCATAACACTCTCTAAGTGCCCATGATTAAACAGCGCAATGTGCTCCACCCACGTTGGCATGTCTTCTTCTCGGTTAAAAGTCACCAGCATTTGCGTGGTTTTGGCAAGCTCAGTCAAATACGTTGCCAACGTCTGTCGATGTGCGATGTCCAACCCTGTAAATGGGTTGTCCAAAACGAGAAGCTCTGGCTGAGTTGCCAATGCGCGAGCGATCATCACACGTCGAGTTTCTCCAGTAGAAAGTACACGAAAGCCACTCTGCTGGAGATGTTCCAAGTCCAAATCTTGAATCAACTGCCTAGTCAGCACTACATCTTCGCATTGCTCGAAGATCAGTGAATAAACGGTGCTACCTTTATCAATACGGTCGAGAAAATCAGTATCGTCTTTGGCGATCTCTTCTTCTAACAAACGTTGTTGTTCAACCAGTGAGACTTGAGCGATTTTGCCCTTCCCCTTATTCACAACACCCGCTGTTACGCTGAGTTCATCACACAATAAACAGCCCAGCCCCGAGCCAATATCGCCTTCGGTGCTGAATACGCCCCAAGACTCGTTATCCGCGATGTTCCAGTTGTCGATGGTCAAGCGATTGGTTCCCGAGTCTACGCTCAGGTCTTTGATGTTGATTTGCATGGATAGATATCCTTACCTTCTTAATCGTTTTACTTTTATAGTTTTACTTTTGTGTAGACAAACTACTGTAATCAATCCGATGGTGCGATTGAGATTGTAAAAAACGTGATATTGACATCCATCTGTTTGTAGTACGCTTACTTGCAATCCGCATATTGCTTCACAAACTCGATGAAGGTGCGATCCGCAACCGACAAATAACCGTCCCTTCGCCAAGCCAAGGCAAGATTAAGTGTCACTCTCTCATCAAATGGAACGGCAACCACATCCGACTCGTGATCCGTAACTAATTCAAGCAGAGCGGTAATGGCGAATTCATGTTTGACGATGCTTAAGATGATAGGCAGTAGGTTTGTCTCAAACGAAAACTGCGTTTCAGTGCCATATTGACGCGCTTTTTTCTCGATGAAATCCCGGTGGAAATATCCGCGTTGGAACATCACCAATTCATGTTCAAAGAACTGTTCAAAACTGATGCTCTTTTGCTGTGCAATCGGATGATCTTTACCCACTACCGCGACCATTTCGCTGTCGAGCAATGGGTCTACTTCCAAGTCATCTGGGACATTCTCATTGTTGATCACGCCAATATCCAGTTCGCCATCAAGTAGCATTTGCTTGATTGAACCTGTACCCGCATCCACCAAGGTGATTTTTAGCTTGGGGTAGCGCATTTTGAAGGCCATCATAATTTCGGGGAAAAAATACGATCCCATCATACTTGGCGCACCCAAACGCACCTCGCCTTTCTCTAACCCTTTCAGCTCATCTATCGCCAATTGTGCATCTTCGATTTGCTGTAAAACACGTTTGGCGTGCTCGTATAGCACTTTTCCTTCGTCCGTCAGGGCAATTCTGCGCTCCTCACGACGAAACAGATCAACGCCTAACTGCTGCTCAAATTTCTTGATCGAAATACTGAGCGCTGGCTGAGCAATATGCAGGGCTTTGGCGGCAAGAGTAAAATGATTGTGCTCGGCCACAGCCACAAAATGGCGCAGGTGTTTAGAATCCATGATGAGATAATATAAAAAATATATGCGGATGATATTTTTAATATATTTTATCAATTCGCTACTCACTGATACATTGCTCACATTATCCGCAGAAAAGCTAACGGCATCATGATTGAATTAGGCACGAAAGAATATCGACAAGTCACCCTATGTTTAGCTCTGGGCTCTTTCCTTGTATTTTGTAACTTGTACTTGTTCCAGCCTATGCTGCCGTACATGGCGCAGCACTTCGCGGTTAGTGAAACACAGATCAACTGGATCTTCGCTTCATCCACACTTGCCCTATCCGTTTGTTTAGTACCTTGGGCGGTCGCTTCTGAGTCATTCGGACGCCGAAACGTCATGCTAATGGGATTGCTGGCTATGCCCGTGATTGGTATCGCGATGCTGCTTAGCCAAACGTTAATCAGCATCATCATACTAAGAGCAGTCATGGGAATCGCGCTGGCAGCATTTGCTTCTGTCGCTGTAGCTTACATGGTAGAGGAATTATCAGAGCAAGCATTTGGCCGTGCAATCGGCGGATACATTGCCGCTAACTCCCTAGGCGGTATTGTTGGCCGAATCGCTGGCGGGACATTAACGGATGCCTTTGGTTGGCAACAAGCGGTCGTCGTTATCGCGATTGTCACGCTCATTGCTGGCGTAGCCGTTGCGTACCTATTGCCAAAGCAGAAGCATTTTACACCGCAACGCGGCATGCTCAGATACCACAACCGTGCTTTGGTAAAACACTTAAAAAATAAGACCATCCTTGTGGCAATGCTTATCGGAGGCGTAAACTTCGCTCTTTTCGTCAATTTGTACTCAGTAATGAGTTTCCGCATGGTAGCTGAGCCTCACTCACTGCCGATTGGCTTAGCATCACTTATCTTTATTTGCTATTTAGCCGGCACTCTGAGCTCAAAATGCACGTCAGTTTGGAATAAGTACTACGCACCAATCCCCGGCATGGTGGTTGGCTCAGTGATCAGCATGTCGGGCATGTTGATCGCCTATTTCGAAAGCATACCTGCGATGGTGTTAGGGCTGATATTGATAAGTTCCGGCGCGTTTTTTACTCACACTCTTGCTTACGCTTGGGTGAGCCAAAAAGCGACACACGCTAAAGCCACTGCAACAGCGTTGTATCTGGTGCACTATTACGTCGGTGGTAGCCTTGGTGGCTTCTTCTTGATCTACTGCTGGCAGCACGGTGGTTGGGACACGGTTATTCAGGGTGGGCTTGCGCTCTATTTCGTCTTATTCCTGCTGTTCTTTAAACTGTCTAAAACGTACGCGAACGACACGCAAAACGCGCCACAATCCGGGGATTCTGCTATTCTTGCCGCAAATACCAATTTGGAACCAAAATGACAATGAATCGCTCAACAGCAGAGATCGCTGAACAGGTGAACCAATGGCTCAACGATGTCGTTATCGGACTGAACTTATGCCCATTTGCAGCAAAACCTCAGCGCAACAAACAGATCAAAATCTATGTGAGTGAGGCAAGCCAAGAAGAGGCACTTCTCGAAGACATCCTCTCGCAATTGATGGAGTTGGACGCAACTCCGGCTGAAGAGTTAGAAACCACGCTGGTGGTTGTGCCTAATATGCTGAGCGACTTTTACGACTACAACCTATTTATTGACTGGGTTGAAGCGCTAATTCGTCAACAAAATTGGGAAGGCGTTTTCCAGCTAGCCACCTTCCATCCTGATTACTGTTTTGGTGGCACAGAACCAGGAGACGATGAAAACTTAACCAACCGCTCCCCGTATCCGGTGTTTCACCTGATCCGCGAAGAGAGCATGGAAAAAGTACTCAAACATTACCCAAATCCAGAAGCGATTCCAGATACCAATATCGCTCGCGTGGAGTCTCTGACCAACGAAGAAAAAAGAAAACTATTTCCGTACCTTTTTCGCTAAGCATCAAAGCCTAAAGAGCACGTGACGAGTGCTCTTTTATCTCCAAACTCAATGAGTTCATGTTGGCCATAATCTCTACACGCAACACCCCCGCATAAAACGCACCCGCATAAAAATGGCAGCTTTCCCCCAGCTTTGGTAGTATTGCGCCACCATAAATTATTCCAGGTTCAAGACATGCACCTATCAAAACTAACCAACGAAATCTTTGAGCATCTATACCGCGATATCACTGAGTTCCGTAGCACTTTCGACCTTCCTGTTGCTTTTCCACAAAGCTTGGATGAGAAAGCCGACACGCTACACACGTCTTTAGCGATCGAGGAGCTGACTGAACTCGCGGAAGCAGATTGTAAAACAGAGCAAGCAGATGCGATCGTTGATAGTGTTTATGTCTTAATGGGTCGTCTGGTTCACTTAGGCCACGATAAAATCGAAGACAATCTTGCGATTAACTACCTGATCGACCTACTGCTGAATGTTGCGGTTAACCGCGATATCGACTTTGTACCGTGCTGGGACGAAGTACATTCAAGCAACATGAGCAAAGTGTGTCGTAACGAGAAAGAATACGCCGATACAGAAGCACACTACGCAGAGCAAGGCATCAAATTGATGGCGGTACAGAAAGGCGACTACATTATCGCGAAATGCGCGGAAGATTTTGTCTCTGAAGGCAAAACGATTCGCCAAGGTAAAGTTCTTAAATCGGTTTACTACCGCCCTGCAGACTTATCGGCACTAACGGCTTAAAAACGTTAACAGCCTAAAAAGTAGCAGATAAAAAGCCGCCACCTTGGGCAAACCATCGGTGGCGGAAGCTGCCATGAAGCAACAAGGCTCAACGTTCACCAATCCGCAGATTTCCCTTTGCATTGGCTTAGCCTAACAAGAACGAGAATGTATCATTCTTAACTAAGCGATTTGCATGCCAGCTTTTCCATTTCTTTAAGTTATTGATTTACAAAAACTTAGCCATTCTTGGAATTTCTTTACCAAAACTTGATGAGCTTAAAACGTGCAATATGCACCAAAGTGAGCGTCTTTGCCGTGTTAATTGGGTGGTATTAGTCAAAAATCAGTACGGGTTTTGATGCGACCATTGCTTTCGTCACCTGAGTTTTGAATACTCTTGCAAGTTCTGCTTCTGAAAGGACATCTTCAGGCTCTCCGAACCGCTGCATAACACCATTATCCAGCAACAGCACTTTATCCGCATTGTGGAGCGTCCGATTCAGATCATGATTGGACATGACCACGGTAATTCCCATCCCAGAGACTTTACGAATCAACTGATAAAGCAGACCTTCTTGGCCAATATCAAGCGGTGCAGCAGGTTCATCAAGAATCAATAATTTGGCGTTTGGATTTAATGTCGGCCAAATCTGCAAGCAAATCGCACATAGCCGAACTCTCTGCCATTCACCGCCAGAAAGATGATGAATCGGCCTTAACAATTTGTCGTTCAGCTCCAAAAGCCCCGCCAGTTCTCGAACCGTCGCATCCACTTGCGTTGTGTTTTTTTGTGCACTTGAAGGCACAGACAGCATCAAATACTGCGCAACAATCAAGTTAAACGCGGGGCGATCACTCTGGCTTAGAAAAGCGCGATAACTTGCCAATGTTTCAATAGATGACTTCCCCACTTCGACATCGTCAATAAACGTTTCTCCAACGCATTCTAAAAGACCTGACAGCGCGGATAAAAAGGTGCTTTTTCCGCTGCCATTGGGGCCAATAACATGAAGCACCTCACCTGTTTCTACGCTCAAAGAAAGCGGGAGAAGTCTTGAACCAACAGACAGACTCTTAACGTGAATCATGATTCTTCACCAACATCCAAATAAATACAGGCGCACCAATCGTGGTGGTTACCACGCCTAATGGCAGCTCTGCCGATTCAAGAGAAGTACGAGCGATAATATCCGCAAACACTAACAGCGTTGCGCCGCTTAAAGCGGATAAAGGTAATAGATAACGGTTTTCGCTGCCTAATGCTAGCCTCAGCAGATGCGGGACAACCAAGCCAACAAAGCCAATAACACCACCAAGCGCAACCGCCCCCCCGACTAACACAGAAACCGCGAGTATGAGTTTCCACCTGACCGCTTCAACGTCGATGCCAAGCTGTTTAGCATGAAGTTCGCCCATCATGAGTTTATCCAGCACCGCCCCTTTAAAGCAGAGCCAAACCAATACCGGCACAAGGAACAAGGTTAAAATGTGATGGTGCCAGCTTGCGCCTCCGACACTTCCCATCAACCAGTACATCAACTGGCGTAAACTCAGTTCATCACTGAAATAGAACGCCCACGTAACCACAGCGCCGCTCAAGATTCCTAAAGCCACACCGACGAGCAATAAACGCGTTGTGGTTAACTTAGCTGAACGCGCAAAAGAAACTAATAGCAAGGTAAAGAGCAGCGCCCCAATAACAGCGGAAACCATAAACCCGATCGGCGTTGCAAGCACAGGAATAAAAAACAGCACCAATACCATCATGACACTGGCCCCGCCAGATATGCCAAGCACGCCAGGTTCAGCGAGCACATTCCCCAACAGCACTTGTAAAACAGCGCCAGATACAGCGAGCGCCGCGCCGATGGCAATGGCAGTCAGCAATCTTGGTAAACGGAGTTGGAGAACCAGCTTCTCCATCAAAGGCGTAATGTCGGAAAACGGGGATATCATCACTTCCCCTACCATCAGGTAGATTAAGCTAAGAATAAGTAGGATCAGGCTGGCTGAAATAGCAAAAATATTCCAGCGTCGCTGCTTGCGATAGATTAGCTGACTAAATTCCATGAATGCTCGATACAATTGCGTTTGTTGTTTGAATTGGGCACAACAAATAATGGCTTAACGATACCGCTAAGCCATTGAAATAGGAAGTCTGAATACTGAATTTAGGCAGTGAAAGTCTTAATCGTAAACGATCTGACCGTCTTCGTAACGCGTTTTAACAGGGCAAACCATCAGTGCTGCACGCTGGCCAATAACAACGTTTCTGTTCGGGAAGACGATCGCTTCACCTTCGTTCTTGGCCATTAATGGTTTATCACCATCGTGACCAAAGACTTCGCCATGCTTAAACGCGGTGAAGTTTTCGACATCATCATCAAACAAGAAATCGAAATCATCATGCAGACGAACAATAGTACGACTTACTCTGTACATCGTCGGTTTGCGCGGTAAATGCTCTGCCTCAGTTGAAGCCACCAGATCACGTAGCGCCAGATCAAAGGCAACCAGTTTCTCGAGATCGTTTTCACCGATACGAGCCACACGGCCAAGTTCAACAGTTAATGCCTGTGCACCGTAGTTTTCTGCACTAAACCAGCTAAATGTGCTTGATGGTGCGTTGGAAAACATAATCGCTTCGATGTGTGCGCTCGCAATAAACTCCATCAAGGCTCTGCTTCTTACAGGGTGACGAGTTTTAGGGCTCACAACGAACGAGTAATGTTTCGACAAACGGATGGCACAGTGTAAATCTAGGTGCCAACGCTGTTGTTGCTCTGTCCCTTGGTAGAAGTCAGCCACGATCTGTTTTAAGTTCGCCGCGATATCCAACTCTTTAGATGGCTCGTACTCTTTTTCATCAAAGAGACGATTTAAGTTCATTTCTAAGAAACGAGTGTGAGCGTTTGTTGCTTCAGGGTGAGCAATAATGAAAAGCAGTCGTTCAGTGACTGTCTGAAAACCAGACTGAATATCTGAGATAATTTTGTCGACAATTTCCATCGGTGAAGTTTCGTCACCATGAATGCCACAAGATACAATAATATGTTTGCTGTCAGACGATAAATGCTTTGGAATGACTTCCAGAACACCACGTTGATGCAATTTAAAGATGGTTCCACCAGCTACTGTCATTTCTGCAGCGGGCATTTCTTGTTCTAAATCTAAGCTGTCAAAAAGAAAAGATTGGCGAAAGAGGTTGTTCGTCATGCGCTACTCCTTTAATGCACAGCGAGTATGTTAATGAATTGTATTCGCAAATTATGTTGATAGGATCTCACTTATAAACACTCATTAGTGTCTAGTATGATAATTTGCTCAGTTTACGCACAGTTTGGTGCGTTTGATTTACTCGCGAATGCAAAATAGCCGGGTGAACAGACCCGGCTACGCAATAATACCACAAACATTGAATTACTATCGTTGATCTAGTAAAGATTCAAACTCGTCAATTTTGCTTGCCACACGATCAATGCTCTGTTGCCAGAACGCGTGACCAGACAAATCCATACCAAGATGTTTTTGTACTACGTCTTCAGCCATCATAGAGCCTGTATCGCGAAGTAAATTAACGTAATCTTGATAAAATTGCGGACCTTTACTTTCACGTTGTGCATACACACCGATACTGAATAAGTAGCCAAACAGGTATGGGTAGTTGTAGAAACTCACTTGAGAAATCGAGAAATGAAGCTTGCTCGCCCAGAAATACGGATCGGGTTCAGACATCGAATCCCCGTACCACTCTTTCCAAGTCTCACTCATTAGTTCACACAGCTGAGAAGCCTCAAGCTCGCCTTCAGCACGTTTTTCATAGAAGGATTTTTCAAATTCGTAACGGACAGGGATGTTGACCATCAACGCGTAACAGCTCGATAGCTCTTCCCACAACATTTCCAGCTTCTCTTCACGCGTTTCAACCTGCTCAAGCAAGTAGTCCCGGACGATATTTTCCGCGAAGATAGAAGCCGTTTCTGCCAATGTCATTGGGTAGCGAGTTTTACACAATGGCATATCGCGCATAACCCAGTTATGGAACGCGTGACCAATTTCATGGGCTAAAGTCAGCAAGTCAGAGCGACTGCCACCCCATGTCATAAATACCAGTGGTGTTCTCGTCGCAGCCAATTTTGTGCAGTATGCGCCTAAACGACGGTTTTCAGTTGGTTCCGCATCAATCCAGCCATTTTCCACCATCAACGTCACGAATTCTGCCATCTCTGTATCAACGCTAGAGAAGGCTGAATGGATGATATTGATCGCTTCGTCAAATTCGTAAACCTTTGGTTCCGCATCAGTCAGGCTTGGCATACCCGCCAAATGGTTCCATGGTTTCATTTGCTCCAAACCGTGAACGCGAGCCATCAACTTCCCGGCTTTTTGACCAACGTGACGGTTAGCTTTCGCCGTACCAATCATGGCTTCGAGCGTCTCAAGTTCGATACGACTGTCGTGTAGACTCGGCTCTAAAAAGTGAACATCACGTACTTTTGAACGCTTTTGATATTCCGTTAACCTCCATCCAGACAAGGCATTGAGAATCGCTGAGAATGACTCTTGATTCTGTCGCATCGCATTCTGAATTCCCAACCAAGCGGGTTTTTGGGCTTCGAAATCCGTGCCATACAAGGTGCTAGCCGCTTGAGACAATCCGACCTTGGTTTTTGCCTCATTTTCCAACGTTACCTGCATTGAGCCCGTGATGTTGTCATACAACCTACCCCATGCATCTTTTCCATCCACTTCCAGTGCGGAAAGCAGTTGTTCTTCTGCAATGCTGAGTTTGGTATCTGCCAACTTTCTTTCAGAATGGATTTGGAAAGATTGACCAGAGATGTCTTCACTTTCATGCTCAAGCACTTGTTGGATAAAGGCTTCTGGCTCAGAGACTAACGCATCTTGATAAGGCGTAAAGGCCTGACTCAGTTCTGAGCTTAACTTCGCGAGTCGACCCACTAAGCTTTTCGCTTCGCCATTGCTGGCATCGACAGATGCGTAGCACATAGCGAATGTGTTGATCGTAGCAAGCAGTTTTCCAGCCGCTTCGCGAGTTTGAATCGCATTTTGCATCACGGAAACAGAGGTTCTTGATTCCGCGTGAAGATTCAGTGTGTCAATGCACTGTTGGATGAGTTCGATATCTTGACCGATTTTGCTGTCGCCTAAACTTTGGTAAGCGATCGTGAGGTCCCATTTTGGTGTGGTCATCGTTTGTGTTCCTTGCTGGACGACTTAACTAAGCGGAGCTGACACAGAGCAAACCCGCTTATAGGTCGTATCTGCTTTAATGATCTGAATGTGACTGATAGATTGGTGATTTATTTGTAACACCGAATAGAGTTCACTGCTTCGCCAATCTAAATGTAATAGTGTCGCTAATATCATTCTAATCGTACCACCATGACAAATAATCAATGTATCTTCTGCGACGCTATCTACAAATTGCTCCCAATATACTGATACTCTTGAGTTAAATAACTTCAAACTTTCCGCGTTTGGCAATGTGTTTGATGCCGGATCTTGCCAGAATTGTTCTAATTCCTGCCAACGGTGTCCGATGGTGTCAAAAGGCATTCCATCGAGATCACCAAAGTCCATTTCTTTAATGTCTTCGCAAATCTCAAGCGTCAGTTCAGGGCGAGCTTCAACCAACCTCTCCGCTAAGTGTCGACATCTTTTTAATGGCGAGCTGACGACCTTTTGTATCGCCCAATCTTTTTCCAGCAGTTGCGTACATATTTGGCATTGAACCTTATCGTCCACCACAATATCTGTTCGGCCATAGAGTGCAGGCTCACCGACTGTTTTCCCGTGCCGCAACAAATAGATATTCACTGTTTTAGTCATGCAACCCCTTCAACCGCACGCGTTAACTTCATTGTTTAATCGCATTCTTTAACTACATTTTTTAACTGCATAGGCAAGCCAGCCGCGACAAATGTGACCTGTTGCGCCACTTTCGCAATGGCTTGGTTCATCCATCCGGCGTGGTCGACAAACAATCTTGTCACTTCTCCCATAGGGACAATACCTAAGCCCACTTCGTTAGAGACAAGTACCACCGCAGCAGGTGAGCGTTGCAACGCAGAGACTAATTCCGTAACTTGCGATTGAATCTCGGACTCAGAAGCCGTCTCGCCATGATTAAAAATAATGTTGTTCATCCAGAGTGTAAGACAATCCACCAGCACAACATCGTTTTCGGTAAATCGGGAAATAAGAGCAGGCAATTGTGTAGGGCATTCGTGCTCTGTCCAACGATCGTCTCGCCTTTGCTGATGATGCTGAATTCGACTTTGCATTTCTTCATCGCATGCTTGGGCGGTCGCAACATAGTGGCGAGGACGTTGTTCACTGAGCTCTGTTACCACGGATTCTGCAAAACTGGACTTGCCTGAACGCGCGCCACCTAAAATCAGATGTACTGGCATAATTTCTATACTCCAAACCAAATAAGCATCACTAGATAGCTCAATAGCTCCATCAGTTGCTGAGCGGCTCCAAGACAATCTCCCGTAAATCCCCCTAACCTTAGGGTTAACCAACGGCGGAACACAAAACGAAAGCCTATCGCAACAATGATCAGAAATAGCATTAAGCCCGTATCTAACCAAAGTCCGGGGATAAGGCTTGTACCCATTAAGACAGAGAGCTCTAATTTGGATTGCTTATTGGCTAATGGTTTGCTCTTGCTTGTATCGGCCTCTGAGACATACGGCATGTCGTAGATGAGCGATGCCGCCACGCCTCGGCTAAGTACGTAAGCCGCAATGAGCGCACCCGCTAAATGGGTAAGCTGTGCTAGCTCGGACAAAAATAAAAACTTGCCGAGTAAGGCCATAACCAACGCACTTGCGCCATACGTCCCGATACGGCTGTCTTTCATTATGGCGAGGCGCTTTTCTACCGTCATGCCCCCGCCGATACCATCAGCCATGTCCGTCAGGCCGTCTTCATGGAACGCTCCCGTCAACATCAGGCTAAAGCACATGGTTAGAAAAACCGCCACATCTGTACTGAACGCCATACCCAGCGTCCGGTACGCCAGTGCACATATGGCACCGAGAACCAGCCCCACCAAAGCGAAATAGCGCCCTGCTTGATTCATTCGTTGTTCTGAATAAGGCGTATTGGCGGGAATTGGTATACGAGAGAAGAACCCCAATGCGAGCCAAAACAGCTCGAATTGATACTTAACCTTGGCCGGCATTACACCTTAACCCCAGCTTGTTCAAAACTCGCCATTGTGTTGTAAAACTCTGCCGCGGCTTGGATCAACGGTACCGCGAGCACTGCGCCAGTCCCTTCGCCCAGTCTGAGCGAGAGATCCAGCAATGGCTCTGCATTCATTTCTTCCAGCATGTACTTGTGCCCGGACTCGTGCGATTGGTGAGCAAAGATGAGATAGTCACGACATGTTGGATTGATTTTCGTAGCGACGAATGCGGCTGCGGTCGAGATAAAGCCATCCACCAAGACGGGCGTTTGACAATCGGCAGATTCAAGGTATGCGCCCACCATCTGCACAATTTCGAATCCACCCACTTCAGCCAGTACCTGCAATACGTCGTTCGAGTTGCATCGCGATACACCCTGTGCAACCAAGCGTGTTTTGAGCTCGAATTGCTCATCGCTAATGCCCGTTCCTCGTCCAACACATTGTTCGACTGGTCGATCTGTGATAGCCGCCAGAATCGCCGACGCGCTTGACGTGTTACCGATGCCCATTTCCCCGAACATTAACAAGTTACAGCCAGAATCCATCACCTGCTTGGCGATCTTTCTTCCAAGTGCGATGCCTTCTTCCACTTGCTCATGAGTCATTGCGGCTTGTTTCGCTAGGTTGTGGGTACGCTCACCAAGACGTTGGACAATAAAATCATCGCTGTCATGTTGCACAGGGATGAGTATTCCGCAGTCAACGACTTTGATAGCCACATTGTGACTGCGGCAAAAGCAGTTAACCGCCGCGCCTCCAGCAAGAAAATTCAGCACCATTTGTTGCGTCACAGCACTTGGTGCAATGCTGACACCCTCATCGGCAATACCGTGGTCACCAGCAAACACAATCACTGTAGGCTGATTTAGGGTAATTTGAGAGACCAACTTTCCCTGCTGATTGCTTTGAATCAGCGCCAGTTGATGGGCGATATTTTCAAGTTGCCCAAGTGCGCCCAGAGGTTTGGTTTTTTGATTGATACGATGCCAGATCGCGTCTGAATAGGATTGACTTAACATGGTCATTACTTAGGCCTTGCCACTGAAAAGGTTTTTTCTAACACCGCAAATTGGCTTCCGCCCAAGCGTGCCAAAGGGTTCACTTTTAATGCGTCAACAACCACACGATCGGAGCGTTCACCAATCACTGAAGGATCGATGTACAGTTCTTCAATCTGAGCAAAAATGAGCGTCTGAGGTGTCTCGCCGATTTCTTGCACTTCAAACAGCTTACAACCGAACGCAATCGGGCAATCTTTAATACGGGGCAGATCAAAGCCGTCAAAATCAACCAGTTCGATACCAGACGCCAGAACTTCAGATTCTCCGTGTTCCAATGTCGCGGCACTCTGTGTGACCACGTCAGCCAACGCTTCATTCGCGATGTGGATAACCATCTGACCCGTTTCTAGTACATTGCGTGTTGTATCTTTCACCTCTCCCGACGGCTTCTTACCCACTGATATCATCATCAAAGGAGGGTTGCTCGATACCGCAGTAAAGTAAGAAAACGGGGCTAAATTGTAGTTCTGCTCACCCGAATCAGTCAGCACCCATGCTATGGGGCGTGGAATAATGGTCTGAGTCATGAGGTGATAAATTTGCGTAGGCGCGAGTGTGCTGAGGTCGATATTCATTGCAAATCCTTTTTCTGACGATAAATCCGTTGGCTAAGTCTATCTTGAAATCAGAGGGTTAACACCTGCTTTATTCCAATCAGCAATAGTGGAATTGTCGAGTCTTACTTGAATTTGAGACAAAAAAGAGAAATGTGAAATTTTTCCCGTGCTCAGCCTATCCTTATTATTGAACACCTTTTTTTATTTTAACTCACTGATAAGGAGGGGCTCTTTTAAATTGAATCTGAAACACATCATTCTAACGATAGCGCTAAGTCGTAGTGAAGGAGGGTTGCTATGTTCGCTAACCAACAACCTATGAAGAAAAAGCAACAAGCTAGAAAGAAAAAACAACAAAAACCAAGTCAAAAAACACAAAAGCGTGTACCTTTATCTCTTACCTAACCTCAAACATGTAACAATCATTGGATATTTATAGTGACTAACAAGGGAAGTCTTGTCGTTATTACCGCTGGTGGTTCGGGCCTCATTGGTAACGAACTGATTAAACAGATGCTCGATGAAGCGCCTATTGAGCTTATATACGCGCTCAGCCGTCAAGATCTCCCTTTCAATCACACTAAATTGCAAGTCATTAAAGATGCGAAGCTAGAAATTAAACACTGGGATGAAGAGGCACTGACGCCCGAATATGGGTTCATTTCTCTCGGTACAACCAAAAAACAAGCAGGAAGTAATCAGGCTCTTGAGAAGGTCGATTTCGAGCTAGTCAGTCGAGTTGCCCAGCAAATGAAGGTCATTGGGGTTAAGAAGTTATGTGTCGTATCCAGTTTGGGAGCATCAGCCCACTCTCCTTCTCATTACCTACGCTGTAAAGGTAAAATGGAACTCGCGCTCGAACAAATGGGATTTGATAAACTCGTTTTTGTACGCCCCGGTCCTCTTGTTGGGATCAGAGACAATCCTCGTTCGGATGAGCAAATGGTACAGTCAGTACTTAGTGTCTTAAAGCCTTTAATGATAGGCTCACTGGCCAATTTTATCCCTATCCACGCTTCGGACGTCGCCAAAGCGATGCAATACAGTCTATTTCAAAACGGTAAGCAACGCGTCGTTATACTCAACAGCATCAACATGCGTGCTCTGCTGAAAAAATATCAATAAATAGAACACAAAAAATACCATTCGAGCACTATTTAACCGACAGAGGCCATTGATAACTTTTAGGAATAAGAAATTACTTTTAATCACTTCATAGTTCTATCAGTAATCATTATCTTCAGTTACCGAATTCAATTCTATTCAGCATTATTCCCTTAATGCGCCTATTTATTTTAAGGACTCCCACATGTCAGTCGCTGCTGTTGTATCGTTAGCGGTATTCGCAGGCATTCTCTTCTTGCTGTTCGGGCAACAACGAAAAGAGAATACGTTATCTCGCTTAGTACTCTTTGGTCTAGTGCTAGGTAGTGCTTTTGGTTTCGCTCTTCAGCTTATCTTCGGTGAAGGCAGCCCAGTTATTAACGAAACTCTAGAATGGGTGAACGTTGTTGGTCGCGGATACGTTGGCCTACTAAAAATGGTTATCATGCCATTAGTTCTTGTTTCTATGATCGCAGCGGTTGTGAAACTGGAAAAAGGCGGTTCACTTGGCAAGATTTCAGCACTGACCATTTCGATCTTACTTATCACGACTGCAATCTCAGCTATTGTCGCTATTTTTGTTACCCAAATGTTTGGTCTAACCGCAGAGGGACTAACCGAAGGTGCGCGTGAAACGGCACGTATCGCGGTACTAGAAAGCCGCGCAGGTACCGTTAGCGACCTAACAATCCCACAAATGCTGGTGAGCTTTATTCCAACGAACCCATTTGCAGATCTAACAGGCGCTCGTTCAACTTCGATTATTGCTGTTGTTATCTTTGGTGTTCTAACCGGTATTGCTGCTCGTAAAGTAATGGCTGAGAAAGAAGAACTAGAGAGTCCGATTCGCACATTTGTAGAAGCTGCTCAGTCTATCGTGATGCGCCTGGTTAAAATGATCATGGCACTGACGCCGTATGGTATTGCAGCGCTGATGGCAAAAGTTGTAGCAACATCAAGCGCAAGTGACATCCTGAATCTACTTGGTTTTATCGTCGCTTCATACGTAGCGATTGCACTTATGTTCGTTGTACACGGCGTTCTAGTGGCATTCTTCGGTGTTAACCCGAAAGAGTTCTTCCAAAAAATTATGCCAGTACTGACATTTGCCTTTACCTCTCGTAGCTCAGCGGCGTCTATTCCACTAAACGTTGAAGCACAAATCGAGAAGCTGAATGTTCCACCTGCTATTGCAAACCTATCTGCCTCTTTCGGTGCGACAATCGGCCAAAACGGTTGTGCAGGTATCTACCCTGCAATGCTAGCGGTCATGGTTGCGCCAATGGTTGGCATTGATCCAATGGAGATCAACTTTATCCTTTCACTTGTAGCCATCATCGTTGTGAGCTCATTTGGTATCGCTGGTGTAGGTGGCGGCGCAACATTCGCAGCGCTTATCGTACTCCCTGCGATGGGCTTACCTGTGACGATCGCAGCACTGCTTATCTCGATTGAACCACTTATCGACATGGCGCGCACGGCGTTGAACGTATCAGGCTCAATGACAGCAGGTATGATCACAAGCCGCATCATGGGCAAGAAAGCAACGGAAGAAGAGCTAGAAACGCAAAAAGCGTAAAAGCCTCACTCTTAGGAATGGTCGACGTCATGTCGGCCATTTTTTTATCACTCGGGCGAAGAATATTCCTTGTCGATTGCCTTGATGCAGCGGCAGTGGTCTAATACCTGAGTGAATTTCAAATACTTGGTAATAGAAAATGCTACAAGAGCACCAACCCACGTTTTTCTTTTTTGACTATGAAACTTGGGGAGTAAGCCCTGCTAAAGATCGTCCGTGTCAGTTTGCGGGTGTTCGCACCGATATGGACTTCAACATCATCGGCGAACCTCTTGTTATCTACTGCCAACCACCTTCGGATTATTTACCGTCTCCAGAAGCGGCACTGATCACCGGAATTACGCCTCAAACCGCAATCAGCAAAGGTCTATCCGAGCCAGAATTTATCGCAAAAATTCACGAGCAACTCGCGACACCCAATACCACTAGCCTTGGTTACAACAGCATCCGATTTGATGATGAAGTCACGCGCTACACCTGCTACCGCAACTTTATTGATCCGTATGCGTGGAGCTGGCAAAACGGAAATTCTCGTTGGGATTTGCTTGATGTTATGCGCGCTTGCCACGCATTGCGCCCAGACGGAGTCAACTGGCCTGAAAACGATGAAGGCTTCATTAGCTTTAAGCTAGAGCACCTTTCGGTTGCCAACGGCATTGAACACGAAAATGCGCACGACGCGATGGCCGATGTTATTGCAACAATCGAGATGGCAAAGAAGATCAAAGCGGCGCAACCTAAGCTGTTCGATTACTTCCTTAGCATGCGTCATAAACGCAAGTTGAATGAACTGATCGATATCGTCAATATGACACCGCTAATGCATGTTTCAGGCATGCTGGGAAGAGAGTGCAATTACACCAGTTGGATTGTGCCTGTTGCGTGGCACCCAACCAACAAGAATGCAGTCATTACCGTCGATCTTGCGAAAAACCCGCAACCTCTACTCGATTTAACAACGGAACAGATCCACGAGCGCCTATACACCAAGCACAGCGATCTGGACGAAGGTGAATTGCCTGTACCTGTTAAACTGGTTCACTTAAACAAGTGCCCTATTCTTGCCCCAGCTAAAACCCTGACCGCTGAGAATGCCGAGAAAATCGGTATCGATCGTGAGCAGTGCTTGAAGAACCTAGCAATACTGCGCCAGAACCCAGAGATTCGAGAGAAGCTAATCGGTCTCTACAGCATCGAACGCGAATACGAAAGCAACGATGATGTCGATACGCAGCTATATGACGGCTTTTTCTCCCCAGCAGACAAAGCGTCTATGGATATTATTCGCGAAACTGATCCAAACAATCTGGCGGCGCTAGATATTTCATTCAATGATCAGCGAATAGCACCACTCTTGTTCCGCTACCGTGCGCGACATTTCCCGCTCACACTAGATGAACATGAACAACAAAAATGGGCGAACCACTGCCGTGAATACTTCGAAAGTCGTATTGAAGATTACATGCTTAATTTGGAAAACTTAGTTCACGATTATGAGAGTGATGAAAAGAAGCTCGCTATTTTAAAATCGGTGTACCAATACGTACAAAAGCTAGTATCTTAATCATCAAACGCCTGCAGCCTACTGAGCCTTAACTCATTAAATAAACAAAAAGAGAGTAAGGCTCTAAACACCCTCAATTGGACCTTACGTTGTGAAAAATCAACGTATTTTTAATATTTGGACGACAACAACCTATGGCTAAAACTCTGCTTAAATACGTCGTATCTTTGGGGCTCATTGTCTTGTGCCTCATAGCAGGCATCAACTTACAACACCTTTTAGATACCTCAATCCCTGGAAGCATCATCGGTATGCTGATTCTATTTGCTTTAATGGTCAGTGGACTCGTTTCATCTGAATGGGTGAAAAGTGGCGCGACGCTACTCATCCGCTATATGGTGCTTTTATTTGTACCCATCAGTGTCGGTTTAATGGATCACTTTGATCTTCTCTTTGCTAATGCTCTCCCTATCTTAGCCAGTGCGATTGGCGGCACCTTATTGGTACTCGTCGCGCTAGGTCTGGTTTTGGATAGAATCTTAAAAGGAGGTGTAAAATAATGTGGTTACTAACGACTGTTGCTGTGTTTCTTGCCGCCCGCTGGTTATGCCAAAGGTTCAACTCTCCGCTAATGAATCCGCTCATCATCAGCCTACTAGTATTAATCCCTCTTTTAACCTATCTAAAGGTTCCTTTTGAAACTTACTATGCCGCAAACCAATGGCTAAACTACCTGTTGCAACCCGCCGTTGTGGCACTCGCCTATCCACTTTATGAGCAGTTCCCGCAGATACGAGCCAACTGGCGTATTATTGCCTTAGCTTGCGGTGTGGGAAGCGCAATGTCGATGCTCACCTCCAGTGTTATTGCCGTTTATATGCAGGCCGACATTACTCTGGTCGCCAGTTTATTAGGTAAATCGGTAACAACACCGATCGCCATGGAAGTCTCTAGTCATCTTGGTGGTGAGCCAGCCATCGCAGCCATTTTGGTTCTAACTGTGGGTTTGTTTGGCGCGATTGTCGCTTACCCTATCTACAATCTACTGAATATTACTCACCCAATCGCGAAAGGATTAACGATGGGGACGGTGTCCCATGCACTCGGTACAGCCGCTTGTGCAGAGCGAGACGGGCAAGACGCCGCATTCAGTTCGTTGGCGCTCGTTTTATGTGGTGTTATTACCTCTATCTTGGCACCATCATTCTTTGCTTTTGCTGTTTGGTTATCCGCTTAAAGACACAAAACAAGTGGCTATCGCCGTTAGACGAATTACGTTATTCGGCGTAGCTCACTCTATTTGATTATGTAATCGATATCATGTGTGAGCTCACTCTAACTATGAAATATGAAATTTAATTGCATTATTTAATGTGATCAAAGCCACAGTATTGTTTTGTGCTTACCATAAAATGAAATACCAGTATCGAGGTGGATTCACAGAAACTGTCAAGGATTCGCCAACGGTATCACTACATGTTTACACAAGGATCCAACATGAGAAGCCGCATTGAACAAGCGCTATCAGAAACGCCAAGCAACCTTGCAGAGTACTTATCGCCTATTTTGCTTGCCGACGACTTTGACGCGACTCTTTCTCCTGAGCAATTTAAAGAGTTACTCTCTATTTCTGGTCTACCGGATGATGAATTGCGCGTAGCACTGCTGCCTTTTGCTGCCGCCTATTCTTACGCACCAATATCCAACTTTTATGTAGGCGCGATTGTTCGTGGTTTATCTGGCCGACTTTACTTCGGTGCAAATGTCGAAATTTTGGGCGCGCAACTTGGGCAAACGGTCCACGCAGAGCAATCCGCCATTAGTCATGCATGGATGAAGGGTGAAGAAGGCATTTCAGATATCACCATTAACTTCAGCCCTTGTGGTCACTGCCGCCAGTTTATGAATGAGCTAACCACAGCACAAAGTCTGATCGTTCAATTGCCGCAACGCGATGAAATGACGCTACAAGAGTATTTACCGGAGTCCTTTGGTCCTGCTGATTTGGGTATCGAGTCTGGTTTAATGACACACGTGGATCATGGCAAAACCACTGAAGAATCCGATCAACTCGTCTTAGATGCACTGAAAGGCTTAAACAAAAGCCACGCACCGTACACGCACAATTTAAGCGGTGTAAGCATCAAAACCAAACAAGGCAAAGTGTATTTAGGCGCGTATGCAGAAAACGCGGCCTTCAACCCAAGCCTTCCTCCACTGCAAGTCGCACTCATTCAACTGCTTATGGATGGGAAGTCTTTAGATGCGATAGACACTGTTGCTCTGGCAGAAATGGCCGACGGTAGCATCAGCCACCTTGCGGACACTCAGGCCACCCTTGAAGCAATCAATCCAGACATTCCACTTGCTTATTTAGCCGTCTAAGATTCAAACCAGCGAGATTATTACGAAAAGTCCTGTTGAACAACGGGACTTTTTCTTATCAACATCAACTCATATATCAGCAATCCCCTTGCAAAAAATACGCTTATTTACATCCCGATGTTCTAAGCGACACATTTGCATTTCTAATTTTGCGCAAACGTTTGCTTTTGCCGTTTTAATCAGTATGATCTGGCCCGTATTCAATATCTGCGCTAATGAAAAGGTAAAATATGTTTGGTTCGGCTACTCGTAAAAATGCAACACGTGTTCTGCTTCTGGGCTCTGGTGAATTGGGTAAAGAAGTGGCTATAGAATGTCAACGCCTTGGCTTAGAAGTCATCGCGTGTGATAGATATGACTTCGCGCCTGCCATGCAAGTGGCGCACCGCAGCTACACATTAGACATGTTGGATGGTGACGCGCTGCAAGCAATCATCGAAAAAGAACAACCCGATTATGTCGTACCTGAAATCGAAGCCATTGCTACAGACAAGCTGGTTGAGCTTGAAGCACAAGGTTTAAATGTTGTTCCAACAGCGAAAGCGACCAAACTCACCATGAACCGTGAAGGTATTCGTAGACTGGCAGCAGAAGAGTTGCAACTTACTACCTCACCTTACCGCTTTGCAGACAACTACGCTGACTTTACCTCTGCAATCGAAGAAGTAGGCATCCCTTGCGTTTGTAAGCCTGTCATGAGTTCTTCAGGCAAAGGCCAAAGCGTCATTAAAACTGCAGATGATGTCGAAAAAGCATGGAATTATGCGCAAGAAGGCGGCAGAACTGGCGCAGGTCGCGTTATCGTAGAAGGCTTTATCGACTTTGACTACGAAATTACGCTGCTAACGGTTCGAGCTGTTGACGGCATTCATTTCTGTGCGCCGATTGGGCATCGTCAAGAAGATGGTGACTACCGTGAGTCTTGGCAGCCACAAGTAATGTCAGATGCGGCACTACAAGCGGCTCAGGATGCAGCAGGTAAAGTGGTTAACGCACTAGGCGGTTACGGTATCTTTGGTGTGGAACTGTTCGTAAAAGGCGATACTGTTATCTTCAACGAAGTATCCCCTCGCCCGCACGATACTGGTTTAGTCACTCTGATGTCGCAAGATAGCTCTGAATTCGCGCTGCATGTCCGCGCATTTACTGGCTTGCCAATATCTGGAATTACTCAATACGGCCCAGCCGCTTCTGCTGTGATTCTTGGTCAAGGGACGTCAGAAGATATTCGTTTTGAAGGGATGGAACTGGCATTGGCGCAGCCGCAGACTCAGTTACGTTTGTTTGGTAAGCCGGATATCGACGGTCGCCGCCGACTTGGCGTTGCCATTACTCGCCGTGAATCCATCGAACAAGCAGTAGCTGACGCAGTCAATAGCGCTGGAAAAGTAAAAGTGCTCTACTGATCGCCAAACTGCCGCACAAAAAAGGCTTGGTCATTCCAAGCCTTTTTCATCGTCAGCGGATTATGATTCAATGAGATACACTTCTTCAGCGAATCGCGATAATCCTTTTTTGGCTATTTTCGGATGTTGTTCATCCGCTTCATCTCGATTCAGCCTAGTGATTTTAAACTCACCAAACAGACGATTCACTTCCTGCTCTGTAACAGCAAATGGAGGACCAGACATCTCTTCCTGAATATAATCCAGCGTGACCAAAAGAATTCGGCCTCCCGGTTTCAGCAACGACTTAATGCGAAATGCATATTCCTCACGCATCACTTCAGGCAACGCAACCAAAGCAGCGCGATCATAAATAATATCGGCGGACTGAACTGGCGCGGTAAAGAAATCACCCGCATAAATCGATAGCTCATCAAACTGATAGAGTTCATGTTGCCCATTAATCGATGTCACCATTGGCGTATAAAAATGCTCAGCAAAGAAGGCTCGTACAGCAATTTTACTCAGCTCTACGCCTTGCACCTCTTCGTGTTTGGTGGCTAGCCAAATTAAGTCTTCAGATTTCCCGCAAAGCGGAACAAGCACTTTGTCTTCGTAGCTAGGATTGGTTTCTTTCCAATACTCGATGAGCAGAGGGTTCACATCCTCAAGGTGAAAACCAATCTGATTGCTTGCCCACTTTCCGTGCCAAAATTCTGGATCTCTCATACTATTCTCAGGTCTAACTTTAATATGCCATAGACTATACGAAAGCGGCGCTTATTGGTATCCCACGGCCATAACCAACTATTTTCACCTCAACGATATACCTTAACTCGCTATTCATAACGGGTTCAGATTGGCTCGCTATACTCATGAACATACGCCAAATAAGGATTCACGAAATACGATATTCGTTGATTGGGAGCTTGATCCAAGATTTGAAAAGTATGGGGAAAATCAAATTGGAATCTGACATTTAGCCCCCACTATCTAGTAAAGATAAGTAGGACTTAGTTGAAACCTTTTTCGACACCTTTTCTAAGTCACTGCGAATCTAAGGAGAGTGAATGAGCGTATTCCTAAGAACAACGGCACTCATGCTATTGATGCTCAGCCGTGCACCGGCTTTTGCCGCGATTCCAACTGCACCAGGTAGTGAGCAAAGCCGTTCCTCCAATCAAAATGAAGTCAGTTCTCAAGCGTTTAAGCACAACTTAAGTGGCTTATACGGAATAAAATCCACTTCCGCGACTCCAATTCAACCCTATTCTGACTTCGATATTCTCTACACTAAAGCACACCAAGCGCAGGCTGAACTAGAGACGCTATGCCAAAGTACCGCGCTTCTCACTTCAACCAATGCCTACTTTGCAGGTATAAAATCTGCAGACCGCGCAAGAGAAAAAATTACCCACAAGTTAAACGGTCAGCCTGAACGAATCACTGACTTAGCCAGAGCAACAATTGTTGCCAACGACATTGAAAGCCTGATGACGGTATACGAAGTACTTAGTCGAGAGACCACCATAGTGAACGTAAAAAATCGCTTCAAAAGCCCTAAAGCATCGGGGTACCGAGATCTTAACCTCCTCGTCCAACTTCCTAAAACGAAGCTCGTTGCTGAAGTTCAGATACATTTAAAAGCCATTGCAGATGTCAAAAATGGCGCAGAGCACGATTTTTATGAAAAGATCCAAACCATTGAAAGACGAGCAGCTTCGCAAAGCAGAGAGATGTCTGAGTTTGAAGTCGCCCAAATTCAGCAAATGCGCAACCAATCTAAAGCATTGTATCAAAAAGCCTGGCAGCCTTACTTAACCACGCACTTGAGTGCCGCTTAATTCTTTGGCTTCCAAACACAAAAAAGCGCCACAGGATCTAAGTGGCGCTCATTAATAGCTAATTATTCCAAACCGAGTTTAAACTACACAGATAGCACGCGATTCGCTGCGTTGCTGATTTCAGAGTCACTCGCGCCTAACGGAAGCGTGAAAGAAACGTATTGGTCACCACGCATGCTCATCGCGCGATCAACTTCCGCCAAACAATGCATTACCCCACCTTCAAGGATGAATGAAAGTTCGATTTCTTTCTTGTTTACAAAACCATTGTTGCGAAATTCAATTTCCTGATAACAACCAGATTTCGATGAGAAATTGCCACCACGAAGATAACCTTTTTCTACATCGGCTTTAACCATAGAAAAGCCAGCATTCTCTATTGCTGCGATCACTTTAGCCGCAACAGGCAGAGGCTTAACTTCAATAAAGTCTCGGTCTTTTGGATCAATAGCGAACTCAATATCCAGAGACGTTTCTATCCAAACATGGCACAGGTTTTTTAGCGCTTTAAGTGCGGTAATTGGCGTTTCATCATCCAGCTTTATTTCAAACGGTACTTGTTTATTCTCATTAGGCTGGATAGTGAATGGTTGAACGGCTTGTAACTTTCCAATAACAAAGTTTTGATAGCTCACACCGTTGTCGTTTTCTACCTTCATCTCTGTGCAGAGTTTCAAGTTGATCGCATCAATCTGTTGCGCTACATCGCCACCTTGAATATGAACAATCCCTTTAAGAGTCTCACCTTGAAACAGTGACATACTTTCTAATACAGTATCCACCTTCGCAGCACCAATTCCTAAAGAAGCCTTTAACTTACCAAACATTTTGTTTCCTTGTGACTAGGTTATTAGCACTCATCATTTAACGCGCTCAACACGAGATAGCAAGCCATTTCTCTATTTCGCTCGTTGAAATGTGGCGGACTCTCATATTCGGGTTATCTATGTTACCCGTACTTGAAAAATGGGAGTAAATGTATAACCATTTGTATAGTCAAATGTATTTTTTAGTTGAAAGCGATGAGTAACTCCCCTTTATATCTGCAAATAAAACAGTTCATTAACAAAAAAATTGAATCTGGCCAGTGGCCGGTAGGTCAACAGATCACAACAGAACTGGAGCTAACCAAGCAGTTTAATGTGAGTAGAATGACGGTCAACAAAGCAATTCGCGATTTGGTTTCAGAAGGCAAACTACAGCGAAAGCCACGGTTAGGCACGTTTGTATGTGCGCCTGAAGAAAAGGCCGAGTCCCCTCTTCTTGATATCCGCAACATTGCCGAAGAAGTATCCCAACGAGGTAAGAACTACTCGAGCAAAGTGGTGAAACAACTTGCTCTGCCAGCCGATGAGCGTATTGCAACGAAACTCGGGGTGATGCTCAACACACCTGTTTTCTATAGTGAAATCATCCACTTTGAAGACAAGTCACCGATTCAACTTGAGTTGCGATGGGTCAATTCCGCTTATGCTCCGAATTACCTAGAGCAAGATTTCACTCAGATTACGCCAAACCAATACCTATCCCAGAACTGCCCGTTGAGTGCCATTGAACATACTGTCGAGGCCATTATTGCAGATGCTCATATTCGTTCTTCCCTAGAGCTCAACGCAAATGAACCCTGCTTACTGCTAAACCGTAGAACATGGAGTCAAGATAAGCTGGTGAGTTCCGCATTACTCTACCATCCTGGCACTAAATACAAATTAAGCTCTAAGATTTTGCTCTGACTTAGAGCTTCACACTTCACAGCTGATCACATTTTTGCAACATCACGCTTGCACATTTGACTAACCTAAACCAATATTTGTATATACATTTAAACCTTTGTGGATTTAGACAGAATGAGTGACCCGAACAACACCCTAAAACCTTCCAACCAAGACATTGATTTGGTGCTGACAAACGCGCGCATCGTATCGATGACCAGCGGTGGTGAGGGCTATCAGGTATCTGAACCCACTCATATTCAAATCCATGAAGGGAAGATTGTTAAGATCTCTGGTGATGTTCCTGTCGATACAAATGTATACGACTGCAAGAACCAACTCGTCACACCGGGGTTTATCGATTGCCACACTCATCTGATTTACGCCGGAAACCGCGCCAATGAGTTCGAAATGAGATTGAATGGCGTCCCTTATCAGGAGATCGCGAATCAAGGTGGCGGTATTCTATCTACGGTACGAGCAACGCGTGAAGCAAGTGAAGAACAACTTATTGAGTTAGCACTTCCCCGTTTGGACGGTCTGATTCGCACTGGTGTTACGACCGTAGAAGTAAAATCCGGTTATGGTCTCACGCTTAATGACGAAGTAAAAATGCTCCGCGCAGCAAAAGCGCTAGAAGATCACCGAAAAATTCGTGTATCAACAACCTTACTTGCCGCACATGCACTCCCTCCAGAGTATGCAGGCAGAGCAGATGACTACATTGATTATGTTTGCCAAGAAATCATCCCGCTTGTCGCTGAAGAGCAGCTTGCCACCAGCGTTGATGTTTTTTGTGAATCAATTGGTTTCAACCTAGCTCAAACTGAGAAAGTTTTCCGCGCCGCGCAGCAACATGGCTTGACGGTCAAAGGCCATACAGAACAGTTATCAAATTTGGGTGGTACTGAACTAACCGCACGTTACTCTGGCCTATCTGCGGATCACATTGAATTTTTGGATGAGCACGGCGTTATCGCTATGGCAAAATCCGGCACGGTCGCCACGTTACTTCCAGGTGCGTTTTACTTCCTTCGCGAAACCCAATTGCCGCCGATTGAGTTACTACGTAAACACAACGTTCCTATGGCAATCGCGACAGATTTGAATCCTGGCACATCACCTTTCGCAGATTTGACTATGATGATGAACATGGGCTGTACGTTGTTTGGTTTGACTCCAGAAGAAACGTTACGCGGAGTAACATGCAACGCGGCAAAAGCATTGGGCTATGGCGAAAGCAGGGGGCAAATTCAATCTGGTTTTGATGCCGACCTTGCCATTTGGGATATAACACATCCTGCTGATTTTAGTTATCAACAAGGTATCTCTCGCCTGTCCGCACGTCTTGTCAATGGAGAGCTAAATCATGTCTGAATCAATGAAATCTATCCTACCCACTACCAATCAAGAGTTTCATTGGCAAGGTAGACATGACGCAGAAGACGGCAACTTAGGCAAACGCGTCCATCATGTCATCAAGAAAGTCTCTGTTCAGGATTTAGAGTCCTACCGAAATGCCGTAAGTATTCTTGGCTTTGCATGTGACGCTGGTGTAGCGCGCAACAAAGGACGCGTTGGGGCTCGCAAAGCGCCTGACCTTATCCGCCGCGCTTTGGCTAACATGGCTTGGCACAACAAAACGACGCTGATTGATTTGGGCAACATTAGCTGCGAAGACGATTTACTTGAGCAAGCGCAGTCTGATTGTGCCGCTGTGATTGGGCACGCTTTGCACTATACACCTGTGATCACATTGGGCGGTGGTCATGAAGTGGCTTGGGCTTCGTTTCAAGGACTCGCGCGTTACTTTGAGTCAATTAGCCCAGCGAAACCACCTAAGATTGGCATCATTAATTTTGACGCTCACTTTGATTTACGTGCATTTGAAAGCATGAACGCAGAGGTGATGCCAAGCTCGGGCACACCATTCAACCAAATACAACGATACTGTCAGGAAAACAACTGGCCGTTCCACTACGCTTGCTTGGGAGTTAGTCGTGCCAGCAATACAGAAGCACTCTTTAAGCGCGCTGATGAGCTAAACGTGTGGTACGTAGAAGACAAAGATCTTTCTCATTTAAACCACATTTATCACCTAACGCAGCTACAGCATTTTATCGACAATTGTGACTACATCTACCTCACTATCGATTTAGACGTATTCCCAGCGGCATCGGCGCCAGGCGTAAGCGCTCCAGCAGCGCGTGGCGTAAGTATGGATACATTATCGATCTTTTTAGACAGAATTTTGCATTACAAACAGAAGTTAGTCATCGCAGACATTGCCGAGTATAACCCGACTTATGACGTAGACAGTCAAACAGCCCGGTTAGCAGCAAGGCTTTGTTGGGATATGGCCAACGCATTTTCAGATAAATAATAAAAACCAGTGAGCAGTGAAGCTAGGTCTGAAAAGGCTTGGCCGGATCAATGCAAGCTGAATTTAGTGAAACACAAGGAGTCTTACCATGACGGAACGCCAAGTAGAAGATAAGCGTCTCGATACTACTCGTACAATTCGTGCTCCACACGGCACCACTTTGAGAGCGAAATCTTGGCTGACGGAAGCCCCACTTCGCATGTTAATGAACAACCTAGACCCAGATGTGGCAGAACACCCGCACTCTCTGGTTGTTTACGGCGGTATCGGCCGAGCAGCTCGTAACTGGGAATGCTATGACAAGATTGTGGAAGTGCTTGAGCGCCTAGAAGACGACCAAACGCTTTTGGTTCAGTCTGGTAAGCCTGTTGCGGTTTTCCCTACGCATAAAAATGCGCCTCGCGTTCTGATTGCAAACTCTAACCTTGTTCCACACTGGGCAAACTGGGAACACTTTAACGAACTCGATAAGCAAGGCCTGATGATGTATGGCCAGATGACAGCAGGTAGCTGGATTTATATCGGTTCTCAAGGCATTGTTCAGGGGACTTACGAAACATTTGTTTCAGTCGCGAAGAAACACTTTGATGGTAACCCTAAAGGTCGCTGGATTTTAACTGGCGGTCTTGGCGGTATGGGTGGCGCTCAGCCTCTTGCAGCGACAATGGCTGGATTCTCTATGATCGCTGTCGAGTGTGATGAGTCACGAATCGACTACCGTCTACGTACAGGCTACGTCGATAAAAAAGCAACAAGTCTGGATGAAGCACTGTCTATCGTTTATGAATCTGACACACCAGTTTCTGTTGGCCTACTTGCAAACGCAGCGGACGTGTTCCCAGAACTTGTTGAACGCAACATTACGCCAGACGTTGTTACCGACCAAACCTCTGCACACGATCCACTTAACGGCTACCTACCGCTAGGTTGGTCTATGCAGCACGCAGCGGAAATGCGCCTGAAAGACGAAGCGGCGGTTGTTAAAGCGGCGAAAGAGTCAATGGCAGTGCAAGTCAAAGCAATGCTAGACCTACAATCTCGCGGCGCGGCAACACTTGATTATGGTAATAACATCCGTCAGATGGCTCTGGAAGAAGGCGTAGAAAACGCGTTTGATTTCCCAGGATTTGTACCGGCTTACATTCGCCCACTTTTCTGTGAAGGCATTGGTCCTTTCCGTTGGGCTGCGCTGTCTGGTGACCCAGAAGACATTTACAAAACAGACCAAAAAGTTAAAGAGCTGATTCCAGATAACCCACATCTACACAACTGGTTAGATATGGCACGCGAGCGTATCCAGTTCCAAGGACTTCCTGCACGTATCTGTTGGGTTGGCTTGAAAGACCGTAAACGTCTTGGCGAAGCATTTAACGAAATGGTGAAAAACGGTGAACTGAAAGCCCCTATCGTTATCGGCCGTGACCACCTAGATTCTGGTTCTGTTGCAAGCCCGAACCGTGAAACGGAAGGTATGATGGATGGTTCGGATGCGGTATCAGACTGGCCGCTACTTAACGCACTGCTAAACACTGCTGGCGGCGCAACTTGGGTATCGCTGCACCATGGTGGTGGCGTTGGTATGGGCTTCTCTCAGCACTCAGGCATGGTTATCTGTTGTGATGGTAGCGATGATGCGGCAGAACGTATTGCTCGCGTACTACACAATGACCCAGGTACTGGTGTTATGCGACATGCAGACGCTGGCTACGACATCGCTAAGAAATGCGCCGCTGAGCAAGGCTTAGACCTGCCAATGCTCAACGAAGAACTCAAGAACCTTAAATAATCAGACCTGAATTAAGGAAAATGAAAATGTTAAATTTAATGCTAAAGCCGGGACATGTTAGCTTAAAAGAACTTCGTCAAGTCAGCCGTTCACCTGTGAACTTATCACTTGACCCAGCAGCATTTCCTGCGATTGAAGAAAGCACTCAGGTCGTTGAACAAGTTATCGCTGAAGATCGCACTGTTTACGGTATTAACACAGGTTTCGGCCTACTAGCCAATACTCGTATTGCGCCAGAAGATCTTGAAACACTGCAGAAAAGTATTGTGCTGTCACACGCGGCGGGTATTGGCAAGTTTATGTCCGATGAGACGGTTCGCCTAATGATGGTACTTAAGATCAACAGCTTGTCTCGCGGTTATTCAGGTATCCGTCTGAAAGTTATTCAAGCATTGATTCAACTGGTGAATTCACAAGTCTACCCATGCGTACCGCAAAAAGGTTCTGTGGGTGCGTCTGGCGACTTAGCACCGCTTGCGCATATGAGCACCGTCCTTTTGGGTGAAGGTCAAGCGCGACACAATGGCAAAATCATTTCGGGCCTAGAGGCACTAAAAATTGCAGGTCTAGACCCAATCACTCTCGCGCCAAAAGAAGGGTTAGCACTTCTAAACGGTACTCAGGCTTCCACTGCGTTTGCCCTTGAAGGTCTATTCGCCGCAGAAGACTTGTTTGCCTCTGCTACCGTATGTGGTGCGATGTCGGTTGAAGCAGCACTCGGTAGTCGCCGCCCGTTTGACCCACGTATTCACCGTGTACGCGGCCATCGTGGTCAAATGGATGCTGCACTGGCATATCGCCATATGTTGGACGTCAGCAGTGAGATCGGTGATTCACACACAAGCTGTGAAAAAGTACAAGATCCATACTCACTACGCTGTCAGCCTCAGGTGATGGGCGCGTGTTTACAGCAAATTCGCAATTCCGCTGATATTTTGGAAGTCGAATCGAACTCAGTCTCGGATAACCCGCTTGTATTCGCTGATGATGGCGACATTATCTCAGGTGGTAACTTCCATGCAGAACCCGTCGCAATGGCAGCAGATAACCTTGCTTTGGCAATTGCAGAGATTGGTAGCCTGTCTGAACGTCGTATGGCTTTGCTTATCGACAGCGCGCTCAGTAAGTTGCCTCCATTCTTGGTGGATAACGGCGGCGTAAACTCTGGCTTTATGATTGCTCAGGTAACATCTGCAGCACTAGCAAGTGAGAATAAAACACTAGCTCACCCTGCTTCTGTGGATAGCTTGCCTACATCTGCAAACCAAGAAGATCACGTATCAATGGCAACATTCGCAGGTCGTCGCTTGCGCGATATGGCGGAGAACACACGTGGCATTTTGGCGGTAGAGTACCTGTCAGCTGCTCAAGGCCTTGATTTCCGTGCGCCAAACAAGTCTTCAGCTCGTGTAGAGGAAGCAAAGCAAATTCTTCGTGAACGTGTCTCTTTCTATGATAAAGACCGTTACTTTGCGCCAGATATTGAACAAGCGAACGCTCTGCTAAAACTGGCTGTGCACAACCATATGATGCCAGAAGCAATACTGCCAAGCATCTAACAACAGCGCTATTCACTAATCAAAGACCCCCACTCGCGAGTGGGGATCTTTATTTTTACTTGTTGCGTCTTAGTAGTGGTAACAAGACAAGCAAGGACAACCAGCCAAAACTTCCTCCGCCACCTTCGATTCTCTTAAGGCCAGACGTCGCACTCGGATTTGCCACTTTTCGGAAGCTTAAGAGATACGCAGCATCTTCCCCTTCGTCAATCGATCCATCCTTGTGATATTCAAACTTAATGCGGTTTCTCACCGCAGGTAAATAGACTTGGACTTCATCCGTAAACTGTCCCCCAACACCATAATATTCGACACCATTGATATAAATTGATAACGGATCAGCAGACTCGGAAGAGACTCTTACCTTCAATTCGTAGTGACCTGGCGACAGATCATCAAAGATCACCGTTGATCGCTCATTGTGTGTGATAGGCGCAGTTCGAATCCCACTTGAAGCAGCTTGCCATGGCTTATCATTGGTATAAACCGTCACACCTTCTAAAGAAAAGACCTCTGAAAGTTCCGAGCTTGCCTGCATAGCAACTTCATATCTGGCACCGGAATCTACGCTACGGCTCTGCCCATTTTGCTGATAGTTAAATGTGATACCTAAGTACTCAGCTCCATACATTTGCGCGTTAAAGCTAACTCGGACAACACAGCTTTCACCTTTGTTTAGTGTTCCTTTTGTCGCACAGCTGTTCTCTGTAATAAATGTATTATCAAACCAAGGCTGAGCACTCGTATAGGTGAGTGCGTCAGCAGAAAGATTCGTAAACGTGAAGTCGTGACTACTTGAACCTAGCCCTGTATAACCAGCAAAGCTGTATTGGCTATAGCTTAAACCAGATGTGATTTGATCAATCCATTCAACGTACTTGCTTATGTTGGTATACACACCATAAGAGCTCGCGTCACCGCATCGCATAGAACCAAAACTTACGATGCCTAATTGAGTTCCGCTGTTGCCTAGAACAAGCGGCCCCCCGCTATCACCACGGCAGGAGTCATGTCCTTCGAAGCTGTTGCCGGCGCAAAAGTTCTCAGAGTCAACATCGCTAGATACGCCTCTAAAGGCAGTCGCACACGTGCCTTGATCGACCATAGGTACTGTCACTTCAAGCAATTGAGCCGACGTTGTATGGTTGCCATATTCAGGCGTCGTAGAACCCCAGCCAGCAACAGTCATACTGGCTCCGACTGGTGTAGCAGCACGAGTATTAGCATCAGCTAACTGAACAGGAATGGCTTCATTAGTGGTTAACACTCTCGGTAACTCAATGATAGCAATATCGTTTACTAACGAATCACTATCGTAGTCAGGATGAATATAGAATTGCTGGGCAGGTAGCCTTACCCCTTCATTAAGCTCATTGTTGAGGTTGTTGATGCCGACAATCACGTCAAAGTCGTCTTTAGAAACATTTTCGACACAGTGCGCTGCAGTCAAAATGTAGTGATCACCAATGTAGCTAGCGCCGCAAAACTGCCCTTCATAGGCAGAGGCACCTTTAGCCACTAAAGCTGTCATGTAAGGCCAGTCATTACTTGTTGCGGTTGTTCCGTCAATAATTCGTGGGGAAATGTCTTGGGCAACACTTGTCGCAGTTAACAGGCAAGTCGCTGAGGCAATAAATGGAGAAATGGGCCAACGTATCATGCATTCAGTTTCCTATTGGTCATATACACTGGCGACCAATCATACCGCTGAATACCAAATCGAAATACCTCTACCGGAGCTTATTAATAAAAACTCATTAAGAATTGGGATCCAACGCTAAATCCAACGCCTAACTCGCTGTTTATATTGACGGTACTCCTCACCAAACAGCTTTTCCAATGCGCGCTCTTCTGGTTTGATCTGAAACCGAGTCATATAAGGAATGAATGTAAACGCAAGTGCAATCGCGAGCACGTTTTGGTGCCAATAGGCATACCCAACAAGCAGCAAAAATAGCGCCAGATACATAGGATTACGTGTATAGGCGAATATTCCCGTCTGCACCACTGTCGATGCATCTTCTACTTTGACCGGATGAATAGTGGTATTCGCACGGTGAAACTGGAATACCCCTGCCACACCAATCACACCGGATAAAATAAAGCACGCCGCGAATACCAAAGCATTGAGTGGAAGAGGCAATGTCAGCGCGGTAAATTCGTGAGAAACGCGATTAATGATCACGATTAAAATAATAAACACGACTACGGGTGGAATTTTGCGTTCTAATTTTTCCATAAGGCCAACACCCAAATACGGATAGTTAAAAAATAGCCCAGCATGAAATACTGGGCTACTCGCGGATCAGATGAACTGTAATAACGCCTGAACGGGATGTTGGACATTAACCCCTTCAAAGCGCTTCACTTGGCTTCGACAAGAATAGCCCGTGATTAAGCAGCGCTCTTTTGGCAAAGTGTCCAAATTAGGCTTCCAGCTTAATCCGTAAATGTCTTTGGACATCTGCAACTTATCAACTTCATGGCCAAAAGTACCCGCCATGCCACAACAGCCCACTGGAACTGTGTTTAATTGGCCGCCAAAATGAGCAAAGATTTCTCCCCACTCTTTTTCTGCATTCGGCATTTTGGTCTTTTCTGTGCAGTGAGCAAGCAAATACCAAGGCTCTTGGGCCGTTTGGGATGAAACGTCAAATTCGCTTAAACGTGGAAGTAACCACTCGTGCGAAGTCAGTACTTGGAAGTCACCGCGTTTTTCGCCGAGCACTTCCTGATACTCATCTCGGTAACACAGAACCAACGCAGGATCGACACCGACTAACGGAATACCCAGATCCGCCACTTTTTGTAGGAATGCCGCTGTTGAGCTGGCATTTTTAGCAAATTGCTTGAGGAAGCCCTTAATATGCTGCGCTTTGCCGTTTGGCTTAAACGGGAGCAGAACTGGCGTTTTACCAAGTTTTACCGCGAGTTTCGCGAAGTCTTCTACCACACTGGCATCGTAATAACTGGTGAACGGGTCTTGAACAATAACAAGGTGGTTCTGTTTTTCCTGCTCAGACAACGATGCCAAATGAGTAAGATCGAACGCCTTAAAGGATTTCATTCTCTCTTCAAGTGTTGGTACGGACAGTAAAGGCGCATCAACATAACCGATCGACGACGCGGTTATTTTCTGTACCCACTTCTGTTTGATTGCACTGTTAACCAACTTAGGCGCTTTCGCCATTACTGGCAGCATCGTCTCAATGTTGGCAACTAAGTAATCTTTCGCTGGTCGCTGATAACGTGAGTAGTAAATGTTTAAGAAACGCGAACGAAAGCTTGGTACATCGACTTTGATCGGGCACTGGCTGGCACATGCTTTACAGGCTAAGCATCCGTTCATCGCTTCATACACTTCGTGAGAGAAGTCGTACTCATGACGCTTGTTAAACGAGTTTCTTACGCGGTCAATCATAGTTTTGACAGGCGTATTGTTTTCTAGCGTTTTTTGTTCCAAATCGAGAATATCAACGCCTTGCTCGGTTAACTGTCTCAACCATTCACGAACCAAACCTGCGCGGCCTTTGGGCGAGTGGCGGCGGTCCGCTGTCACCTTCATAGAAGGACACATTGGAGACGAGGTATCGTAGTTAAAACACAAACCGTTCCCGTTACACTCCATCGCTTGTTTAAAGCTGTCACGGACTTGTACGTCGATTTGGCGGTCAAAATAGCCACGCTTGGTATCGGTTACTTTAACTAACTCTGCATCACTCTCTAGCGGTGTACAGATCTTACCCGGGTTCATTTTATTGTGCGGATCGAACGCCGCTTTAACTCGTCTTAATTCAGTGAAGAGTTCATCACCAAAAAACTCTGGCCCATATTCAGAACGATACCCTTTGCCGTGCTCACCCCACATTAAGCCGCCATACTTGGCAACTAACTTAACCACTTCATCCGATATTTCATGCATCAGAGCTTCTTGCTTAGGATCGCACAGGTCTAACGCGGGGCGCACATGCAACACACCAGCGTCAACGTGACCAAACATACCGTAGCTAAGCTGTTTCGCATCCAGTAGCTCTCTAAATTCGACGATAAAGTCCGCTAAGTTTTCTGGCGGTACGCAAGTATCTTCCGCAAAGGCGACCGGTTTTGCGCGGCCTTTTGCAGCGCCGAGCAGCCCAACCGCTTTTTTGCGCATGTTGTAAATACGGCCGATGCTAGCAAGATCATCACACACCTGATAACCAATGATGCCTGCTTCTCCTTGCTCTAGCATCTTATCCAAGCGAGCGGTCAATTCTGCAACTTGCAGGGTGACTTCCTCTTCGTTCTGGCCTGCGTATTCGACCATATTAATGCCCTGCATGTCTTTGCCCGGAACATCAGCAAGTAGGTCACTTACGGTATGCCACACGATGTCTTCTTTCGCTAGGTTAAGCACTTTTGAATCTACGGTTTCAACCGACAGTGCTTTAGCCTCTACCATCAATGGCGCATTTCGCAATGCCGAATCAAAGCTGTCGTACTTAACGTTAACCAAAGTACGCGCTTTAGGAATTGGCGTAAGGTTTAGCTTCGCTTCAGTGATAAATGCCAATGAGCCTTCCGCACCACACAAAACACGAGTTAAATTGAACTCATCGCTACTTTCATCCAGCGCATTTTTTAGATCGTAACCGGTAAGAAATCGATTTAGAGGAGGGAATTTCGCCTTGATATGTTCTCTTTTGTCACGGCAAACCTGCTCTGTCACTTTAAGAGCGGTCGCAGCGTATTGACCGTCATCCGGACGACCTTTTGAGAGATCAGATTCAAGCACAGAACCATCAGCAAAAACCGCCTGCAATGACAATACGTGATCGGACGTTTTACCGTATTTCAGTGAGCCCTGACCAGACGCATCGGTATTGACCATACCACCGATTGTGGCGCGATTGCTGGTAGAAAGATCGGGAGAAAAGAAGTAACCATAAGGTCGCACTGCATCGTTCAGTTGGTCTTTCACCACCCCTGTTTGTACACGTACCCAACCCTCGTCTTCGTTGATTTCCAGCACTTTATTCATGTGACGTGATAAATCAACCACAATCCCTTTTGTCAAAGATTGTCCGTTAGTGCCTGTACCACCGCCACGTGGAGAAAAAGTGATTCTTTCATAGTCAGGCTTAACGCTTAATTTACCGATAAGTGCTACATCTTGTGTTGATTTGGGATGCACAACGGCTTGAGGTAGTTGCTGATAGACGCTGTTATCCGTTGCAACCGCTAATCGGCTTGAATATTGGCTTTCAATATCTCCGGAAAAGCCTGATTTTTTAAGTTCTTCCAGAAAAATGAGGACGACGGGATCCACGTCAGATTGAGAGTGTAATCTTGGTAACATTTGCTTCCTGCCCCTACTGCGCTGATCCAGTCAGCATTGGGTTCTGTGTGATATGGTTTTAATTTTTGAATTATGTCACTTTACAACATTTAAAAGGGTGATCAAAACAGAAATGCAGTGTCAAATTAGCACTTCGCGCAATTCTTTCTCACTCTTTAAAATCATGGACTTGATTTAAAGTGCCTTTACGAGCAAATCACCGATGAAAAAAACAAAAATTATTACAACAGAAGATATATTGCTAACACTTTGCCAATCTGTTTCAGGCGTTTTAACCTCTGCTACTGGCTCTCAAGTCAACTACTCTCCAATGGTTCAGAAAATCACCAAAACTAGCCTCAAGCCTGATTTCGGCTGCTTTGTGTTGTTCGATGGTGGATTCTCTGGCCTAGTCGTGATCAATTTTACGGCGAAAGCGGCATTAGAACTTTACTCCAACTACATGCGTAACATGGGAATACCTGAAGAAGAGCTCGCAATCCTTCATACATCTGATGAGGTGGGCGACGTTTTGGGTGAGTTGATGAACCAACTGGTTGGAGACTTTACCAATCAAGTGCGCAAAACACTGCACACTCACATTACCCAGAACCAACCGAAGATGCTGGCTCTAAACAAACAAGTGATTCTATCGGTTGATACGAACTTAGATCGTCCTCAAGCTCGCCGTGTCACCTTCTCCACGGCAAACGGCAACATTTTTTACTTAGAGCTTGCGATGGATAAAACAGAATTTATCCAACTCGAAGAATTTGAAACCCCAGAAGATGAATGCCCTGATTCGATCTTGGAACAAGCACGCCAACAGATGCAGACTAAAACAACACCAGCCGCCAATTCAGATATTGACCCAAATACGCTTTTGGATGAACTCGGCATTTAACAACACCCGCTCGCGCTGCACCTCACATGCAGCGCTTTTTCTAACCGAAATTTGCCGATTAAATCAAATTTGGCTAACGCTTTTTCCACTCTTGTTTCCGTTTTTGTCCAGAACACGTTAAAATGGCCGACTTTCCAAAATAAGTTACTGTTGTTGTGTCGATGGATAAACAAAAAGCCCTTAAAAAAATTGCGAAATGCCTAGAGCTTGGTAATTCAGCTAACGTTAATGAAGCTGCCAACGCGATTAAAATGGCGCACCGTTTGATGATGAAATATGGTCTAGATAAAGATGATATTGAATTTATCAAGATGGGAAAAACTCAATCGACACACCTACTCCCTGCAAATGTTGGCTCACATTTACTTCGCATTATTCGTGGGATCAATACCAAATTTGGTGTCGAAGCCGTTCTCCTTAACCACAAAGGACTGAAACGCGTTGAGTTTATTGGTGAAGCAGACCGCGCCATTTTTGCCGCGTTTGCCTTCGACATCATCTACCGCGAAATGAATGAACAGACTGGTAAGTTTCGTAACAGCTTTGCTGGGTCAGGAACCCCGTCTGGTGAAGTCACTCGCCGCGTGAACTCTTTTCTCTCTGGCTGGGTAGAAGGCGCACTAGAAAAGTTGCCAATTATCAGCCCAGATGAAGAATCTGCTAAAAAAATTGACGATTACATCGACAAAGAATTTAAAAATATCGATAGAGAAACGTTTAAACAACAACTTAGAGAAGCGATGAAAAACCTGACTGCTGATTACGAAGTCGGGTTGAAAAAAGGCAGAACGGTTTCGGTCAATCGTCCGATTGATGGTGCTCAAGCGCCTAAGATGTTGCGCTAATATTCGTTAAGGTTTCGTTAAGGTTCAGTCAATTAGAATAGTTTCTGTTGACTTGTCTCGCTTTTTCGGGATGATTCCTTTCCCAGAACTTCTAACAAACGATTCTGAAAACAATTCAGAAAATACGGAGATGTACTTGTGAAAAAAATAACGCTTGCCCTAGCAGTGGCTATCGCGCTTACTGGTTGTCAGGCTACTCAACGTCAGAACGCTACAACAGGTGAAATGGAAACTAACTCTGCAACAACAGGTGCGCTTATTGGTGCTATTGCTGGTGCAGCAGCTGGTCTAGCAACTGGTGATGACGCGAAAGAACGTCGTCAGCGCGCGCTAATCGGCGCAGCAGGCGGTGCAGCAGTGGGTGGCGGCGTAGGCTACTACTTTGACCAACAAGAAGCAGCGCTACGTAAAGAGCTTCTAAACTCTGGTGTACAGGTTGAGCGTGTAGGTGAAAACCAGCTTCTTCTACGTTTGGAAAACGGCATTGGCTTTACATCTAGCTCATACCAACTAGACGCAAGCATCCACAACACGCTTCGCGGTGTTGCTCGTATTCTTGTTGAGTACCCAGACACGAGCCTTGTGATTGATGGTCACACGGACAGTACTGGCGGCGACAATCTAAACCAAGTACTTTCTGAGCGTCGTGCTGAATCAGTGCGTTCTTACCTGATTTCTCAAGGTGTCGCTTCAGGCCGTGCAATTGCACGCGGTAACGGTGAACGTTACCCACTATGTACAAATGACACAACCGCTGGTCGCGCATGTAACCGTCGCGTTGAAATTCAGATCCTACCTCTTAAATAACCTTTTCGAGCGGAACAATTGTGATGTAAATGGCTTCTTCGGAAGCCATTTTTTATTTGCGGAAGAATTGCATTACACTACACGTTCCTAGATACACACCTCTAAGGGTTTGGCTTGAAACTGTTCGCATTTGTCTTTCTTCTCATTTCTCCCCTATACTTCGCTGGCTCTGTTGAAGACTTAACCGCCAAAGCGCAATCCCAAGACACCCTAGCCCAATATCAGCTAGGTCAACGTTATCTTCATGGTGAAGGGGTTGACGTATCAGTTAATGAGGCAATCTATTGGCTGGAACAAGCCGCAATTTCCGGTAATCCAGAAGCGGCATTTTCTCTTGCTAACATCTATCTAGAACATCCTGCTAACAGTGAACAAACTGACCGCGCACTTTACTGGCTCACCACACTTTCCGTTTCGGGCGATACTGAGGCACAGGTCAAAATCGGCCATGTTTATGAAAGACTAAACCGACTCGATTTAGCCAAAATTTGGTATCAAGTAGCCGCGAAAAAGAGTGAGAAGGCTCAAAATGGGTATGAGCGCATTTTACAGAAACAATTTAATGCCCAGCGCGCTAAGCAAATCTCATCCATTGATCACTTAGAAGAGACGGTGGAACACTCCAGCCCAGAAACAAAACGCCTACCTGAAACAGCATCAAAGCTCGGTGACAATAATGATGATGAGTTTCTTTATGTCTCCCTTCTGCTGACATGTTTGCTTGTTTCCGGATCTGTCTGGCACAAAAAGAAAATCAAGAAGTTAAACCAGCAATCAAACGCTTTGGACTCTCACGCGCATAAGGAGAGTCTGTCTCTGAAACATCAAGTGCAAGACCAAGAAAAAACGATCCAGCAGCAGAAGCGCCAACTCGAAACGTTGTATCGCCAATTCAAAAAATTGCAAGCCAGTAAAGGGGCGCCCTCCAGACCGCAATCCTCTCCACAAGAACACAATATTGCGCTGGCCTGTGCCTTATTTGGATTTGATCCATCAAACGTGCCCGACAGTAAGGAGATCAAAGTAAGGTACAAGCAATTGTGCAAGATCTACCACCCTGATCGACAAGGAACGCAAGAGGAAATGAAGCGTTTAAACACTGCACTGAAAGTCATACTTAGCAATGTTAATAAATAGTTACAAACGATATCGCTTTTGGCTGAATTTTTTCGACACACTCGGAAAATTCTAAGCTGCGCAATCGATCCCTCTCCCATAAACAATAACAAATAGTTAACCTGAATAGGTTCTCCATGTCATAATTTTCCTCGAAATTATCACCTAAGTGTTTAAGGTGGGGAGAAAAGCATGTTTACTATCGAAGGTATCTGTGACTGGTGTAAAAAGCCAAGCTTGTTAACAAAACACGAATACATTGACGGAAAATGTCACCACTCATGTGCAGAGTGCAATGACTTAGCCGCATTGGATGTGCGTCAATTCAATGTCGCTGAACGCCAACAGCGTGAGCGACAGCAAGTACTGCGTTAAATCACACATAGTCTCCAGAATGAAGTGGGCCACCAAGAGGTGGCCTTTTGATTTTCTAGCCTAAAATTTCTTACGAGCACCCAAAATAACTGGGGAGATTATTTTGGTAAAACGGCATCAGGTTGTGCTTCTGGCGCTGCTTGAGAAAATGCCGCAATCTCTCTAAGTGACGCGGTCACTTTTCTGATAACAGGAAAAGGAGACAAATCCACATTAAAGCGTTCTGCGTTGTAAACCTGCGGGACGAGGCAGACATCAACCAAGGTAATGTTATCCCCTACGCAGTACTTCCCACTTGTCCGTTCAAGCTTTTTCTCTAAGCTTTGAAAGCCCACTTCAATCCAATGTTGATACCACTGGTTTTTCATTTCGTCAGAAAAGCTTCCATGACTCGACAGAAACTGCAGAACGCGCAAATTATTGAGAGGGTGAATATCAACCGCAATATCCTGTGCCAAGGCTTTCACCAAATAGCGTGTTTCACGCTCCTTTGGAACCATCAGCACGTCAGGGTACTGCTCATCCAGATAATCGATAATCGCAAGCGACTGATTAAGACGAATATCCCCATCCACCAGCACAGGCACCAGTTCACTCGGATTAAGCTGTTTAAAAGCATCAGAGTGTTGCTCGCCACCGTCTTTGATCAAATGGATTGATTTCTGTTGGTATTCTATCCCTTTCAAATTCAGCGCAATTCTCACTCGATACGCTGCAGACGAACGCCAATACCCATAGAGCGTGATATCTGACATCAGTATTTCACCACTTGCTGATCGATCGCGCCAAATATCGAATTACCTGCTTCATCCTGCATATCGATTTTAATTCTGTCGCCAAACTTCATGAAGCTTGTTGAAGGTTTGCCATCGCGAATCGTCTCTATCATTCGCACTTCAGCAATACATGAGTAGCCTACCCCACCTTCAGAAATGGCAGTACCAAAGTCTGTACCCTGTTTATTGGAAACCGTACCTGAACCGATAATTGCTCCTGCCGATAACGGACGTGTCTTCGCTGCATGCGCCACCAGCTCAGGAAACTCAAACGTCATATCAACACCCGCATTTGGGCAGCCAAATGGCGCGCCGTTGTAATAAGAGAGCAAAGGTAAATTCACCTTACTGCCATCCCACGCATCGCCCAATTCATCTGGCGTAACCGCAACGGGAGAGAACACCGATGACGGTTTCGATTGGAAAAAGCCAAAGCCTTTCGCCAGTTCATTAGGGATTAATCCGCGCAGCGACACATCGTTAACCAACATGATCAGTTTGATCTTTGACGCCGCCTCTTGAGGTGACGCGCCCATAGGAACATCGTCCGTTATGACGGCAACTTCACCTTCAAAATCGATGCCCCAATCTTCGCTGCCGACCGGGATGTCGTCACATGGGCCAATAAATGCGTCTGAACCGCCTTGGTACATGAGCGGATCTGTCCAAAAACTTGGCGGCATTTCGGCTCCACGCGCTTTACGAACCAACTCTACGTGGTTAACGTATGCGCTGCCATCCGCCCATTGATAAGCACGTGGTAATGGCGACTCACAAAGCGCTTGGTCAAAGTCCATTTCATTAACCAACTCACCTTCATTTAACGCGACATACACTTCGTTAAGCTGAGGCTCTACGCGTTGCCAGTGATCGAGCGCTTGTTGCAAGTTTTCCGCGATTTCTGGTACCGCAACACATTTGGTCAACGCTTTATTCACCACCACTAGGAGTCCATCGCGGGTACTGTTTTTCAGGGTCGCTAACTTCATTTTTTAATTCCCTTAATACTAAGCTCTACACTTTCCAACTGTAGACATATTCTTTATTTTCTACACTTTTCGCCTCGTCACTGAACGTCAAAGCATGGCGAGTATCGATCATGACTGCCACTTCGTCCGTGAACTTCTTCTTGTATTCTTGACCCGCTTTAAAGGCTTTCGGGTGTGGTCCATGAGTAAAACCGGCTGGATGGAAAGTCACCATCCCTGCTTCGATATTATCTCGGCTGAAAAAGTCACCTGCGTGATAAAACAGCACTTCATCGTAATCATCATTATTGTGATAGAAAGGTACTTTGAGTGCGCCCGGATCGCTCTCAATCGGGCGAGGTACAAACGTACAAATGACGAACCCTGATCCAACAAATGTCGTATGCGCTGATGGTGGTAAATGGTAGCGGTGCGACATGAGTGGCCTGATATCTCGCCAATTCACTTTCACTACCGCTAAATCACCGTGCCAGCCAATGGCGTCTAACGGGTTAAATGGGTAAGTAATTGTGCTGACTTTTTCATGGCGCTTCACCTGAACCTGAGTTTGCTGCTCAGAATACTGCGCTTGGAATTGTTCGTTGATTGATGGCACTTCCAACACTGCTGGATCAAACACTGCGTGGTTACCCACCATCCCTTTATCAGGCAAAGTGTAGGCAGCATCGGTGTTTTCAACCATTAGAATGAACATCGGCTCAGACGGTTCTAATCGCCAGTTAGTCGAACGAGGGATGACCACGTAGTCGCCTTCCGTCACTTCAATATGGCCATAATCGCAGTAGAGATCCGCTTTACCTTGGTGGATGAACAGCAGCTCGTCGCCGTCTGCATTGCGCACCAAGAAATCCATCTTCTCATCCATCTTCCAAACACGGATTTTGCAATCCGCATTGTGGAGCAAATGAGGCACACTCCATGGAGAAATTTGGCTCGCTTTCTCAACGAAATTGAAATTGAACGCGCGAGGACGCAACTCCCCTTCCCACTCTGTCCAACCAGTCGGAGCATGTTGGTGGTGGAAGTGAGCCGCTGGGCCGAAGAATCCACTTCGACCGGCTTCTCTTTCGTAAATTGCCTCTTCCGGGAAGTCTGCATGTGCCTGTTTAGAGCACACTCCCTCCCGATGAGGGAATGTGATCCATTTATGCATCGCTCAGTACTCCTCGGCGAATTTGATCTTCTTCGATAGATTCAAACAGCGCTTTGAAGTTACCTTCTCCAAACCCTTCATTCCCTTTACGCTGGATAATCTCAAAGAAAACCGGCCCAATCACTGTTTGCGTAAAGATTTGTAGCAAGATGCCATCTTTCATTGGTGCGCCATCAATAAGAATTTGTAGCTCGCGCAGCTTGTCGATATCTTCTTCGTGGCCTTCGACACGCTCATTCACTTTCTCGTAATACGTGTCCGGTGTTGGCATGAAGTTCATACCGCGGTCGCGTAGTGTCTGTACAGTTTGGTAGATATCATCGGTACTAAGCGCGATATGCTGAATGCCTTCGCCGTTGTATTCGCGGATAAACTCTTCGATC